>CAZYNT010000005.1:0-27211 GCA_964648205.1 uncultured Gammaproteobacteria bacterium
CCTGATTATACCACTTTATGGGCTAAGTGTTTCCAAGGTGCTGAACCATTGCGGAGCCATTGACAAAAAAGTATACATATGGTATACTTTTTTGATGGTTAAAATTGATTGTTGAACTTTTAAAAATTATATAAAATGAAAAAATATCTTTTATTTTTTTGTGTTTTTTGCGTCTTTATTTTTTTATCTTGCGAAAAACAAAAAAACGGCAAAATCATTGATATGTGGTATGAACCATCGCGAACCTATACCCAGTTAATGCCTGTCTGTACAGGCAAGGTAATAACTCTTATCCCGTTTACATTTTATGATGATGAGGATTGGTGCATAACAGTGAGTGGCGTTGGCGTTAGTGGCGATACTATTATAAGAACATATTATGTAACCCCCTCCGCTTATGATACTTTATTTGTCGGAAAATTTATTTGTATTGATGGTAATTGTGATGGTGAAGATAGCGGTAACACAAAAGTTCGTCAGTAGATATTGCTATGAGATGCGGAATTTTTACCCTGAGGCTAAAACAGTTTCAGGGTTTTTAATTTATCCAAGCTAATCAGTAGAATAAAAACATCCCATATTATAATGCCTGGAATATGTAAAAGTCTTATTCTAGTAAATACTTGTAAACTAGAATAATATTTGCTATAATTCTATCAATTAGAATTAAGCTAAAAATATGCCAAAAAAGTCATTTATCCCCCCATTTTTACCGCCTAAATTAGAGTATTCCTCTGTATTTATCAAAATAATCAGGGCGAGAGATATGGTTGCCCGTTATGATGAAGCGGTAAAAAGATTACCAAACCCCGATATTATTCAACGCTCTTTTGCAACGAAAGAGGCTGTTTTAAGTTCTAAAATTGAAGGAACTCAAGCAACTTTAGATGAGGTTCTGCTATATGACGCTAAAGATATAAAATCAGAAGAAAACGAAAGTGAAAAAGATTATCAAGAGATTTTTAATTACCGTTTAGCGATAAAGAAAGGAAAAGAATTTTTAGAAAAGAGACCGATTGCCGAGAATGTAGTCAAAGACTTGCATAAGATACTTTTAAGTTCTGTCCGGGGTAAGAATAAGAATCCTGGTGAATTTCGAAAGAATCAAGTTTACATCGGCCCGTATGGTGCCACTATCGAGCAAGCGACGTTTATTCCGCCAGAACCACAACATATTCCTAGTTTGTTTTCTAATTTAGAAAAGTATATTAATGCTAAGGATGTGCTGGACCCCCTTATTCAGATCGCTATTGCTCATTATCAGTTTGAGGCCATACATCCTTTTATGGATGGAAATGGACGCGTGGGCAGGTTACTTGTTCCATTGTTTTTGTATGAAAACAAAGTTACCTCTTATCCTAATATCTACATCAGCGAATATCTTGAAGAACACCGCGATGTTTATTATGGACTATTGCGAGATGTTAGTGAGAAAGAAGATTGGCTGCCATGGATAAGTTTCTTCCTTGACGCTGTCTATGAGCAGACAAAAATTACCCTTGATCGTGTAGGGAAAATAGAAAAACTATATAAATCTCTGAAAGAGATAATGCCAAAGGTTGGTTCTATATACGCTAACTCATTTTTGGACGCGATTTTTATTAAGCCAACCTTTATGGTGCGCTCTATTAAGAGTTACTCTGGCATTTCGAATACCCAAACATTATATTCAGTAATTGAAAAATTTGTTGAACTAAATATTATAAAAGATCTTACTCCGGATAATGCACGTAATAAAATTTACGGGTTTTCTGATTTACGAAAAATTATTAGAAAATAACTTATGGGCGGAAAGTTATTAAATTTTTACGGCATGAAAAAACTAATAGCCAAATTTAATTTTCTTGTAGATAATTCGAAATTTGAATATTTTGTAATTTTTATTATTGTTTTTTTAATCTTTGCTACTATATTAAAAGAATTTTCGTTTGAATTGACAAAAGGCAATTCGAACCTGTTATTATCTGTGTTGGGCGTGGCCCTGGCTTACGCTGTGTTTTTTATTAGTTATAAGGAGAGCTTTATAGATAATAAAGAAGAAAAAAGAAAGATACAGAGTTTAATAGAGGGGCTTTTCGTTTCCTCGTTTTTTCCCGTCATAGCAATATTAATGACCGATAGCAACATAAAATTTGGGGTATTTCACAAATATTTTATTTGGTCGTCGGTAATTTTAATGATAATTTCGTTATTTATTTTTTCTTTCTGTGTAACAGAACTTTGGTTGTTTATGTTAAAGAAGGTCATAAAAAGAATTATTAGGAGTTTTAAGAGCCATTCCTCAATTAGAAAAAAGTAGCGATTTTATCATACGATTTTTTTCCTATTGACAAAAATAATGATAGCTGGTATAATTATCTGTTCTTTGAAAATATTTTAAAAACCGAAAGGAACCGGAGAAACGATATCAACGACATCTAATATGTCGGGGGTCAGATATTTGAACATCTGACTCCTAAATAATCAACCATATGTGGCGATTATTTAACAGTTTCTTGGCAATCCTGACCATCATGGTTGTCCTGAAATGGTTCCTTCCTTCGGAGCTGAGCGACTTGGCTACAGAGATTTTGATCAAAGTCCTAACTTTGATAAAATTCCTCCTAGAGCAAGTCAGCTTGGTCTAAAAAACAAAACCCTCCTTCTCGGGGGGTTTTCTTTTCTTGTTTGGTATTTCCAGGGTACTGAACTACTGAACTATTGTGGCCATATTGATAAAAATATGACTCTGTGTTATATTTTTTTTGTTATATTTTTATATTGATCTTTATAAAAATTTGCTAGATTATCTGAATAGCCTAAATTTAAGAAGTTAAGATAATCTAGTAATAAAAAAACCAAAAAAATAAATAAAATGAAAAAAAGTCGTAAAGTGACCAGCGAGGAATTAAAAAAAGAAGATTGGAAAAACTCTAACCAGACCTGGGCCCATCTCCAAATTTGGAGAAAAGGGAAGGAGCGGATGCTTTATGACCCTAAAGCAGAAAAGGTTTATATGGTTTTTAGTTTAGACAAATTATAAAAGGATGCCTGGCATCCTTTTTGATTTTCAGAAAACAGGTGTCTTGTTTTAAATCTTTTTCATCTTTTTAATAATTTTTAATAAGAACATAGACGATGGTTGGCAGGGATAAAACGCGTTGACAAAAAGGCAATAGAGATGTTATATTTTTACGATAACTTCGCACCTTGAAATATCATATATATTCTGAGATCCATTTAACTTAAAAATTAAAAAGATGAAGAAACTATTTCTGATCAGTAGCTCCAAGTATCAAGGGAGCGGTTTTTGGGATCATTGCCTTGGTCCTTTGGGAAATTTTCTTGGTACGCCGGAAAAAGGACACAATAAAGTTCTTTTCATTCCATCTGCCAATGCCGACGGAGATTATGACGACTATACCAAAATAATCTCAGAACGTTTCGGCAAATTCGGATATGAGGTTGTTGGCATGCACACTTATGGACACTCTGTCTCCTTCCTTGGTGACGAAACGATCTGCGCTGTTTGCGTTGGCGGTGGCAACACCTGGCTGTTGGCTAACAGCCCCCAAGTGATTAACATCCGTGAAGCAATCGCAAAAAAAGTCAGAAACGGAGAATGGAAGTATGTCAGTGCTAGCGCCGGTACAGTTATGGCCTGCAGTTTTATGATTACTACTAATGACATGTGCCCCGTCTATCCTGTAAGGGAAACCCGAGGATTCGGCTTAATCCCATTCCAAATCAATCCGCACTTTGTCCCCGGGGCGTTAGTGGAAAAACATATGGGTGAAACCAGGGAAGAGCGTATCCGCCAGGTGATACTTCATAATCTTGACTGGCAGGTCGTTGGTTTGCCGGAAGGCTGCTGGATTGAGGGTAGTGACGAAGAGTATATACTCCGTGGAATCGGTGAGGCGGCTGTTTTCCGTAAAGACGGGAATAATTCAATCTGGCTGCCCGGTGAAGCATTCGACAAAGAAGGAATGCTGTGATTCTTTAAGAACTATGATGTCTCATTAAGACCGCATGGCGTTAGCCCAGCGGTTTTTTAATTTAGGTGCGATGGTTTTAATTAGCGTTATTTTATTCTTTTTCAGCACCGGTATATTTTTTGTGTTGAAGCTCTATAAATGCTATTATTTAATTATGAAAGATTTTTTACCAAAACCATTTAAAAATGCCATTATTTATCAGGACCCTAAGCTTTATGCTTGTTTGGCCAATAATCCAATCGTCTTCGGTCATGTTGTAGTCGTTTGGAATAAAAAAGTAAAAGATTTACAAAGACTAGGGCAAAAAGATTATGAGTATTTAATGGACAGAGTCAGCGATATTAGGCGAGCGATGATGAAAGTTTTGAAAGTTAAAAAAGTATATTTGCTTTATATGGATGAGATAAATCATGTCCATTGGCATTTAGTCCCGCGTTATAATAAAATGGGAATCCAGAATTTAACCGGAAACCCCGGCAAGATAAAAGATTTTACTCTTGATGACAAAATTAGAAAAAATTTGATTATTACTAGTAAATAAAAATAAGAAAAGAGCTGAAATTCAGCTCTTTTTACGAATACTTTTATTTATTTACAAATATGGATTTTTGAGCTAAAATATATACGATCATTAATAAACTAATCAAAAAAATTATGAAAAAATTTTTATTAAGTTTAACGATTTTTTCTCTAGTTTTTTCTTTTGCCGGCGTCAGTTTAGCCCGAGAACAGGCGATTGAAAAAATTCCTTCGCCCGATCAGATTAATAATTTTGAAATGATAAGGAAAGATGGTACCGCCTTATTTGGAATCCGCAAGATAGCGCCGGCCATCCAATCTAATGCGGCCAGCAGCAGCTCGTCTTTAGAAAAGATTTCTCGCCCGGAAGAAATTTCTTTATTTAATAAAATAGTTAAGAAAGGCAAGGATCTTTGGGGGATAAGAAAGAATGTCGCGCCCAAACCGGTTTATGTAACGCCGGCCGCCGCGCAATGCGTCAAGACTGCTATTGATAAAAAAGATACGGCTCTAAAAAATATTATTACTAGCCATAGTCAGAAAGTTACAGCGGCCATTGATACTAGAAATGTCTGCCAAAAGGCGGCGATAGACAAAACAACGGCTAAAGAGCAATTTGAAGCCAATAGGGTCTGTATAAATACTTTTCAGAAGGGAATAAAAGATATAAATTTTTCTACTAATAAAGAGAAAAACGAGACTCAAAAAACATACAAAACGGATCTGAAAGCTTGCGCCGCTTTGCAAGCCAGCAGCCCCTCGACCAGTACCAAGCAAGCGGTCGAAGAAATAAAGATTGAAGACGGCGGTAACGAAGTAAGCAGCATTTTTTAAATTTTATGAAAAAGCCCGGCAATTGTCGGGCTTTATTTTTTTTCAGGCTAATGCCTGTAGTCTCTTGTAAAGAGTTTGGGCTATTAGTTCGGCAAAGCAAATATCGTGGATTTTCCCGCCGGTTCGCTTTTCATAATCACGGGGGATGGTGTCGCCCAAGATTACTTTATCGAACGTATCATTCTCAAAAAGTTTACGCCGGAAGCCAGGACATAAGACTCCATGGGACGCTAACAGCAATAATTCTTTAGCGCCTAGATTTTTAAGGCGTTGGCCGGTCTTATTAGCGGTTCCTCCGGTGGCTGTTTCATCCTCGGTTATGACGATTGAGGCGCCGTTAATATAATCAGCATCTGCATAGTATATTTTCGAGAATTTTTTTTCCTCCTGATAATATGAGATGATTCGGGTAATTTCCGATTCCTCTTCGGGCTTTATAGTAATCTCGTTGTTCAAGCCGCGGTTTTTAAGGCTGAAAATAACCCGGCTATCTGATAACTTGGCAAGAGCGACTGCCCGAGAAATAGAGCCTTCATCCGGCGAATAAATTGTGGGAACGGTCTCCAGATAAGTTTTGATGGTAGCAGCAAAAAGGGGCGAGGGGTCTATTTCCCACATCTTTATGCTAAATTCATCGCAAAACTGCTTCATTTTTGGAGAGTGCGGTGAAACGGTAATTATTTCATCGACGCCGGCGTGACGCAGGCGATCAATAGCCATTCTGAGTCGGCAGATTTCATCCAATTTTTCTTCGTGATCCTGCCGGCGGAAAATGATGAAGGGAATGATAGCTATTAAATAAGCCGCCTTATATTGCTTTTTAATAGCCCAGATAAGTTCTAAAGCCTCTTCGAAAAATTTATGTTCGAAGATGCTCTGGTAGAAAACGACCGGCTTGCCCTCGATATCAGCAAAGCGCGGAATGTGGGTGTCGAAGTCTCCGTCGGGGAAAAAATCGCAGTCAATATGGCTGAAAACAGAGTTATCGCCCCGGTATTCTCTCAGGGCATTCAAGATTCTGGCACCAAGCTGATGATTGCCGTTGCCGCTGTAAAAAAGGACTTTTCTTTCCATGGCTTGTTTATTTTTAATGGATAATTAGTTGTAAAAAGAGCTGATTTATGATTGATTATTTATTAAAACATAAATTAACCATCAAGTCAAAGGTGAATAGGCGGTTTTATCAGGACAATAGTTTAAATTTAATTTCCATATTTTGTGTAATTAAGTATAATTTGGTACAATAGGGGATACAATTACGCTGATTAAAAAATATGAAAAGACTATTAAGCGCAATTTTATTTTTAGCCCTGTTTTTTCTCAGCGGCTGCGATTTAAAAAAACCAGATCTTCAAGAGGGAACGCCGAATTTTAAAGTTTATTTTGGGAACAGTCTTTTGAATCCAAATATCGAGGATTGTTCTCTGGTTTATCCTCGAGAAAGAATTATGCCGGCGACCAGCAGTACTCCGCAGTTAGTTCTTCAAGAATTATTTAAGGGTCCAACTGAGATTGAAAAATCTCAAGGCTATTTTTCATTTTTTTCCGAAGCGACTCGCGATATTCTCAAAGGTTTAAAAATAGAAAATAATACGGCTTACGTTGACTTGAAAGATATCCGGCAAATTATACCTAATGCTAGCGCCAGCTGCGGGAGCGCGGAGTTCTTGGCCGAACTGGAAAACACTCTCAAGCAATTTCCGGCTATTGAAAAAATAGTTTTTGCTCTTGACGGAAAGCCGGCCGCTTTCTACGAATGGCTGCAAATCGGCTGTCCGAATGAAAATAATTTATGTGATGAAGCACAATTTAATTGATGAGGCGAAATTTAATTTTTAATTAAACTAATAATTAATCAAAACATATGAAAAAAACCCACGTATTTCTCGCCACACTCCTAATTTTAGTGGTTGGTGGCATCGTTATGACCGCCCTCGTTATGGCGGATAAAACTAACGAACAGGACCGCTTCGCCGTTACCGGTTCAGGTACGGTTTATGCTAAAGCGGATATTGCCAATATCGAAATCGGTTTGAAGACTGAAGCTAAAAAAACGGCCGCCGAAGCGACCACCGAGAGCACAAAAAAAATGAATGAAATCATTGCCGAAGTAAAAAAGCTGAATATTGACGAGAAGGACATTAAAACCACTAATTATAATCTAAGACCGGTTTACAATTATACCAACCAAAAAGGCCAAGAACTAATTGGTTATGAAGTAACGCAGAATTTGACCCTTAAGATCAGGGATTTGAGCAAGATCAGTGACGTGATAGCAAAAACGACAGAAAAAGGAGCTAATCAGATCGGAAACATCAACTTTACGATCGATGATGAGTTTTCTTTGAAAAATCAGGCTAGAGAATTAGCTATTAAAAAAGCTAAGGAGAAAGCAACCTTAATAGCGGAGCAATCCGGCATGAAATTGGGAGAGGTAAAAAGCGTCAGTGAGAATTCTGACCAAATGCCGCCGATTATGTTTAGCTATTCTAACGCGAAAATGGATTTAGCGTCCGGTGTTGCCGGTGAGGCGATTGCGCCGAATATTCAATCCGGACAAAACGAAGTCAAGGTCGAAGTCACCTTGGTCTACGAAGTAAAATAAAATGTTTCAAGACAATGAGAAAAACAGCCTCATACGCCGTTTTTCTATCAATGAAAACAAGTTGGCCTTGCTTTATTCGGCTTATGGCGAAAAATTTCCGGAGCGGGCCGGCCTTTGGAACGGCCTAGCTAAAGATGAAAAAAGACATTCCGCTCTATTGCTCGACTTAGATGAAAGGTTTAAAGAGGAAATTAGCTCTTGGCAGATATCGGACAACGCGCCGGCCATTTTAGATTATATCGGCAAGTTTATCGATAATTGCTTAGAAAAGGTATCCCGCTCAGAAATAGATTTAAAAGAAGCGCTTAGTAGCGCCTTAAGTTTGGAGCAGTCAATGATAGAAAAAAAGAGTTTTGAGATTTTTTCAACCGCCAATCCGGAAATAGTCGCGGTTTTAGAAAAATTAAACAGAGAAACCGAGGGGCACAAGCAACGGCTGATTACGATATTTTAACGATTTTGAAAATTTTTTCTTTATTGGCCAGTTTTATTTTTATTTCCTCGCCTACTTTATGCCCGAGAAGAGCGGCGCCTATTGGCGAGTTATGGGAAATAATCCCGGCACTTGGATTCGTCTCTGACGAGCCGAGAATCGTATAAATTTTTTCCTGGCCGCTTACTTCAAGCGTAACCGTATGCCCGAGTTTAATGACTCGGGTATTTTGGTCAGGGCGGAAAATTACGGCATTTTTTAAATGGTCTTCAATCTCTGAAATCCTTTGGTTTAAGCCGCGTAGCCTTCCTTTGGCTGTTTGGTAACCGGCATTTTCAGAAAAGTCGCCCATTTCCGCTAGACGTTTAACTTCCCGGGAAGCTTGAGGCCTAGTATAAGTCTTCAGCCTTTCTAACTTATTTTTAAGTTCCTGAAATTTGGCCTCGGTCAGATAAGGGTCTGGTTTTGGCTTGATGTATGTTTCTTTTTTACGAATGGGGACTCGCATAAGCTTAATTATATGTTTGATTGTACATTCTTGCAAATTTTAAATAGAGGGCTTAAGATGAAAATATAGTTTACTTTAACAATTAGCCAACTAACTACTATATTTATAACTAAAAAAACAAGGAGGTTAAATGCAAAAACAAGTTGAAAAAAGGGGAGCTGAAAAGGCCAATAAAAACGTGATTGTTGTCGATACCAACGTTTTGATTGATGACCCCGGAGCCATTTCTGAACTGCGGAAAGGCGGTAATTTACTGTGTATTCCTTGGACAGTTATTGTCGAACTCGATAAACTGAAAAAGGCTCCCGGCATCAAATTCGAGGTGCAGGAGGCAATCAAGGAAATTGATAAATTGCGGGAGGCCGATGATCCAAGTCTAGTTATTGAAAGAGGAAAGCATTTTTCTAAATTAGATTTAGACAGAAATGTCCCTGATCATCAAATTATCGCCACCCTCAACTACGTTCTTTATCATTTTTCCCGTAATCATAGCCGTTACAGAGGCTATGACAAAGTAAAGATGATAACGAATGATTATACTGTTAAGATCCTGGCGCGGGAAACCGACCAAAAGGAAAAGCCCATTGTTGAGCCTTATCTCAAAACACGATTAGCCATCAAACAGAAGGATTTGATGACCCAATCAGCCAACGTACCGTTTGTGGATATTAGATGTGAAGATAAACAAAAGAGTATTTATACTTTTGCGGCCAAAGGGCCGCTTAAGAAAATACTTGATGGCGAAGCAGTTGTTTGCCATAGTGATTTTAAACGGGGTATTGGCCAGATTGGCGAGTGGGAGGAACAATTCGCCGCGGTTAGGCGGGGTGATAGATTCCTTATCATTAACGAAGATCTAAAAGCCGTGAGTATCAAAGCTAAACATAATAGCCACAAAAATTGGGGGCAGATTATCGCCTTCCACTATTTATTGGACTATTCCGTTAATGCTGTCTTTCTGCAAGGCGGCGCGGGTACCGGAAAAACCTTATTGGCGATTGCCTGTGGACTTGAACAGAAAAGGCGAGGTAGCTATTCTCAGATTATTATTTCTCGACCATCAGTCCCACTTGACCCCGAACAGCAACTAGGCTATTTGCCTGGAGACATCGGTCAAAAAATGAATCCCTGGCTCCTTCCAATTTTTCAAAATCTATCCTTCATCTTACGGGAGGAAAAGAAAAATGGAGAATTTAAAATCGAGGATTCCGGTACGATGCTTGACTGCAACGGTATAATTATTCAGCCGTTGGATTTTATCCGCGGTGCAACTTTTACTAACTCCTTCATTATAATTGATGAGTCGCAAAACTTAACCCGACATCAGATAAAAACTATAATTACTCGAGTTGGTGAAGGTTCTAAACTGGTATTCACCGGTGATTTAAGTCAGATTGATAACCGCCACCTGGATCGTAATTCCTCGGGTCTTACCTATGGTATTCAAAAAATGAAAGGAAACCAAATGGTCGGAGTTGTCAACTTCGAAGAAACTTTGCGCAGTAAGCTGGCTTCCTATGCGGAACAAGTTCTCTAAAAAAAGTTTAGAAAAAAAGGCCGACACCCATCGGCCTCTTTTTATTTTATTGTTTAAATATCTGACTTAGTTAGAGCATGGGCGACGCTTTCCGCATAACCGGCGCTGGAAATTTCAATAAAGTCCGCCTTGCCCCTTAAAGCTTCAATATTATCGACGCCCACGTAAGTCATACCCGAAGCCAATCCGCCCAAGTAGCGATTAATGATTTTGGTCATAGGTCCGCGGCTTTCTATTAAAGTTGATTCTCCTTCAACATGAACCTCTTCGTCAATCTTTCGGCCGTCTAATTTTAATTTTTTGACCGTGGCCAAGAAACTGGCCATTCCGCGGTATTCTTTGTATGTTTTACCGTCTTTACTGATTACTTCGCCTGGCGTTTCGTCTGTACCGGCAAAAATCGCTCCGCTCATAACTGTATCGGCGCCGGCACCAATAGCTTTGGTCAAATCTCCGGGGCATTTTATTCCGCCATCCGCACAAACCGGAACTCGACCCTGAGTAGCCTCATAGACGTCCATGATGGCGGTTATTTGCGGGACGCCGGCGCCGGTCATAATCCTGGTCGTGCAAGCCGACCCCGGGCCGATTCCTACTTTAATGCCGTCTGCTTTCTTGCTTATAAAATATTCGGCCGCATCCTTGGTCGCGACATTGCCGACGATAACGTCGATATGAGGGTAATTAGTTTTTATATAATCCAGGGTTTTACCGGTGCGCTTTGAATGTCCGTGGGCGACATCTAAAACGACAATATTTATACCCGCTTTATTTAAAGCGCTGACTCTTTCCTCGTAATCTTTAACGCCGATGGCGGCGGCGGTGATTAAATTTTGCTCTTTTACCTTTTTTACCTCTTCAACCTGGTCTGCTATGCTTAAAAAACGATGGATAACGCCCAGGCCACCCAAGCGGCCGAGTGCGATAGCCATCCGGCTTTCACAGATAGTATCCATATTAGCGGCTAGGATGGGGATATCTAATTTATAATTTTTTGTCACCCTAGTTTCAAATTTTACCTCTCGGCGAGAGACGATTTTATTGTATTTTGGGGAGATAAGGACATCATTAAAAGAATAACCCCGGCCGATTATACGAGCCATAAAATTATTTTTTTATGTAAATTTTTAATAAGTGCCTTAAATACTATATAATCATTGGCCATTAATGTCCACCCCTTGAGAAGTTTAAAGAAAACTTCCAATATTGCGTATTAATTAAAGAAGTTTTAAAAAAGCTAATTTTATATAAATTTTATGGAAGAAAACAAAAAACAGGAAAAAAACGAAAACCATGGTGGCCGGGAATGCCACGGTTTTCGTTGCCAGTGCAGTAGTACTGGCCATAAAATCGTCAAATTAATTTTGATAATCGTTGTGATTGTCATGCTTTTAAGTATTGGGGCTGCTTTTGGTGCTAGGCGAGCGGAACGTTTTAACGGTTTTTACCGTCATGACGGATTCGGCTGTCGGTTCCAAAATGAAAATGATTGGCGAGATAATAGGGAGAGAGGCGGCCGTCAATTTAATATGATGCGCGGCAACCCGGACAGCCAATTTGAAAACGGAGACTTCCCAGCCGGCGCTCCTTCCGCTAGCAACCAAGTTTCTCCGACCGAAACATCAACTCCGGATTTCCAATAAAATAAAATCTAATTGATCTTTTTAAGCTAAAAACCCGCTCGAGCGGGTTTTTAGCTGGACAGCCGGCTTGAAAAGATAAAGATTCCTGCTAGAATATGAGTAGTTTTAAATGTATGGCCAAATTAAATTCACATTTAAAATTAATAATTATCATAGCCGTTTCCAGCGGTTTTTTGTTTTTGAGTTTTTATTTGAACAATAGTCTGGCTGCCAAAAAATATAAGCCGGAAGTTGATCCTTTGACCAGTAGTTTAGTAGCCAGTAATCTAATAGTCGGTAGTAATTTGGCCGCTTATGATCAAGCGGCTCCCGATGAAGCGCCCAATATTAGCACTAGCTCCAAAACTAATACCGATCCCGCGTTTAATTTTAAAGGTTTTTCCGAGAATATTCCGATTTTGATGTATCATTATGTGGAAACGCCGCCCGCGACGACTACTCTGAAGGGTCTTTATTTAAATCCATCAATCTTTGATGATCAGTTGCGGGAGCTTAAAAAAAATAATTATCAGACCTTATTCGTTTCCGAAGCCGCCGCCAGCCTGCGTACTGAAAAAAAATTAGACGTTAAAACCGTTGTCTTAACTTTTGATGACGGCTATGAAGATTTTTATTCAGTAGTTTGGCCGCTTCTTAAAAAATATAATTGCAAGGCGACCCTTTACGTGATAATTAATAAATTAGGCGCTAAAGGTTATATAACGCGCGATCAGATTAGAGAGCTCGCCTCAAGCGGCTTGGTCGAAATCGGCTCACATACTTTCAATCATCCGGATTTGAGAAATTTAAAAAAGAAAGATGCTCAATTTGAAATTCAGGCGAGCAAGAAAATATTAGAGCAGATCTCCGGGCAACCGGTTCTGACCTTCGCGTATCCTTTCGGCTATTATAAATTTGACTTTTTTGGAATAATGGCGAAGGCCGGATATACGGCCGCAGTTTCTGTCCAGCCCGGATCCAGGCAGGGAGGGGAGAATATTTGGCTATTGCGCCGCCTGCGTCCGAACGAGCGCCGAGGAGAGTCTTTTATTAAATGGCTTGATGAATGGAGAGGGGCGAATAAATAAAAAACGGGCTTATTGAGCCCGTTTTGGCCAGAAGAAACAGAGAGCGGAAGCAAGCAGGAACAGTCCGGATACTAGCCAGGCAATTTTAATTGAATAAGTATCGGCAACGAATCCGCTTATAAGCAGGCCGATAAGGCTGCCGATTTTAGTGATCATCGAGTCGATTGATAGGACGGTCGCCCTTGTTTCTGCTAGCAAGTGGTCGTTAAAGAAACTCTGCTTTAAAGGCTTGAAAGCGCCGCGGCCAAGTTCATGCAGAAGGAAGAAGCCCATGGTCGTTATCAGGCCGCTGATCTGGGTCAGGACGATTATAACCAGAGCCGTTATTATATGCGTGAAAGCTAAAGATTTTTTTTCATCTTTCACCAAGCGCCGGCTATATTTGGATAAATGTCCGCCCCAAGCCTGCGTTATCGCAATCCCGATGAATACCCAGCCAAGATATTTGGTTTCCAAATTATATTGTTTTTGGAAAACAATCGTCCACTGCATATTCAAGGCTTGGACCGATAGAGCTAAGACTGCGCCGAGAACCATAAAGCTGATTAAGTTGCGATTGCCGAATTCGTGGCGCCAAGCAATTTTGATCTGTTCTCTCAAGCTGACTTTAGTTTTGGCGGTTCGGCCGGCTTGGTATGGCTCCTTTAAGCTTAAAGAATAGAGGCCGACCAGCAAAGAGAGGATTGCACCCATGAGCCAAGGCCAGGCTAGATTGGAGTTGCCGACATAAGACCCGGTTAAGCTCCCGATAATTGCTCCCGTCGAACTCCAATAAGTTTCCCGACGAAATAATTTTTCTTTAAGACTAATTAATCCCTGGGCTTGCAGAGAATCGACTACCCAAGCCTCCAAAGCTCCGGAAGAGAAAGTTTTTCCTAATCCGATAATTACTTCGGCTGCGATAAATAGCCAGAAGTTATCGGAAACAAAATAAACCATTAATCCCAGAGCCATCAGAAAACAGCTGAGGGTGATGGAACGATGGCGGCCGAATTTATCGGCGAAAGATCCGGTGGGCAGTTCCATTAAAATAATAGTCGCCATGAAAAAAGCATTGATTACGTTAATCTGCCAAAGATTCATCGCCCTGTTTACCAAGAAGGGAATATAGGTCGCAAAAGAAAAGGAAGCCGCGAGCATGATTAAAAAGGACAAGATTAAGTAGTTGTTCACCACGGAAATGCACGGTAATTTTTTAAAAGTTTTCATAGGTTTTTCTCCTTTCCAGTTTTAGTGTTTTTTTAAAAAAATCCCGGCGGTTTCTCCGTCGGGATTTAAACTACATTTTTTATTATTGGTTTATTTTATAGGTATTACCCCATAAATATTAAACAGAAAAAATAATAGGCAAGTAGCAGAAATCCCGATCTTCGGATCGACTAAGCGAATGAAAGCAAAAGCACCGCAGTAGTTGACTGTGGTCTTTTTTGTCATAGATTTCTGCCAATGTTTATTATTCATATTTTTCCATTCATCTAATAATACGAAAAAATTTAAAAAACGTTACATTTTTCTTAATTTTTCTTGTTTTTTTGTCTAATTTGTGATAAAATATGACCAGATTAAATAATTCATTAAAAATGTTAATTTTAGTAAATATTAGCTAAATATTAACATAAAATAAGAAAAAACTATGAAAAAAACTCTTATTATTATTCTTGCCGTTGTCATTTTAATCGTTGGCTGGTTCTGGGTTTCTTATAATAAGCTCGTAACTGCTAATGAACTGGTCGACAATCAATGGGCGCAAGTCGAAGTCCAATATCAAAGACGTTTTGATTTGATTCCTAATTTAGTAAGTTCGGTTCAAGGTGCGATGGGCCAGGAGCAAAAGGTTTTTGGCGATTTAGCGGCGGCCAGAGCCAGCTATACCGGCGCGAGCACAGTCAACGCTAAAGCCGAGGCGGCCACTCAGGTTGAAGGCGTCTTAAGCCGCCTGCTTGTTATTATGGAAAATTATCCGCAATTAAAATCAGTTGAAACTGTCCAGAACTTAATGGCTCAGCTTGAGGGCACGGAAAATCGCGTAAGCGTTGAACGCAACCGCTTTAATGAAGAGGTAAGGACTTTTAATATTTTAACTAAGCGCTTCCCGATGAATTTAATGGCCTCCATGTTTAATTATTCAGAGAAAGCTTATTTTCAAGTAGCCCCTGGAACAGAAGTTGCCCCTAAGGTTGATTTGCAGGTAAATAAATAAACAAACAGAAATAAGTAACCTTAATTTTCATGCGGCGGCCATTTCTCTATATTTTTATTTTTATAGTTCTCTTATCGGTCGGTTTTTCTGCCCGGGCTTATTCTAACCCGGGGAAGCCGACCGGTTTTGTTAATGATTATGCTAATTTGCTAAAGCCGCAGGAAATCACTGATTTAAATGTTAAATTAACGCAGTTTAGCCAGGAAACAAGCAATGAGATTTCCGTTGTCGTCATTAAAAATCTCGGAGGCGATACGATTGAAAATTTTGCCAATAAATTATTTACAGATTGGGGAATAGGCAAAGAAAAGAAAGATAACGGCGTTCTGCTTCTTGTTGCTTTAGATGATCGTCAGATGCGGATAGAAGTCGGTTACGGGCTTGAAGGTGCGCTGACAGACGTGGCCAGCTACCAAATAATTACCAAGACGCTCCGGCCCGCTTTTCAAGCCGATAATTATTACGGAGGAATAAACCAGGCGGTTGATCAAATAATTTTAGCGACCAAGGGCGAGTATCAAGCCGATCCAATTAACACCAGCAATTTTAAGGTTCCGCGTTTAAGTTTCGATGCAATTCTTTTCTTAATCATTGTTATTTTTTCTCTGCTTAACGCCCTCTGGCGCCATTTGGCGAAAAGCCGTTCCTGGTGGGAGGGCGGAATAGCCGGCTTGGTTGTCGGCCTTATTATAGCATTAATATTTTTTAGAACCCTGGTTTATTTGATTATTATTCCTTTCGGATTGCTTATTTTCGGGTTTATTCTTGATTATCTAGTTTCTCGTATTTTGCCGAAACCAAAACCGCCGCGCACTGGCAAAAACGGCGGTTTTTGGATTTTTCCCGGTGGTGGCGGCGGTTTCGGTGGCCACTCTTCGGGCGGTGGTGGCTTCGGTGGCTTCGGCGGCGGATCTTCAGGCGGCGGCGGCTCGAGCGGTTCCTGGTGATAATATTAATATTTATGTTAGATAAATATTTATGCTAGACATTACCCTGGTTGCTATTGGAAAAATAAAAGATAAGTCTTATTCCGCCCTGGCTTTGGAGTATGCCAAAAGGATAAGGCCGTATGCCCGGCTAAAAATAATTGAACTTGAGGCCGTTCCATTCTCCGAAAAGCTGCGGAATAAGGCAAAAGACTTTGAAGGTGAAAAGATTAACAATTTTTTAAATAAGAATAAAGAAGTGGTCGTTTACCTGCTCGCGGAAAGAGGTGAATCTTTTAACTCTTTAAAATTAGCTGATTGGCTTGAAAAAAAGTCTCCCTTAATTTTCGTCCTCGGAGGCGCCCTCGGTTTCAGTGATGATTTGTATAAAAAATATCCCTCTCTTTCCTTGTCTCCTTTGACCTTTCCCCATGAACTGGCCAGAGTTGTCTTATTGGAGCAGGTTTATCGGGCGGCCACTATTTTACAGAATAAAAGCTACCATTATTAATATGTCCAATTTAACTAAATTGACAAAAGAATTAAGAAGCTTAGCTGATAAGCCTCAAGCTGCGGTTTTGCGGCGTTTTTTTAAGACCGGCAAAGGGCAGTATGGCGAAGGAGATATATTTTTAGGTATTAAAGTGCCGATAACGCGTAAAATCGCTTTGGAGTATTCCTCTTTGGATTTTAAAGATATTTCCAGCCTCTTGAAAAGTAAAATCCACGAATTCCGCTTAGCCGCCCTTTTTATCCTCGTCGCTCGATATCAGAAGGCGGCGGAGAGAAAAACAAAGACCAGGATTGTTAATTTCTATTTGCGCAATACTAAGCATATTAATAATTGGGATTTGGTTGATCTGTCGATTGCCAAGATATTGGGCGATTACCTTGTTTTAGAAGAAAAGAAAATAAATATTTTACATACTCTCGCTAAGTCAAAAAATATGTGGGAGAGGCGCATGGCCATGGTTGCAACTTATGCTTTTATCCAGAAAGGGCGGGCGGAGGAAGCTTTAGCTTTGGCTAAAAGACTTTTGCACGATGAGCATGATTTGATCCATAAAGCGGTCGGTTGGATGTTGCGCGAAGTCGGCAAGCGGGCGGATGAGAAAAAATTAAAATCCTTTTTGGATGAACATGTAAAGATTATGCCCAGAACCGCGCTCCGCTACGCGATTGAGCGCCTAAGCGCAGTCGAAAAAGATTATTATTTGAATAAAAAATAATCGCCCGTTAAAGCGGGCTAACGCATATGATTAAATATGAAATAGAGAACGGGGTATCCAAAGACGAGCGGGCGGCGAGCCGGGAACTAGGAAATGTCTTTCGGAAATTTCGGGAAATCGTCCTGAATAATAAAAATTATGAGCTGGGTGCCGCTCGGAAGTTATTAGAAAATTTAAGCGATGAAGAAACGAAGAAAATTTTAGAAATGTTTAATCAGCAAGAAGGATCTTTAACCGGCGAATTGGAAATGGAGTATATTAAATTGATTTACTCTCCCGCCAGCCTAGCGACTAAAATCGCCGGGGGGAAAACTTTCCATGAAGCTCTTTCCGCTATCGCCCGGGAAGCAAAGAACGCGCACTTGGAGCTGGAACCGTCTCTTGTCCAAGCGCAAGTTAAAATAAGCCAAAAAGAGCTGGAACAAATTGTTGTTTTTTAAAAAAGTGTTATAATAAAATAATAATTAATTTAATTTAAATAAGTATATGTCGGATATGAATAAAGAATGTGTTTGCGTCCATTCTTGGAAATCACCCCAAGTTATAGTAGTTATTATTGGAATGCTGCTTATCGCCGGTGTTGTCACGGTCTCTATTCTGCGCGACCGCCTAGTCAATCAGCAATTCCGTTCGGTTACGGTTACCGGCCAGGGAAAAGTTTCCTATAATCCAGATATTGCCGTTGTTACTTTAGGCGTTCAAATCGACAAGCTCGCCAAGCCGGAAGAAGCCCTGAATCAATTGAATAATAAAGCCAATAACATTATTAAAGCGGTTAAAGCCCTCGGAATCACCGAAGAGAATATCCAAACACAGAATTATTCGCTTTATCCCCAGTATGATTATAAAGATAATATTTCGGTGGTTTCCGGTTATAACGCCAACCAGCAGATAGTTATAAAAGTGATTGATTATGATAAGAATCCTAACAAATTAAGCTCGGTTATCGCCGAGGCTTCGAAAGCGGGCGCCAATCAGGTAAATAATTTATCTTTTGATGCTTCGAATATGAATGATTTGAAGCAAGCCGCGCGCATTAAAGCTATCAGCGACGCCAAAAGCAAAAGTGACGCTCTCGCTGCCGCGGCGGGCGTTAAATTAGAAGATATTACCGGTTGGTATGAAAATTATATCAATCCTTTGCCCGTTTATGCGACTGATTATGGCAAGGGCGGCCTGGGCGCCGGCGGGGCTGTTTCCAGTCCGGTTATCGGCGCTGGCGGACGGGAAGTCGTCATTGAAATCGGAGTAACATATAATATTAAATAACTATTATGAACGGGAATGGCAATTCAGATTCGAACCGTAATGGCCTGCACGGTCAGACAGTTTTAATCGTCAATACGACCAAGAAATTCTTTATCAAGAAAGCTAAAGGTTTTGGAGTCAAGATTATTACAATCGGCAAAGAGAACAGCTCTCTTACACCCTATATTGATTTCCATATTACCGCCGATACTGCCAATCATCCGGAAGCTTTTGCCGCCCTCGATAAGTTTCTCAAGGAGCATCCGGAAATAAAATTGGACGGCGTTTTGACTTTTTGGGAGGATGACGTGCTTTTAACTTCAAAGATTTCCGATCGCTATAAATTAATCGGCACTCCATATAAGATTGCTAATCGCGTCCGTAATAAATATTTATTTCGGGAATTTTGCGCGGCCAATAATTTGCCGACTATCCATTATAAAGAACTAAGAAGCGCGAAAGATTTAGATGAAGTGATTAAAACTTTTAATTTTCCTTTGGTAGTCAAGCCGGCTTACGGTGCCGCGAGCGCCTTCGTCATGAAGGTTAATAATGAGGAAGAACTGAAAGAGAGCTATAATTATATCAAGAAAGAAATGTCGCCCAAAGTCGAATCGGCCTTAAATGACGGTCTTGAAGTTTTTATTGAAGAATATATCGACGGGGACGAAGTTGATTTGGATATCTTGGTGCAGAATGGAAAAATTAAGTTTTGCGCCATCTCGGATAACGGCAAGACCAAGGAGCCCTTTTTTATAGAAACTATCCGCATGACGCCGTCCAATTTGCCGATTAAGAACCAGCTGGAGCTTATTGCTTTGGCGGATGAAGCTTTGGAGAAATTGGGGATTTTAAACGGTTGTATCCATTTTGAGGCTAAATCGACCCATGACGGGCCGATGCCCTTGGAAATCAATCTGCGCCTGGGCGGAGATGAGATTTATCCAAGCATTAAAGCCGCTTGGAAAGTCGATTTAATAGAAAGCGCGCTTAAAATCGCTTGCGGCGTCTATTTGCCGAAATGGGAGCCTTTAGCCAACCCTTATAAATATTTATGCGCGGAAACCTTTTCTTCCGATCATTCCGGCATTCTGGTTAATTTAGATATCGCCGATGATTTAAAAAAGAAGCCATACGTTGAAGAATTTCAATTCGACAAGCGTATCGGCGATTCGGTTTTGTCTCCTCCTGACGGTTATGAGCTTTTAGGTTGGCTATTAGTTTCCGGCATCAATCCGCTTGACGCCCAGGATAACCTACATGAAGCGGAAAAAGAAATTTATTATGAAGTCGCTAAATTCCATCCGGCCTCTTCAATCGGTAAAACTGCCCGGCGCACTCCGTTTTCCGCCTCGGTCATCAATCGCGAGATTTTAAAGCGCGGCTCCAAGATTGAAAAAATTAGACGCATGGCAATCTCTAATCAGCGCAATCTTCACATCGGCATCGCCTGCAATTTATATGATGAAACGGCGGCGGATCAGGAAACTTTAGTGGAAAACGATCTAACCGTCATCGGAAAAGATATCGATAAAACTTTGCGCGAACGCGGCTATAAGGTCAGCTTCTTTGATTTCAATGACCTGCCGAAAGCCTTTAATGAATTGAAAAACAGCGATGTCGACCTTGTCTTTAATGTGTGCGAACGTATTAATAACTCAAGCTTGTTAGAGCCTCATGCCGCTTCGATATTCGACACTTTGCAGATTCCTTATACCGGTTCGAATCCGTTTACGCTCGGACTTTGTATTGATAAGATTAGAGTAAAAAAATTATTGAGTTACCATAAAATACCGACTCCGGAATGGGATTATGTCTATACTCTTAACGATAATATCCGTGAAGACTTGCGCTACCCCTTGATTGTCAAGCCGGCCAATACCGATAATTCAATCGGCATCACCAATGATTCGGTTGTCCGCGATAAGGAAGAGTTGTATCGCCAATTAGAGGTTGTTATAAAGGAAATCGGCCGTCCGGCGCTTATTGAAGAGTATATTGACGGTGATGAGTATGATGTGCCGATAATAGGCATGGATAAAGACGATTTGCGCATTCTTCCGCTCTCGCGCTCCGTTTTTGACGAATTGCCGAATGATATTTGGCATATTTATCCTTTTGAAGCGAAATATACCGAAGAATCGGTTTATGACAAGATTATCGTGCAACGTCCGCCAAAAAATATCAGCAAAAAATTGGAAACCTTACTGGGAGAAATCGCGCTTGATACTTATAAAATTCTAGATTGCCATGATTACGGCCGCATAGAAATCAGAGTTGATAAGAATAATAATCCCTATGTTTTAGAGTTGAACCCTAATCCTTCTCTGGACAACGGCGGTTTCTTCGCCGAATCGGCAGAAATGATCGGCATGGATTATGGTGATTTTTTGGAAGAAATAATTAGGTTGGCCATTAAGCGCTATAAGGATAATCCGCCGTATTATCATTTGCAGCCGAATATCATGTAAATTATTATATGATTGACATTCGCGTAGTTACAGACCTGAAAATGGCGGAAAATTTGTGGCAGGAAATTTCTCCGCGCCGCGTAATTTTTGATGATTGGGATTTCCGGTACGGCTTTTATAAATATGAGCCGTACCCTTTATATTTTCGGGCCGCTTTCGAGGTTTCGGCGGACAGTATCGGCAGGCCAAAGGAGGAGCTGGTTGCTCTTATGCCCCTGGTCGATTATAAAGATTACGGCCACGGTTTTATCTCCGAAGAGCCTTGCGAGGAGAATCGAGTCTTTATTAAACCGGGCTATGAGTCGGTTATCAAGCAATTATACGAGAGTTTAAAAGGGAAAATACAGTTTTATGATATATCGGGCGAAGATGAGTTTACGGTTAAATTACCAATAGAAGATTATAAATACGTTTTGCCTTTAGCCGGTTTAAAAGATTTTTCAGATTTTATGAATTCGCGTCTTTCCCAGAAAAGGCGCCACAGTTTAAAGAAAGAATTGGCCGCCATAGAGAATTTGCAGCTGGAAATAGTTTATAATAATTGGGCGGATTTAGATAATTTATTCAAGCTCAATGTCGGCAGTTTTGCCGGCGAATCATATTTAAGCAAAGAAAAAGACCGAGCGCCATGGCGGGAGTTGATTAAATTACCGCTTGATTGGCGCCTAGTCAGCTTGCGCTTGGCCGGCCGGACAATAGCGGTTTCTTTCGGTGTTTTATATAATGGTTATTATCATTACCTCCTTACCGGAGTGGATTTTAAAAATTATCCCGGGCTGGGGAAGTATTTAAATAAAATTAATATTGAGGAGGCAATTAAAGCCGGGGCGGATTATTTTGACGCCGGCCTGGGCGATTGCGGTTGGAAAAACCTTTGGCATTTTGATCAAATTCCTCAATATGAATATGTAAATTTTTAAATTATGTTTTTATTACCAAAAGATTTTTATCAGATTAGAAAAACTAAAAAGAAAGGCCGCGGCGTTTTTGCTTTAAAGCATATTCCGGCCGGGACCTTGATTGGCGATTATGTCGGTCGAGTTGTAAGCGACGAGGAGGCGGACAAGTTGGAAGAAAAATACGGGCAGGGCTGCTATTCTTTCGAGTATGTCGGCGATGACGTGTCGCTTTTTCCGGTTGATTTAAAAGCGGTCGGTGTTCACTTAATTAACCATTCTTGCGCCGGTAATTGCGATACGACCGACTATAAGGGGCATAATGTTTTCTTTGCCTTGCGCCATATTTTTCCGGGAGAAGAAATAACTTTTGATTATGAATTCGATCCGGAATCAGACGGGAGCGTCAGCTATTGTTTCTGCGATTCTCCTTTTTGCCGCGGTACTATGTACGCGCGTTTTGAAAAACCAAGTTTGAAAACGAGATTAAAAAAGAAGACAGAAAATAGCCAGAAGAAAAAAGATAAGGAGCCGAAATACCATGTTCACAAAGTTGGAGAAATCTTATCGCCGCTTGCCAAATACCCCAAAGCGATAAAAGACGACCGCACTAAGTACAATATTTTTGCTAATTTAAAAGTCGCTCCTTTGGTTATTTTAGACAAAAAATTACCCCCGGCAAAAGAATTGCGCGAAATGATGCGGTTAACCGGAAGGCGCTTGAAATTCTCTGAGCTAAATTTAACGATTTTGGCTATTGTTGACGACCATTTAGTGGCCGCGCGCTGAAAACCCTTTGTTTATTGGCATAATTTTTTAGGTGTGCTATAATAAGCATATAAACATTGGTTATTTAAAAGAGGCTAATCAAAAAGCCAATAAACATGAAGGAAATATCAACTAAATTATTAATTAATTTTAATAATAATCATTTATAATGGATATTATCATTATTCCCTTTAAATGGGTTTATTGATAAGCCCCATGCTAAAATTATGTCAAAAATGACAAAATCACAGATGATTGCTAGTTTATCCGAAGCAACCGGTTTGAGTAAGAAAGATACCGCCGGTTTCATGGAAAAATTAGCAGACGTCGTTTACAAGGAAGTAAAAAAGGTTGGTGAATGCATTGTTCCCGGCTTCGGTAAATTAGTGAAGGTAAAGAGAAAAGCCAGAGAAGGCCGCAATCCAGCGACCGGTGAAACTATAAAAATACCCGCTAAAACCGTAGTTAAGTTCCGCTTAGCCAAAGCGGTGAAAGATACTGTTCTATAGGTTTCAGAGTACATTGGTTTCTCAAATACAAAAGCCATCCCGTCGGAATCCGGGGTGGTTTTTAATTACAAAAAAACCGACCCCTATGAGATCGGCTTTTTTGATTAACACTTTCGCTTTCCACTTATATTAAAATGGTCTAAGCTTGCCACTCGCTGACATATTGGCCTAGGCCAAATTCTTTCAGTTTATTTTTTAGCTTGGTATTTTTGTGCAGGAAGATGAGCAGGGAACCAAGCTCTATATGGTATCTATTTTTAATTATTTTATAACGCAGATTAGGATCGGATTTGATAGCTCGTCTGATAGTTTTTCCCTGGACTCCGCCCAAATCGGCCGCTTCGGATACTGAAACCCAAATCGGATATTTAACGTCTTTAGTTGGAAAATTATAATTATTTTCCATTTTTTAAGTATTTAAGTCTATAATATTGTAGACTTAAATATATAAATAAGCTAATAAAAAACAAAAATTATATTTTAGTCTAATATAATATAGACTTAAATATAAATATTTTAACGTAAATTGTCAAATATTTTTTTATAATAACCCTATTTTCTTGTCAATATATTTTAAGTCTATTGCTGATTAGACTTAAGTCATATTATTTTAATCCTTTTGAAAAATAAGTCAAGCAGCGAGATGATCAAAATATAGGGCGGGGAGGGGTAAATTTTTTTGCCAATAATCTTTGATTTATCTTGCATAATTAAGCGTACTATGATAAGATAAATTTAAGAATTAAGAAAAAAATTTAACCAGGACGGGGCAGCTTTCCCGTTATTTTTAGTTAAAATAATTTAGCCGTTTTTTAGTTTTTAACTATCCAAGATGCCTAATAATTTAGTAGAAAAATTTAAGAATAAGCAGATAATCGGCAAACTAAAAAGCCATGATAAAGAGGCCTTTATTAAGGTTTATGATGAAAGCGTAAAAGATATTTACCGCTTTGTTTATTTTAAAATAGGCAGCCGCGAGGAGGCTAATGATATAACTTCAATGGTTTTTTTAAAGACCTGGAATCATATCCAAAACAATACCCTGGTTGATAGTAAAACCTTAAAAGCCCTCCTTTATAAGATCGCTCGCAACACGATAATCGACCATTATCGGGAGGCGGGGGCCAAAACGCCTGCCTCTTTAGATGATGAGGAGCATAAAATAGATATTCCGGATGAAACCCAGGATCCTCAAGAAAGATTGGATAAAGAGGCTAATTTGGAGCTGATTAGACGTAAGCTCCCGCTCCTTAAAGAAGAATATCGTGAAGTTATAATCATGAAATTTATTAACGACCTTACACTTGAAGAAATGGCTGATATTAGCGGAAAAACAAAAGGAAATATTCGAGTTATTTTGCACCGCGCCCTAAGCGCCTTAAGGAGCCTGGTTGAAGCGGATAATAAAACAGCCGATTCACTGTAACATTTCATATAATCTTACGTATATTAGGATATATGACAGACAAAGATCTGATCGCCAAATTAAATAGCTTAAAAAATATTAATCCCGATCAAAGCTGGCTAGCCGGCAATCGGGAGCTTTTAATATCCCAGATTTCTAATTCAGGCGCTCTTAAACTATCTGCTTGGAAAGTCTTCGTAATTAACTTCAACAGTTTTACCAAAGCTGCTTCTCGTCCCGCTTATGCCCTGGGCACCTTTGCTTTAATTCTTATTACAGCCAGCCTTTTCAGCCATCAAGTTTTTAGCAGCGCCAAACCGAACGACTCTTTATATATCGCCCGCATAATTTCGGAAAAAGCTAAGCTTAATACCATGTTCAATTCGGATGAACGCAATAAGCTGGCCGTCCAATTCGCGACCGAACATGCCCAGGATATTTCCGTTATCTTATCTGACCCGCAATTCAATAATGATAGCAACAAGGATCAGGTCGCAAAATTAAATGAGAGCTTCAATAAGGAGATTAAATCGGCTAAGACGCATATCAGCTATTTAAACGCGAAAGTTGTCAGCGATAATAAAAACAATAACGACGCGAGCGGCACGGTTTCTATGGCCAATAGTTTGAAAGATAATTCCGGAGTAGAACTGCTTGAAGGAAAAGATTTAAACCAAAACATAACGCCAGCGGCAACGGCCACTAGCGTTTTAATTATGCCCGCCAATCTAACGGCGAGTTCGGCTAGCGGCACTTTGCCGATTGATAAGGTTGGCGCCGGCGATGAAGAAAATGAAGAAGAAAATAAAGCCGTTAATGCGGATTCTATCCTGGAAGAAGTCAAACAATTATTTGAAAAAAAAGATTACAATAAAGCAGTCGACAAATTGAAAGAAGTCGATGAAATAATCAAAAATTAAGGAGTTAAAAAAATAAGTGCAAGTTTGTTAGTCTATCTCCCCCTTATGGTTACTCCTGGCTGGAAGAGTTCCTCCTCCTATCATGGATACGCCGAGGAGATACACTAACAAACCTGCATTTGCGGGTTGGTAAGCCTTTAAAGGCCGAGTCTCTAAAAAGAGATGGTTTACCCTTAACAAATCTTATTCTTCAATTCAAAGCGCGAACGATTTAAAAGTCTGAAAAAATGTAAATCGGTTAAGCTTTTCTCCAGCGGGCGGGCAACACGCGCAGCTGGCAGAACTTAATTATAAGATCAGTCAGCTTTCGCCTTAAGCCAAAACCGGCTGGCGGAGCGGGATTCCGACTGATTTACAAATTAAGGATTAAAAAATCAATTAGGGCAGAGAATTGGACAAATATTTCCCTCTAAATTGCTTAAACTACTATTGTTTAGACATTTTAGACGGAACATTAACTATTATTATGAATAAATTACGCAAATCCTTAGTTATCGGCGTAATGGCATTAACAGTTTTTGCCACCATGGGCATTTATGCTCCGGTTAAAGCATCAGCATCCGCTGGTGATTTGATCAAAATGGATGGCTTATCTTCTGTTTATTACCTTGGCTCCGATGGCAAGAGATATGTTTTCCCTAATCCTACTACCTATTTTTCCTGGTATTCTAATTTTGACGGCGTGGTAACCATCCCCGCTTCTGAATTACAAAGCTACCCATTGGGCGGCAATGTTACCATGAGAGCAGGCACTAAATTAGTGAAAATCACAACCGATCCTTCCGTTTACGCTGTTGAACCAAATGGCGTTTTAAGAAAGATCCAGAGTGAAGCTCAAGCAGCTGCTTTATACGGCAGCAATTGGAACAAGAGAGTTGTCGACGTTCCTGATGCTTTCTTCACCAACTACACCATTGGCTCAGCTTTACCCAATGGTTCTATCCCGGCTGGTTCCTTAGTAAAGAATGCAAGCGGTGCTGAAATTTTTTACTTTGATGGAACTAACTATCGTTCAATCGCTAGTGAATCCGCTTTCAATGCAAATAGATTTGCTTGGGGCGATATCATTACTGCTGGTTCTACTGTTACTGCCGGCGGTACTGCTATTTCTAGCGCTGAATTCACCAACGTTGCCCAAAATGGCGGCAACGGGACTGTAACCACTGGTTCCGGCTTAATGGTTTCATTAAATGCCAATACTCCAGCGGCTGCTTCTATCCCTCAGAATGGTTCCCGCGTTCCGTTCGCTAAAGTTAATTTAACTGCAGCTAACGACGGCGCTGTTTCCGTCAATTCTATTACCGTTAAGAGAATCGGTCTTTCCACCTATAACAACGTTGATAAAGTTTGGGCAGAAAAAGATGGCGTTATTGTCGCTTCCAAGAAATCTATGAATTCTAGCGATGAATCTATCTTAACTTTCTCTCCGGCTTTAGTTGTTAATGCTGGCCAGACTGTTACTTTAGACTTCATTGTTTCCTTGACCGGTTCCGGCTCAGGCAACATGGGCTTAAGC
>CAZYNT010000005.1:27311-67481 GCA_964648205.1 uncultured Gammaproteobacteria bacterium
TTTAGACTTCATTGTTTCCTTGACCGGTTCCGGCTCAGGCAACATGGGCTTAAGCTCCGGCTCAGGCAACATGGGCTTAAGCATTGCGACTGCTTCCGCGGTCAGCTCTACTGGCGCTTCTGTTACCGGCTCTTTCCCGATCAACAGCAATATAATGTCTTTAACCAGCTATAGCGTTGTAAACCTATCAATTACTAATTCAAACACCGCGGCACAAACCTTAAAGGTTGGTGACGAAAAAGTTGAGTTAGGTCATTTTGAACTCGGTTTCAATACCTATAATAGCGGCGTAGCTAAAGATACTAGCGTCAAGTCTATTATGTTAAAGAACAATGGCGTTGAAGATTTAACTAAAGCGACCATGAATCTTTACTTGGAACAGGCTGGAAACAAAGTTTCTACTAGCTATACTGTCAATGGTCGTTATGTAACTTTCTATTTCCCGACCTCCGGTTTGGATTTATTGAAAGATGATGCTTCTAAGATTTTCTATATCAAAGGAGATGTCATCGCTAAAGAAAATACAGCGACAACCAGCTTCGCCTTTACCCTTAACAAGAGCAGCGATATCGTTGCTTATGAAAAGAATACCGGTTTCGGAGCTAATGTTTATGCTTCAAACAGCTCAAACACTAGCGCTGATGGTTATGTTATTTCTAATATTGCTATCAGTTCTGGAGCGATTTCTGTTTCTAAGAAATCAACTTCACCCTCCGACACCACTATCATTAAGGGTTCTGACAATGTTGTCTTACTCGCCAATGTTCGCGCTGATGAAGCGATCTCTGCCGACGGATTAAACATCCTCTACAATGATCCTTCAGCTACAACTAACCAGTTTGAGAATGTAAGAGTTTACGTTAATGGTATTCTTTTAGATTCTTTCGACCCGTCTGCCACTACTACCTTTGCCAATGAATCAATTGACAGCACTTTGACCCTTAACAAGGGCGATAACGAAATCAAGGTTATGGCTAAGGCTAAGACGACTGCCAGCCCATCAGCTACCTTCCAGGTTAAATTAGATGGCAACATCTTCTCTAGCCCTTCAAACAAGAACCCTCAATATGTAGTTTCTGGTAATGCGGTTCCTTCAAGTTCTATCGCTGGTTCAGCTACTGGCGGCATCTTTACTGTCCAGGGCGCGGCTTTAACTACTGTTAAGAGCGACGGTTATTCTAACGATAAAGCTATCGTTAAAGGCAGCACCGATGTTTCCTTGGGTAAATTTACCGTTAAGGCGACTAATGATACCGCCAAAGTAACTTCAATTTCTTTCGGCGGCAACGCCGGAGCAGCGACTGCTACGCTTGATTCTTCAATCAGTGATATGAAATTGTATGTTGACGGCGTTCAAGTTGGTAATACTGTAGACTTCGGTTCAACTGGAGCTAATTTCTCCTCCTTGAACTTTGATATTGCCAAGGATTCAACCAAGGCGATCGAATTAAAGGGTTCCTTTGATTCCTCCGCGGTTGCTAACAGCAATTTCAAGACCGTTATGACCATCAACGCTCAAGATTCTCGCGGTTCTTCTATCAGCAGCGGCAATGTTGCGACTACGACCAACTTTGTAATTGCTGAAGCTGGATCTTTGAATATTGCGCTAGGCGGCAGCACTCCGTCTGAAGCTATGTTAGCTACCAAGTCCGGCGTCGAACAGGAAGTTGCTCAATTCAAGTTCACTGCTATTAACGACAGTGCCAATGTTACCGAAATCAATTTAATCAACACTCCGCTCGCTTCCACCACTATTGCCTCTACTTCTGACG
The DNA here is from genome assembly GCA_964648205.1 of uncultured Gammaproteobacteria bacterium. Classification (GTDB taxonomy): domain Bacteria; phylum Patescibacteriota; class Patescibacteriia; order Patescibacteriales; family UBA12465; genus UBA12465. Next base: position 29,084 of record CAZYNT010000005.1, read on the forward strand.
GCGTAGATGCTGCTGATGCGAGAATCGCGTCTGTTAAATTGTATGACGGTTCTAACTTGATTGACTCTTTTGTACCGGTTAATGGCGAAGGTAAATTCACCATCAACAGCAACCAGGTTAATATCGCCGCCAATTCCAACAAGACTTTGTCCATCAAGGTCGTGTTAAATGACATTTCTAACGACGCTGATGCTACCAATAAAGACATCCACTTCGGTATCACTACCGTGAAGTTCAAATCTTCAGCCGGTTCTGAAAATACCCAAGGTGTTGCTTTATTGGCTAACAACTTCCGCGTTAGAAAGACTATCCCGACGATTGCTTATCAAGAATTGTCAGACAAGACTTTAAATGCCGGCGATAAGGTTATCGCTAAATTTACGGTCACTGCTGATTCTAATGCTGATGTGACTTTGGGCAAATTAGTCTTAGTCACCAGCCACACAGCTAGCGCCACTATTGCTACCACCACTAACCCGTTAAAGGTTAATGGTTCTAACAAGACTGCGACTGCTTCTTTGGATGGCAATAATATGACTGTATTATTGGACACTCCGGAAGTTATCGCGGCCGGCACTACCAAGACTTTCGAAGTCTTAGCTACGGTTGGTGTTTCTGGCAATGGCTCAGAATCTATCACTGCTAAGGTTGTTGAAGATACTCCTGACTATGCGACTGGCTCTACTGTAGGTGCTGTAACTGGTAGCTTTGTCTGGTCTGATAATGCGTCTGTATCAACCGATACTTATGCTAACGGCCACAGAGTTGCTGGTTTAACAACCACTACTTGGGTATTATCTAAATAATATTAGATAAGTCTCATAGTTTTCCCGATTTTCTTTAATAAATCGGAACAGCAAAAGAGCCCCTTCGGGGGCTCTTTTCTGTTTAATATTAGCCTGTTGAAGACGAGAGGGAATAATGATATAATATCTTTTACCTCCCGATAACTTAACTTGGAATTTAGCTTGCAACCGGAGGCAATTATTCATTAATTGCCGGAAACTATTTATCATCATCTTCTCCGGGTGTTAAATAGTGGGCTAAAATTATGCCTCAGTTAGCGCCAGTTATGATAACGGCTGAGCAATTCGGCCAGTTAGCCACGAAAGATTATTTAAACAAGACCTTAGACGAGAAATTAACAAATTTTGCCAAGAAAGACGATTTAAAAAACTTTGCGACAAAAGAGGATTTAAAAAACTTAGCGACAAAAGAGGATTTGATTTTTAGATTCGGGCAATTAAATTATAAAATGGACACTTCCTTCAAGGATGTAAATGACCGGCTTGATAAAATTGAAAAAAAGCTCGATCGGCACGAAAAAGATATTAACGAACTCAATCTTTTTACCGTTGATCATGCTATGCGCATCAAAAAACTTGAATTTAGAGCCTTCTAAGATATATTATTTTATTAGAATTAGTATCGCCGTCGACATCCAGTCGGCGGCTGTGTTATAATAACCTTGTTGTCTATTTGCTAAATTATTAAAATTATGTCTCCAAAAACTTATTTGCGTATTTTGCAGGGCGGTATTATCGTTTCTCTTTTGGCCATTCTCTGTGTATTTAAAGACCTGCTTTTTCCTTTTATTACTTCGAAGCAGCTGCCTTTCAATATTCTCATGGAGATTCTCTTTGCGGTTTGGCTGGTTTTTATCCTCCGTTATCCAGAGTACCGTCCGAAAAAGAATTTTATTTCTTATGGCCTGATCGCTTATTTCTTGGCGATTTTAGCTTCGTGCGTTATTAGCGTCGATTTTAATCTAAGTTTTTGGGGTGACGCCGAAAGAATGCTCGGCTTCTTTCATTTAGCTCATTTCTTGATATTTTATTTTATTCTTATCACCGTTTTTCGAACCTGGAAAGAATGGCGCATCCTCTTTTTATCATCAATAGCTGTCGCTACCTTCGTCGCTCTGGCCGGCTTATTTGGCCGAAGCGGCTACAGTACTATTGGGAATACGGCTTATGTCAGCGGCTATCTTATCTTCAGCATCTATTTTGTGGTTTTGCTGTTTTTCCGTTCAACGGAAAAATGGACGCGCTGGCTTTATGTTTTGCCGCTGATTTTTATGTTTTGGGAATTTAAGAATATGCGGACTTCGGGAGCGATTATCGGCTTAGGCATAAGCATTTTGATATTATTCTTATTAGTCGGGTTTTCGCATATCAACAAAAAAATAAGGCGCGCCTCGCTCATAGTTTTTATCGTGGCGATTATAGCTCTGGTCGGTATTTTTTCCCAAGCTAATTCTGCCTGGTTCCAAAAGAGTTTTTTAAGGAATTTAACCTCGCAAAAAGTAACCTTTCAAACCCGCTTGATTTCTTGGCGCGGCGCGGCGGCTGATTTTAAAAATCATCGGCTTTTTGGCACCGGTTTCGGCAACTACGCGATTATTTTTGATAAGCATTTTGATTCCAAATTCTATAACTATACCATCGGCGATACTTATTTCGATCGGGCGCATAATAACTTGATCGATATTACTTCAACCACCGGGGTATTCGGGCTTTTGACTTATCTTAGTATTTTCTCGGCGGCCGCTTACTACCTTTTTAAGGAATTTAAGTTAAACGGCAAACGCATCAGCAGCGAAGCGGGCGGCCTGAATAACATTGAAATCATCATTATTGTTTCTTTGATCAGCGCTTATTTTATCCAGAATCTGGCGATTTTTGACTCCTTCTCAACTTTTATCGGTTTGATGACAACCCTGGGATTTATTTATTGGCTTAATTTCCGCCGCCCGTACGAGAGCGGAGAGGAAAAAGAGCCGCGATTTGTTATAAAAAAAGATAGCACGGAAGTAATCTGCTTGATCGTCTTCTTGATTGTCGCCTATATCTTCGCCAATTATTACAATGTTAAAAATTGGAAGATGTTTACCGGTTCAATCAAAGGTTATTCGCTGATTGTTTCGGGGCAATTAGTCCCCGGAATCGAAGTCTATCAAAAAAGTCTTACCGGCCGGCCGCTCGAGCGCGATGCCCGGGTTACCCTAGTGAACCTTATCGTTTCTAATCCGTCGCTTTTAAATAGCGTCGGTAGCCAGAAGGCTCAGGAAATTATTGACTATGCCATTTCGCTCGCCAAAAGCAACGTCTCATATAACCCGGGCGACAGCATGATGCAAATGCAATTGGCGCAAATTTTAGACACAGCCTCAAGGTATAATTACAAGAATCTGGAGAAATTTAATTTTTATTCAAGGCAGGCCATGACGGCCATAGACGCCTCGATAGACGCCAGCCCGGGACGCGCGACGATTTATTTTGTCAAAGCGCAGATGCAACTAGTTCGCATGGAAAACGAAGAAGCGGTGGCGACCATGAAATATGGAATCTCCCTGAATCCTAATTATTTCGAGGGCTATTGCCGTTTAGCGCAGGTGTATTTTGTCCTAAACGATAAAAAGTATGACAATGAAATTGGCAGCGCTCTGAATAATTGTATTGATAAAGGAGGAAGCGAACAATTGGGTTCCGTTAATCTTCTTAAGCAAGCGATTAATTATTATACGGGCAAAAAAGATTTTAATCGCGCCGCTATTTTGACGGAGCGCTTGGCGGTTATTTCCGATGCCGATCCCGAGGTTTGGTATAACTTGGCTAAGATATATTTTGTAATCGGCAATAATGATAAAGCCGAAGAATCGTTTCAAAGAGCTTTGGTGCTCGAACCGTCTCTAATCAGCGAGTGGGGTGTTTTTAAGGAATCGATAGAAGGAGCGCGCAAGACTACGAAATAAAGAGATAAAAAATAAATAAAGATAGCTTTCTAAAAAACCAGGCCGTGATGTCTGGTTTTTTTATCGTGGGCATTTATTGGATTCTTCGGCTGTTTTTTTAGTTTTCAGCCCTTTTTAGTCTCAGAAATCCGTTAGGATTTATTTAAAATTTTATCAGGGCTGTTTTGTTATAGTAAAAGGGCTAAAAAATTAATTATTAAAATTATGAAACCGCTAAGAAAATGCTTTAATTCGTGGCGCAGCTGTCTGCGCAATTATTTAGCAATCCATAAGCGCCGGGCGCTATTTATCTTCGGATTGCTGATTTTTGGTTTTTGCTTGTATTTGTTGATTTCTTTTCTAAGCATCGGCCGTTCCGTCATAGCCCTCGGCGCGCTGGAAGAATCGTATCGCCAAGAAAAGATCTGCCATGAAGAATGCTCGGCCTGGCGCCAGACGCAGGAGAATCTGATCATAGCCGATTTAAAATCAGATTCAGGGAAGAAGAAAAAGAAGCTGGCTGAAAGGATTTTGAGTTATTGGCAGTCTGAAGCTGGTGACTTGGAATTTAAAAAAGAATTGGTGCGTATCGTTTTCTTGGCTTATGGAAAAGAAAATCCGCCCGAGTATCTGAGCGACTATTTAGTCGACTCTAGAGCGGAGCAAAGTTTGGTTCGGGAAATCATTTCTCGGTTTAATATCAAAAAAACGAATCAGTTGAATTTAAAATCGGCCCTGCTTAATAAAATAAAGAATGCCGCCTCAAGCCAGGAAAAAACCGAAGCTCTAAAAACATTGGGCGAACTCAAAGATGATCAAGAGATCGATAATTATTTTTTTGTTCTAATTTCCGGCGGCTCGCTAGAGTTGAGGAGGGAGGCTATTAAGAATATCGGCGCCGTGCGAGATAAAAAATCTTTTTTTACGATTCCGCAGCTGGCGGCTATAAGCGATTTGATTTTAGAGCCCGAGACGGAATTAGCCTTAAGGCAGGAATTAGTTTTTTTATTGGGTGATTATTATTTAGTATTTCCGATTGAAACTGAAAAAGTTTGGCGTAGCGTTTATGAGAAAAAGGAATTGGATGATATCAGCCGCGCCTTCAGTGCGGACAGTTTGAACCATCTCGCCGGCGCTAATTTGGCTTTGCCGGAAATAAGCCCCGATGAATGGGAAAATTATTATAATAAATAAAAAATATGAAAAAAATAAATAACCATAGAAACAGCTTCATTAAAATAATACTGTTCGGCCTGTTTGGGTTTTTGTTCTTTTTGCCCGGCTTTGTTCGGGCGATGCCGCCGGGCACGCTGGTTTATCGCAGTTCGGGCGGAGGGAAGATATATGGAGACGGCGGCGCCCCTTTGATTAGTGTCGAAAAAGGAATAGTGAAAAACATTTATTCCGGCCACGTCGGCATCTATATCGGCCAAGAGAAGGGAGTAGATTATATCGTCGAAGCCCTCTCCGGCGGCATCGTAAAAACACCGGCCGATAAATTTGTTAATTTGGCAGAAGGCGAAAAATATTTAGGCGCGAAAATTCCGTCTAACTTGACGGCAATTCGGCAAGCCAAAGTGGTCGCGATTGCCAAAAGTCTGGTTGGAAAAAATCTGGCTTATGATTTTGATTTTAAATATCAGAAAGGACCAGGGTCGGGAGAATGGACCTGCGTCGGGTTAACAGAAAAATTATACGAGAGCGCCGATATTTCTAATCCCGGTAATTTGGCCGCCCTGGAATATGACCCCGGCTATTATGCTGTTGATATTACGCCCGATGGTTATGATAATTATAGCGTGGTTAATGAAGATGGAGATTGCTTTTCAAGTGATTTTGAGTATTCTAAAATCGCTCGGCGCAGCCATCTATTGGTTCCGGCGCCCGAACTGATCGGCTATGATCTGGGCTTGGAAAATGATGGCGAACGGTTCATTTTTTTGCCGTATACGCAGTTTTTGCAGCCGACCTTAAGCGACGTGACAACCGATATAACTATCTCCTCCTCTTTCTCCGGCGCTGACGTCAGAGGGCGCGTACCGACCGCCGCTTTAGTGCTGCGTTGGAGTTTAATCAATAATCCCCTGTCTTCTTTAAAAACAATCGCTAAAAAGACCAAGGATACAGTTTTGAGCGTGGTTGATAAAATATTTGGCGGAAATACTGGCGGCCAAAATACGGAAATCGTTTTAGACGATAATTCAAAGATAACCAGTACCGAGGAAGCAACGGTTGCCAAGACGGGTGTCGTGGTGAACAAGGCAGCCAAGAAAACATCTGCGGATAAAACAACGAAGACCAAAAAAACAGAGAACCAGAAAAAGGCCGCGGCTATAAATAAGCCCGAGAATCCGGCCAAAGCGATTGAGGTAAAAAAGGCGTCAACGCCGATTACAAAGATTAAGGCCGCTGAAAATCCCGTCAAGTCCGCCAGCAAAGCGCCGGCCGCAGCTAAATCAACCGGCAACAAGCCGACATCAACCGTTACCATCGCTTCTTATTATAATCCGATCGCAAAACCAAGCGCGACCGTAAACAATGGTGGTGGAAGCGGTTCGTCTTCAAATGCTTCTGTGCCGAGTGATAATTTCATTAAAATAGCGACGATCAATAAAATTTATAGCACCGAGGATAATGATTGGATAGAATTATATAATACCGGCGAACGCGATTTTGATTTAGCGGCCGCCGGGTATCGTTTAGAAAAAGCGAAGACCGCGGAAGACCCCGCTTTAATCATGCGCCTGGGTAACAATGAAGATGGATATTACCCGGGAGGGACAGTAATTAAGGCTCATAGCCGCTACTTAATAGTAAAAAGCACGGCCAATAGTTATTATACTTCGCGCGCCGATGCAATCGCGACTCGGGATGATTTTAGTTGGCCCGAATCCGGCTATACTCTTTATTTGGGCACAGGCGCGATTAGTTCTAACGCCGACGTTGATATTGTTGAAGCGGTCGGCTTTGGGGCGGACGCCACCTATTTTCAGGGCAAGGGACCGGCTCCGAAAATCAAAGATAATTATATTTTGAATCGTATTAAAAATGGCGCTGACAACAGTTTAGATTTTAACCTGGTTAAATCAGACGATCCTGGTATCGACTGGTCGGCTAAGCCAGAGGAAACAGCGACGACAACCAACAACACAGCAACTTCAACTGACGGCAACGACCAAGCGGGGCTAGCTTTAATAAATAAAATTTATAGCACCGGGGATAATGATTGGATAGAATTAATCAATCCGACCGAATTTGACCTTGATTTGTCTTTGTTTGAATATCGTCTCGAAAAAACTAAAACCGCCGAAGATTCTAGTCTAATCATGCGTATTGGTAACCCTCTGGACGGTTTATATCCCGGGGGCACGACTATAAAAGCTCAAAGTAAATATTTAATTGTCCGCGATGAAGCAAATGATTTTTATAAATCTCGAGCCGATGCAATCGCGACGCGGACTGATTTTTCTTGGACCGGTTCAGGTTATAGTCTATATTTAGGCGCGGGTCCAATCAGTTCCAGCACGGATCAAAACATTATTGATTTAGTCGGATATGGAGATGATGCAACTTATTGGCAGGGAAGCGGCCCGGCCCCGGAAATCAAAGATAATTATATTTTAAGCCGCATAGCGACAAGCGGCAATAATGAGCTTGATTTCAGTTTAGTTGAGTCGGATGATCCCAATATTGATTGGTCAGCTTTAGCGGGAAACACCGGAAGCTCCACACAAATTTATAGTTTTACGTCTTCATCTTATGATTTATTTCCTTTGCCCGTTCCAATCTCTTCTCCCGGATTAACATATCTTTGGCATTTTGATGAATGTTCGGGGCTGGAAGCTGAAAGCAGTATTGGTTCGACGACTCTTGAGACTACCGATAAATGGGTAGCCGGAAAATTCGGATGTTCCAAAGAAACCGGTTATGAATACGGAAAAATAAAGAACATTTTAGACAAAGCGCTTGATATAAATAATTTTTCTTTAAGTTTTTGGTTCAAGTCGGAGATGAATTATCCGCGCTTGAGTTTGTCTCTGATAAATAGCGACAATGACTCAATCAATGTTACCCTGGAAAAAGGCCTAATGCAGTTTGGCGGATTGCCTAATCCTGATTGGCGGTATTATCGAGAATTTGCTTTTGATAATATATGGCGGCAAGCGACTTTAGTGGTCAACCGCAATGAGGGCTACTGGTCTTTTTATGTAGATGGTGTCGAAAAATTTCATCAAGACTCTTATAAAATGTTAGCACCTATGGGTATTTTGGAAATTGGTGGCGATAACGGGTCTTATATGATTGACGAGCTGGGAATTTGGGATCGCGCCCTTCCGCAGGAAGAAGTAATCGCTTTGCGGACAGAAGAATCTCCATTTTTGCCTCTGCTTTTGCCGGAGCCGCAAAGGATACCGGAGCTTAAATATTTTTGGAATTTTAACGAGGGTATAGGAACAAGCAGTCGAGATTTAATTAATGGGATAGAGATTGCGGTTGATAAAAATTCCTGGAGCAATTTAAATTTGGCCGATAGCGCCCTAAGCAATTGCTGTGGCCGAAAATTTAGCGCCAGTTTTTCAGTTCTAGAATCGCCGGATTTGTCTTTGACTTTCTGGTGGCGGAGCTTGGATACCTATAACGATAATCGGCTGAAAATCTCCCTGCTTAACGGTTTGAATAATAATATTTTTACTATTATTCCCAGCCCGTATTCAACAGGGTATAATTTTAATGGAATCTCCGACTATTTCAGTTATGGGCAAGATTTGACTATTCCTCATGATATTAATTGGCACCAATTAGCTTTAGTTTATGATTCCTATCGTCACTTGTTGCGTTTTTATGTCGATGGAGCTGAAAAGGGGAATCGGAGCTTTATTTGGTCAGCTAATAGGCCTCTGGCCGACATCTTAGAAATATCCTCGGAGAACGGAGCGACGGAAATAGACGATTTAGGGGTTTGGGAAGGGGCTTTAAGCCCAAAACAAATTGAAGAAATATTTGCTAATAATTAATAAAAAAGGCCACTTTAGGGTGGCTTTTTACTTGATTTATTTTGAGTTTCCTTGTATTATTTAAACGTTATTAGGGTAAGCGGGCAATCGCTCTTTTTTATAGTATTACTGTAAAAAGGGGAGGAAAGTCCGGACTTCATCGCTTGGCGACAAGCGGAAACGATAGTGGGTAACGCCCACCGGAATGTTTAAGCTTCGGCTTGAATGTTTTAGGGAAAGTGCCACAGAGACAATACTAATTCTGGATTTTTTGACAGGATAAAAGGTGAAAAGATGTCGGGTGCTCCTTATTGGAGCTACCGGCTTCGGCCTCCGGCAACGGAGATGCCGCGGTAAACCCTATCAGAAGCAAGAGCAAACTTCTGTTCGCTTTGAACAGAATGACAAGTAGCTCGCATGAGCTTATTAGCAATAATAAGCCTAGATAAATGATTGCTAGAACAGAATCCGGCTTATAGCTGCCCTAATAACAAATGTCTTCTATTATTTTATATATGAAAAAAATTGAAACCTTTTTCTCCACTTTGTTTATTCCAGTAGATTTTATCTTATTGATTTTAGCCGGGGTCTCCGCCTATTATTTAAGATTTTCTAATTGGTCGGTTGGTATCCGGCCGATAATTTTTAATCTTCAATTTTCTTCTTATCTGCGCTCTTTAATTTTTATTTCCGTGCTATGGATTATTATTTTCGCGCTCGCCGGTCTGTATAATATCCGCAGCGCGCGTAAATTGGCTCAGGAAATAAGCAAAATTTTTGTTGCCTGCTTAGCCGGTTTAGCCTTGATTGCAATCATTATCTTCTTTCAGCGTGAATTATTCGATTCGCGCTTTATTGTTTTAATGGGCTCCATATTCGCTTTTTTCTATTTAAGTCTGATGCATTCTTTTATCCGCTGGCTGCAGAGACGCCTTTTTATTTGTGGCATCGGTGTCCATAAAGTAATTTTGGTCGGCAATTCGAAGACTACGGATAACTTGATTGCAGAATTTTCAAGCAATAAAAAATCTGGATATGAAGTGATTAAGCGCGTCCGCGATTTTTCTTTGGAAACGGCCCATGAGCTGCTTGAATTTGTTAAAGACAGAGAAATCGACGAGATTATCCAGAGCGATCCTAATTTAACAAAAGCGGAAACCCTGCGTCTTTATGATTTTGCCAATGAAAACCATATAACATTCAAATATGTCGCCGATTTGCTTGAAGTAAAAGTATTGCGCACGGAAGTGGCGGAAATAGCCGGGATTCCGATTGTTGAAGTGAAACGCACGACGCTTGACGGCTGGGGGCGTATTTTTAAACGGATCCTTGACGTGGTTGGTTCAGGATTGCTGATTATGATTTTTTCGCCCTTGATTCTTTTGACCATGCTGGCCATTGTTCTTGATTCCAGGGGGCCAGTTTTCTTTTCCCGCCGAGATGATAATAATCCGGTTTATCGCGTCGGTGAAGGCGGAATCCCGTTCCGTTATTTTAAATTTCGCTCCATGATTCCTAATTCAGACAGCATGCGTTATAACGAGTTGGCCGATCGTAATTTGCGTACAGAAGGCCCGCTGGTGAAAATAAAAGATGATCCGCGGGTAACGCGCGTCGGCCGGCTGATTCGCCGCTGGTCCATTGATGAGCTTCCGGAATTATTTTTGGTTTTTATCGGCCGCATGAGCCTGGTCGGGCCGCGCCCCCATTTGCCGGAAGAAGTTGCTAAATACGAAAATTATCACCGTAAAACCTTGACGATTAAGCCGGGGATTACCGGCCTGGCTCAAGTCTCCGGACGGAGCGATTTGTTGTTTGAAGAAGAGGCAAAGCTCGATATTTATTATATTGAGAATTGGTCGCTTTTGCTTGATATTTCTATCTTATTAAAAACACCCCTGGCGGTTTTTAAACATCGCCAGGCTGAGTAAAATTACATGAAAGTCGCTTTAATCCATGACCATTTAGCTCAAGACGGCGGCGCGGAGAAGGTTTTGAAGGTGTTTTCGGATATGTTTCCGGAAGCACCTATTTATACGCTGCTTTACGAGCAAAAACATGTTACTAAATATCTTAAAAGCCGTCATATTGAAACTTCAATTATCCAAAAATTGCCCGGCGGCATCAAGCATTACCAATGGTATTTGTTTTTTATGCCGATTGCGGTTGAATTTTTTGACTTATCCGGATATGATTTGATAATTTCGGACACCAGCTCATTTGCGAAAGGGGTGATTACTAAGCCGGATTGCCTGCATATCTGCTATTGCCATACTCCAACCCGCTATCTTTGGAGCGATACCCATCAATATATTAATGAGTTGAAATATAACAAATGGCTGAAAAAGATTATTTCTTTGATTTTGAATCGGATTCGGATTTGGGATCGCCTGGCCGCCGATCGAGTTGATGTTTTTATTGCTAATTCAAAAACCGTGCAGAAAAGAATCGCTAAATATTACCGCCGCAATTCGACCGTAATTTATCCGCCGGTTGAGACGGAAAAATTTTCCGTCATTGATTTAAGCGGACAGGCGCCAGCCGATAGATATTTTTTGGCCGGTTGCCGCTTGGCGCCTTATAAAAGGATTGATTTGGTGATTGAAGCTTTTAAGATTTTGGGGAAGGATTATAAATTAAAGATTTTCGGCGATGGAATTGATCTGGAGAGATTAAAGATAATTGCGTATGGAGCGGATAATATTGAGTTTTTAGGGAGAGTGAGCGAAGAGGAAAAGGCAAAGCTTTTCCAAGGGGCCCAGGCTTTTATTAATCCCCAGGAAGAAGATTTCGGCATTACGGTCGTGGAGTCAATGGCCAGCGGACGCCCGGTTATCGCTTATCGGCGCGGCGGGGCCACGGAAACGGTTATTGAAGGAAAAACCGGCTTATTCTTTGACGAGCAAACTGGCGAATCTTTGGCCGGCGCCATTAAGGAGTTTGCGGCCTTGCATTTTGATTCGGCCGAGATTAGGGCTTACGCCGAACAGTTCTCGATTGCAAATTTTAAAAAGCAGATAACAGAATTTATCACTGAGCATAGAAAATTATGAAAATCGGTATTGATATTCGAGTTTTAATGGACGAACATTATAGCGGTGTTTCCGAATACGCCGCTAATTTATTATCAGCCTTGTTTTTAGCCGACAAGGAAAACGAGTATAAATTATTTTATAACTCTTGGCGCAATCTGGAGGCGCGCTTGAATCCCTGGAATAAGCCCAATGCCCGCGTCATTGGATCGCATATTCCTAATAAATTATTTAATTATTTCGGGCAGAAAATTTTTGCTCGGCCGAAGATCGACCAATTTCTCGGCGGTACAGATATTTTTTGGTCGCCTCATTTTAATTTCACAAGCTTAAGCGTAAAAACAAAAAAAATTATCACCGTGCATGATTTGTCCTTTTTAAGATACCCGGAATTTTTCAGCGCCCGTAAAAATTTTTGGCACAAGGCTCTGGGCGTTAAAAGAATTATGCGGACAGCCGATAAAATAATCGCAGTTTCTGAAAACACCAAGAATGATATCGTTGAATTAACCGGGGTCAGCCAAGATAAAGTGCAAGTTATTTATTCCGGAAATAACGCAGTGAAGAGGGAAGTCGCCGCTGAAGAAGCAAAAGATTTTTTTAACAAGCATGGGCTAAGCGGGCGTTTGATTTTATATTTGGGCACGATTGAGCCGCGGAAGAATATCGGAGGCTTGATTGCGGCCTATAATGATTTGAGGCTCAAAAACGAATCATTGTCTGATGTAAAATTAATAATGGCCGGGGCGAACGGTTGGAAAAATAAAAAAATTTATTCTAAATGGAAAAAATCGCCTTATAAAGATGATATTATTTTTTTAGGTTATATTAGCAAAAAAGAAAAGGAAATTCTTTATAGCAAATCAACCATTTTTATTTATCCTTCCTTTTATGAAGGTTTTGGCTTTCCGCCTCTTGAAGCGATGGCTTATGGTTTGCCGGTTGTTTGCTCAAATGTTTCCAGCTTGCCTGAAGTGGCGGGCGATGCGGCCTTGATGATTAATCCTTTCAAGCCCGAGGAGATAACCAGTGCTCTGAAAATGATATTAAATGATGATGGTTTGCGCCAAACGTTAATTAAAAAGGGATTTGCCCGCGCATCGTTTTTTTCTTGGGAAAAAACCGCGCAAGAATATTTAAAAGTTTTTAAAGAATTATCATGTTGAAGAAAAGAGGCTTAAAAAAAACAAAAGGCAAAGTATTAGTCGCGATGTCGGGCGGGGTTGATTCCAGCGTAGCGGCCCAGCTTCTAAAAAATCAAGGCTATGAAGTCGCCGGCGTTTTTTTGCATTTCTGGAAAGATGAATCGGCCGGCGAGAAAACCGAGAACCGCTGCTGTTCTCTTGAATCGCTCAGTGACGCGAAAGCCGTAGCCGGAAAAATCGGTATTCCTTTATATACTTTTAATTTTTCCGAGCCATTTAAAAAAGCGGTAGTAGACAATTTTTTAAGCGAATACGCTGCCGGCCGGACGCCCAACCCCTGCGTAGTCTGCAATCGAGAAATAAAAATCGGCCGTCTTTTGAAACAGGCTATTGCCTTGGGTTATGATTATGTTGCGACTGGACACTATTTAACGATAAAAAAAACCGGTCGCAAATGTGAGCTGTTTAAAGCGAAAGACAAAAATAAAGATCAATCATATTTTCTTTACACCTTTAAGCCCGAAGAATTAAAACATTTATTATTTCCCCTCGGCACATATATCAAGCCCCGTGTCAGGAAATTAGCGGAAAAATTCCAATTAAAAGTAGCCGGTAAAGCCGAGAGCCAGGATATCTGCTTTTTGTCCGGCGATCATAATAATTTTTTAAAAAAATATCTTAAATTAAAGCCGGGCGATATTAGAATTTTGGAAACCGGCGAGAAAATCGGCGAGCATTCGGGATTGCCGCTTTATACTATTGGACAGCGGCGCGGCCTGGTCGGTGGTACGGGCCCGTATTATGTCGCTCGCTTTGATTATCACAAAAACATTCTTTATGTGGTTAAGAATTGGAACGAAAGTATTTTATATAAATCAGAATTAATTGCCAAGAAAGTTAATTGGTTAAGCGGCCAAGCGCCGAAAAAACCCCTGAAATGCGAGGCGGTTATTCGCTACGGCCACAAAGCGGTGAAATGTACGGTAACAGCTAAAAACAAACAGGATTATTTTGTAAAATTCGATCGGCCGCAAAGAGCGATTACCCCCGGACAGAGCGTTGTTTTCTATAATAAAAAGCAAGTATTAGGCGGCGGCGTGATTGCTGTGCTATAATAGTTTTCGTGTTTATATTAATTTACGAATAATTATTATGCCTCAACAACTCCCCGATGTCTTTAAAAGAATCCAAGATAAGAAAAGAGAACAGCGCGACTTAAAAACGATTTATCGCGACGCCTTGGCGGTTAATGGCGAATACCAGCAAGTTTTAGAGGAGCTTGAAGCTCTAAAAATAAAAAAGAAGAAAATCCAGTTAGCCATACAAGCTGACTTTAAAGAGGAATTTGATAAATTAGAAGGTTTAAAGTTAAATATCGCCGGCGACAACCAACTTCTCAGCGATTTAGCCTTAACACAGCTAACGAGCGGCGAACCGATAAAGATTGTTGATGAAAATAAAATCGAATATGAGCCGGTATTTACGGTCAGGTTTAAGAAGGCAAAATAAGTCTATTAATTTAAAAGCCGTCCTTCAAGGACGGCTTATTTGTAATACGGGTATCTTATCACCATCAAAACAATTTTGGCCGACATTTTAGTTTTTGGCAAAATTAATTTTTTTAATAAAATTATTAACATTTCGCGATATTCGCAAGTTGTATCTTGTTCCCGTTTTTGTCTTTAATTCGTATACATTACTTTTGAACCCTAAATTATTTATCATTTCGGAGACATCTTTAGAAAGTGATTTAATTATAGTTACAAAGTTGACCATTTTGTATCCACGGTCGATATAAATTGAACCGTCAGTCTCTAGAAGGCCGCGCAAACAATGTGAGGAATAGTTTTTGTTTTGTTTTATCCATTTGGGCACGGAAATATTCTGTTTGGATTTTGGACCATTTTTAGCTCGCCAACCTAACCATGATTCCCATTTGTTAGAATAGCAACTAATGTCGCAATAAGTTGAAGCTCTTTTTATTATCGAAACCTTGTTTTCGGGCAATAATTTTTTTATGGATAAAATTATTCTTTTTATTATTTTTTTATACTTCAAATCGCAGGTTATTCTTAGCCTGGTTGCGCGTCCATTAGGATTTGAGAGATTACCATCGCCTATAGCTACGCCTATTATATAAGCAAGATAACTTTTATATCTATCCATTTATAGTGTGTGCCCGGGGCGGGATTCGAACCCGCATGGCCTTGCGGCCGCGCGATTTTGAGTCGCGTTCGTCTACCAGTTCCAACACCCGGGCGCGATTTATAGGGTTAATTACAAAATTTAGTATAATAAATTAAAGCTCAATTGTCAAAGATTTTTCTTTAAGATATAATAAATATATCTATTAACTCTATGGGAAAGATAATCGCGATTGTAAATCAAAAGGGAGGAGTCGGCAAAACCACAACGGCCGTCAATTTGGGCGCCTATTTAGCCTATCTCGGCAAGCAGGTGCTTTTAGTCGATATCGACCCGCAGGCCAACGCTACCTCCGGATTGGGCTTAGACCATCGTAACTTAGAAGCAGGTATTTATGAGTCTTTGGTGGGCGATAAGCCTATTTTTGAAGTTATTAAGAGAACCATGCAGACGGGGCTCAAGATAGCGCCGGCGACTTTATCGCTCGCGGGCGCTGGAGTCGAATTGGTTAATATGGATAATCGAGAATTCCGCTTATCAAATATTCTTGAAGAAGCCAGGAAGGAGTTTGATTTTATTATTATCGACGGCCCGCCTTCTTTAGGCCTTTTAACGATTAATAGCTTGGTGGCCGCCGATGAAGTTTTGATTCCGATTCAAAGCGAATATTTTGCCTTGGAGGGTTTAAGCCAATTGCTCGAAACTATCAGCTTGGTGCAAAATAATTTAAAGCCGGGTTTGGGAATAATGGGCGCGGTTATCACCATGTTTGATCGTCGCAATAAATTGTCCGAAGCGGTTATGGAGGAATTATATCAATTTTTTCCCAATCGGATTTTTCGTTCAGTTATTCCGCGGAGCGTCCGCTTGGCGGAGGCGCCGAGCTACGGCCGCTCAATTTTGCACTACGACCCGAAATCGCGCGGCGGTAAAGCCTATGAAGGCTTGGCCAAAGAGGTTCTCAGTCTCGATAAATAGCCGTGCTAAATAAAGAATTTTTATGAAGACTTATAAATTTAAGTATGCAAAACTAGTTCGCGATTTGATTCCGCTAAAAATTAAGAAATCGGGCGGAAAAATAAGTCAAAAAATATTAGGTGAAAAATAATATATCGCGGCTTTAAAGAATAAGTTAGTCGAAGAGGGCCAAGAATTGATTTCGGCTCAGAAGCCGCAAGAAATACTTGATGAATTAGCTGATATTCAAGAGATAATTGATAATTTATTGTTGGCACTTAAAACCAAAGCGCAAAGTTTAAAAAAAATCCAACATAACAAGAACCTAAAAAACGGATCCTTCCGTGATAAAATATATATTAATCATATTTCCGTAAACGATGCTTTTGACTGGCTGGAATACCATTTAAAAAATAAAGATAAATATCCCTTAATCAAATAGTATATGCCTCAAGGTTTAGGCCGAGGACTCGGCTCATTAATTCCGAAGAAAACAATGACTTACGGCCAAAATCCGTTTAAGCCAGATTTAGCCGAAGAAGAAACGGTTGTTCTTCGCGATGGCGACCGAATTTTAAAAATAAATCCCAGTCGCATCGCTATTAACCCGCATCAGCCTCGTACTTATTTTTCCGACGCCGCTTTAAACGATTTAGCCGAATCAATTAAACAGCACGGTATAATTTCGCCATTAATCGTTACTAAGAAAGACGATGGCTACGAACTTATCGCCGGCGAGCGCCGCTTGCGTAGCGCCAAAATGATCGGGCTAAAAGAAATTCCGGTCATTGTCCGCGAGGAAAAGGATCAAAAAAAATTAGAAATCGCTCTTATTGAAAATTTGCAACGCGAAGATTTGAATCCGCTCGAAACCGCCCGCGCCTATCAAAGATTAATTGATGAATTTAATATTACTCAAGAGGAAGCGGCTCATAAAGTCGGTAAAGCGCGCTCAAGTGTTGCCAATGCTTTGCGTTTATTAACCTTGCCCGTGGAAATTCAAGAGGCGCTCGCCGGCGGAAAAATAACCGAGGCGCATGCTAAGTATCTGCTTGGACTAGAAGGTGCGGCTAAGCAGATCAATATGCTTAAGAAGATTATGCGCCAGAATTTAACGGTAGCAGAAACAGATAAAGAAATTAAAAGGATTGGCGGGACAAAAGCGGCGAAACAGAAGGATTATTTTGATCGGGCCCATGAAGAAGAACTCGGTGAATTATTAGCGACTAAAGTGGAAATAAAAAGGCAGGGCCGGGGCGGGAAGCTCGTTATTGACTTCTATTCCGAAGAAGAGTTAAATGAGATTATCAAAAAAATAAAATAATCATTTTAAAATCGGAGGTTATCCATGAAAATTACTTGGCTGGCATTAATAAGTCGAATTGAAAATCTGGCGTTCGTCATTATTTTTGCCGCGACTGTTTATTTAATTTTAAAATCCGGATACAGGAAAAAGAAGCACTCGCTAATTTAATTAGCCTCAATGATTACCAAGTGGCGCGACCCATAACCGAGCCATTTTTTATTTCTAAAACATATTTGCCATCCTTTATTTCTTATACTAAAATGTTAACGTCGAAATCAATTAAATTTAATAAAATTATTTAAAGAAAATAACCACATAATTAATGTCTTTTGTCCACCTCCACAACCATAGCCACTATTCTTTGCTCGACGGTTTAACTAAACTGGACGAAATGATTAATTATGCCAAAGAGCAAGGATCTCCGGCCGTTGCTTTAACTGATCACGGCTCGATGTATGGCGCGATAGAATTCTATCAAAAAGCGAAAAAGGCAGGGGTTAAGCCCATTATAGGAGTTGAGACATATTTAGCGCCCAACTCTCGTTTTGATAAAAATATACGTGAGGATGGCCGAGGTTTTCATCTTTTATTATTAGCTAAAAATGAAACCGGCTACAGGAATCTCATAAAAATTGTTTCCCATGCCTATATAGAAGGGTTTTATTATAAACCGCGAATTGATTGGGAAATACTGTCTAAATACCATGAGGGCTTAATCGCCTCAACAGCCTGCTTGGCCGGAGAAATTCCGCGCCTCATTAGTTCGGATAAATTGGATGAAGCTAAAAAAAGAATATTAGAATACAATGAGCTCTTTGGTCAGGGAAATTTTTACTTAGAACTGATGGATCATCCGGAACTTGAAGATTTGGAAAAAGTCAACGCTCAACTGATCAAATTTTCCAAAGAATTAAAAATTCCGGTAATAGCGACCAATGACATCCACTATTTTAAGAAGGAAGACGCCGAGGCTCAGGATATTCTTTTATGCCTGCAGAATAAGAAGAAGATGACCGACACGGACAGAATGAAAATGCTCGGCTTGGGCGATTATTCAATGCGGTCTAACTCAGAAATGATTGCGGCCTTCAAACACATCCCCGAAGCGATATCCAATACTTTGAAAATTGCGGAAATGTGCAATTTGGAGTTGGCTTTGGGGAACATTCAATTGCCTCATTTTGACGTTCCCGAAGGTTATGACGGCAATTCTTATTTGAAAGAGTGGTGTGAAAAGGGAATTAGCAAGCGTTTCCCCGATGCTTCCGCGGAAGAATTGGCGAGGGTCCGGGAACGCTTAACATACGAATTATCAGTCATCGCTAAAATGGGTTGGCCGGCTTATTTTTTAATCGTAGCCGATTTTATCAATTGGGCGAAAAATAATAAAATTGTGGTCGGTCCGGGGCGCGGCAGCGCGGCCGGATCAATAGTTTGCTATCTGACCGGGATTACCAATCTTGATCCTCTTAAATATGATTTGTTATTCGAACGGTTTTTAAACCCGGACCGTATTTCTATGCCTGATATTGATATGGATTTTGCCGATATCCGCCGGGGGGAAGTTTTAAATTATGTAGGCAAGAAATACGGCGAAGATCATGTCGCGCAAATCATTACTTTTGGAACAATGGCCGCCAGGGCGGCGGTCCGCGATGTCGGCCGAGTTTTGGACGAGCCCTATGAATTTTGCGATAAGATTTCTAAAAGCATCCCGATGTTCATGAAGCTGGATGAGGCGATAAAAACTGTTCCGGAAGTAAAAGATTTATATAACAACGATCCGGCCGCTAAAAGAATTTTAGATTATGCGCGCCGTTTGGAGGGAGTTGCCCGCCATGCTTCAACCCATGCTTGCGGCGTCTTGATTACCGATAAGCCGTTGACGGAATATGTACCTATTCAATATGCTTCTTCAGCCGATCGCAGTATTATTTCCCAGTATTCTCTCCATCCGATTGAAGACTTGGGGCTATTAAAAATGGACTTTTTGGGTCTAAAAAATTTAACGATTATCGAATCGGCTCTAAAAATAATAAAGAATACGCGTGGCCTTGATATAAGTATCGACGAAATACCCCTTGACGACAAACTGACCTATAAATTATTTCAGGACGGAGAAACAACCGGCGTCTTTCAATTTGAATCATCAGGCATGAAGCGCTATCTGCGCGAACTGAAACCAACCGTTTTTGAAGATATCATCGCCATGGTCGCTCTTTATCGCCCCGGGCCGATGGAGTGGATTCCCGATTATATTGCCGGCAAGCATAAAAAGAAAAAAGTTTCCTATCTCCATCCCAAATTGGCGCCGATACTTGAAAAAACATACGGCGTGGCAATTTATCAGGAACAAGTCATGCAAATCGCTCGCGATTTAGCGGGTTTTACCATGGGCCAGGCTGATGTTTTGCGCAAGGCGATGGGCAAAAAAATTGCCTCTCTCTTGGCCGAACAAAAAGAGAAATTTATCGAGGGCTGTGTAAAAAATGGTGTTTATAAAGAGTTGGGGGAAAAAGTATATTCATTTATCGAGCCTTTTGCGGGCTATGGCTTTAATCGATCGCACGCCGCTTGCTACGCCATGATTGGCTATCAAACCGCTTATCTTAAAGCTCATTGGCCGGTTGAGTTTATGGCGGCCCTTTTAACTTCTGACCAGGGCGATACGGATAGGGTGGCGATTGAAATTGAAGAGTGCCGCAATATGGGCATAAAAATTATGGCGCCTGATATAAATGAATCATTCGGCACATTTACGGTCGTGACGGCGGGCACAAAAGAAAATCGGGCGGCTCAGGCAGACGAAAAAATCGAGACGATCCGCTTTGGATTGAAGGCGATAAAAAATGTGGGCGAACATATTGTAGATATTATTATTAAAGAACGGAAAGAAAACGGCCACTTTTTAGACGTTTTTAATTTGCTGGAAAGAGTAACTGATAAAGATTTGAATAAAAAGTCATTGGAAAGTCTGGTAAAAAGCGGAGCGATGGACAGTTTCGGCGAGCGTGGCGAATTATTGGCGAACATGGAAAAGTTATTGAGCTACAATAAAGAACTGGTAAAAATTAGAGAAAGCAAACAAAGCAGCTTGTTCGCTGATTTACCTTCGGCCGACAGCCTTAGCCGCATCAATTTAACGCCGGCCCCGCCGGCCGAACAAAATGAGAAGTTGATTTGGGAAAAAGAGCTGTTGGGCCTTTATGTCAGCGAGCACCCCTATAATGTTTTCCGCCCTTTTTTAGCTAATTATTCTTTGCCGCTTGTAAAACTTAGCCAGCACAAAGGGTCTGACAGGGTTATCACCGCTGGCGTTGTTTCAGTTGTCAAGAAAATTATTACCAGAAAGGGGGAATCAATGCTTTTTGTTAAGATTGAAGATCCGACCAACACGGTTGAGCTTTTAATCTTCCCGCGTTTATATAAAGAAACGCCCAATCTTTGGGTTGATGGCCAGGCGCTCATTATTGATGGTAAGGTTTCCGAAAAAGATCAAGAAATAAAAGTATTGGTTAACCGCGCCGTCGCCCTTGATCCGCTTAATCCGCAGAAATCAATTGACGATTTCAAACGCTTGCTTATGGAAGCGGGGCCGCCTAAGCCGAGCTACCAAAATAAATATAAAAACGGCGCCGGCGCTGGCAGCAGCGGAGCGTCAGCTGGAGTAAAGGCTTCAGAACAGATAAAATCAAGCATTAAGGCCAATAATCCCTTGAGAATTATTTTTTTAGCTGATTTAAGCGCCCAAAGTTTGTTGGCTTTAAAGACGATATTTTCCTTGTATCCTGGTGAGAACGAAGTTTATTTTAAAATTACCGAGAATGGTAAAGCCAAAATCATCAAAACAGCCTTCCGCGTCGATAATAATCAAGAACTCGGCAATAAATTAAAAGAAGAATTTAAAGGTTTAATTAAAATTGCCGATTAAAAGAGAACATAAATTGCCGATAGTATAAAATTCTGTTATAATAAAGTTAATAATCAAATTAACTTTTTTTTAAATTAATTTTTTTTAATTTTCTTTTGATATTATGCCCAGAACCAAAAAAAATCAGGACCAGAGTCCCGAAGTGAAGATCGAAAAAAAGGCAAAGCCAAAAAATAAAACCACAGTCAAAAAGGCAGCCTCCAAAAAGAAGGCGCGGCCGGTTGTAATTGATGTTATTGAAGATAGCGAGGCGGGCGGTTTTTTTCCGGAAATCATTGAGGAGGCCAAGGAAGAGCCGGTATCCCCGAAAGAAGAAATAAAGGAACTGGAAATTGATCAACAAAAGAAATTTTTTTCCGAGTTAGAGAGCGAAATAACGGAAAAAAAACCGTCGGCATTTAGAAAAAAAACAGAATATTTTCCTGCAGAAGACGGGACAGAACCAAAGGTGCAAAAAAGCGTTAATTTATATAGACGCTTAGTTTGGCGCTTTGTTATTTTCACTATTGTTTTATTGTTGGTAGTTTTTTATTTTTCCTTTTCAAAATTAAATATCGTTATTTTCCCTAAAGGGGAAGTGATTAATGACAGCCTTTTGTTGAAAGTTTCTTCAATCGCCACGACGAGCGAAGAGATGGATGCCGATTTCAGGGAGCAGGTGGCGGGTACCGTGAAAGAAATGACGGTTACCGAAGAAAAGACTTTTTCGGCGACAGGCGAAGAATTTGTCGGCGAGGAGATTTATGGAAAAGTAGAAATCATCAACAATTCAAACAAAGCGCAAACCTTGGTGGCGACAACGAGAATCTTGAGCCCGGATAATAAGCTGTTTAGGATAAAGAACCCGGTTAATGTGCCGGCGGGCGGAGAGGTGGCAGTTGATATTTATACTGATAAACCGAGCGAAGACATGGCCATAGCCGCCACAAATTTTACTATTCCCGGCCTCTGGTTGGGCTTGCAGGATAAAATTTATGCTAAGAGCAGCGAAGCTTTTATTTATCGCCAGAAAGTGAATCGTTATATAAAAGCGAGCGATATTGAACAAGCCATGAAAGAAATGAATGATTTGCTTTTGGCTAAAGTCAAATCCAGCGGGCCTTTAATGAGCGCGAGCGATCAGGTTTTGTATGAAACCTTAAGTCCGGCTAGCTTCGTAACCAGCGCTAAAGTGGGCGAGAATAAGGATAATTTTACCGTTACAGCCAAAGGGAGCCTGGTTATTTTGTCTTTTTCCAAGGATCAAGTCGCCAAATTAACCGCCGCCAAATTAGCTTTGCTTGTTCCCGACGATAAAGAATTGATAGATTATAATCAGAACAATATTACCTATACCTTTGATAATTATGATTCAAAAACGGGTGTAGCGACAATAAAAGCAAGCTTTACCGGTACCATGATTTTAAAAAACAATACAGAAATTATTGATAAAAAAAATTTGGTTAATTTAAACCGCCAGCAATTAGAAAATTATTTGAAGACCTTCCCGGAAATCAAAAATTATGAACTCAGATTTTTTCCTTCATTCATAAATCGCGCGCCGCGCCTTCCGGAGAGGATCAGTATAGAAATTAACGGTCTAAATAAATAGAAAGATTTAAAAAAGGCCCTGAAACGGGTCTTTTTTAAAACATTAAAAGATAATCAAAAAAATTAGAAGAGGCCAAAAAAAGCGGTGCGTTTTTTTATTTTTTGTCCGTGGATAACCGCGCTTAAATCGTTCGCTAGCTTAAGCGCTTCAACCAAAGAGCGTTGGTGCAAGTTCCGGCCCACGGCTAAACCGTGGGTTTTACTGATAGAAATCTGCTCTTTTGTAGTATTAACCATTTCTTGGCGACTGCGCTTATTGCCGCCCACGCAGATAACTTTTGTCCGCCCGGCGGCCGAGGTCACTTCCTTAAAATTTTCGGCGGTTAATTTATGATTTTTTGACCCATACGGATATTTCACTTTGACGAAATCAGCATCAAGACAGGCGGCTATGCCGGCTCCGCCGGCGATTGTGTGGATATCTTCTTCTTTGATATTTTTACCGCGAGGATAAACCCAGAGAATAGCAAGTAGTCCGTTTTGGTGCGCTTCGCTGATAGCTTGGGCGGCCCGAGACAGCATTTGCGCTTCAAACTTTCCGCCCAGATATAAAGTATAGCCGATACCGACGATTTTTAGGCCCGATTGTTTTTTAAAATTTACTATTTCTTTAACATTCCACCAACAAGCGCTTGAGTCTTTTTCTTCATTAAAGCCGATGTTGGATTTGCCGTTTATTTTTACGAGGTAGGGAATACGGCGGTAATCAGAACCGTAGCAGGAGATTAACCCCAGGTGAGTGGCGAATAATGCGCCCTTGGTGCCATTCGCGATTTTAAACAGATGTTCCGGGCTGGAATCATCTTTTGAGATGCCGGGGCCTGCGAAATCATTATTTAAGTGTTCGACTTTTTGGTCGCCGGCGATTAGGAACAGATTGCCGCTGCCGGCCGTAGCTAGTTCGTAATTGCGCTTATATTCTGATTTTTTCGACCCAGGAACGCTTAAAGGGATTTTAATTTCTGGCATATAAAATATTTATAAATTTAAAAAAATATGCTATGCTAAAATAGTTAGAATAATTATAACATAATTATGGCAAAAAATAAAAATAGCCGGGACATAGATTTAAAAAAATA
The DNA here is from genome assembly GCA_964648205.1 of uncultured Gammaproteobacteria bacterium. Lineage (GTDB taxonomy): Bacteria > Patescibacteriota > Patescibacteriia > Patescibacteriales > UBA12465 > UBA12465. The sequence continues at coordinate 52,996 of CAZYNT010000005.1, forward strand.
TGATGATTTGGGCGGCTTAAGCGTGGACGAGATGAATTTCGGTCTTTGGCTTTCTGAAAATCGCGCCAAAATATTAAAGATTATCGTTGTTTGCCTGATCGCAATTTCAGCCTTTTTCTTTATTTACTCTTCTTATAGCTATATTGTTTATTTTCTGAGCGGATCAACCTCTAAAGACTTGGTCTCTCTTGTCAAATCCAATGTTATTTCCCAGCGTAAAGTCGTTTCCGATATAATCGTGTCCGCTCCGCAGATTTTTAGAAGCGGTGAAGCCTATGATTTCGTGGTTACAATTAAAAATCCGAATGATAAATTTTTTGCCCATTTTAATTATTGTTTTAATATTGAGGGAGGAAGTCCTTTTTGCGGCAGTAGCTTTGTGCTGCCGGGAGAAGAAAAATATGTCTTTGCTTTAGGGCAAAAGATTGCAGCCGGCCAGCCGGTCGTTAGCTTCAAGCTGGAGAGTGTTTCCTGGCAAAGGGTTGATAGCCATAAGATTGTTGACTGGAATACTTTTGCGGGTGAACGCTTGAACTTTTCTTTAGAGAATGTTAATTTGGCCCTGGCCGATGAAAGCGGCTTATCGGAAAAGATCGGTTTAGATTCTTTAGATTTCACGATTATCAATCGGACAGCCTTTGGCTATTATGAAGTTCCTTTGTCAATCGCTTTTTATCGCGATTCAGAATTGGTCGGTGTTAATCGTTATGTAGTGAAGAATTTCTTGGCCGGAGAAAGCAAATCAGTCCGGCTGAGCTGGCTTGGCGGCTTGCCCAATGTAACTCGCACCTCAGTTAGGCCGGAGCTTGATTTGTCTGATGATAATATTTATTTAAAATACCAAGGTTTCCAATAATTTTTGTAATTACTTTTAATTTATGTTAAGTCGCCTCAGGTTGTATTTGAAAAATTTTGATTGGTTGTTATTTGCCGCCGTTATTCTTTTGATAGCCTTTAGCTTGGTAGAAATATATAGCGTGGCTCTCGGGCAGGAGAAATTCAGCTTGCTTAATTTTCAGAAGCAGAGTCTTTTTGCCGGCTTAGGCATAATTCTGCTTTTTTTGTTTGCTTTTATCGATTTTTACTTCTTAAAGAGTTTCAGCCGTTATTTATATATCGCAGGGGTAATCATTCTTTTAGCGGTTTTGGTTTTCGGCTCAACTATCCGTGGCACTAAGGGCTGGTTTAATATTTTTGGATTCGGTCTGCAGCCGGTTGAATTCGTCAAAATCGTTTTAATTTTGTTTCTCGCTAATTTTTTTTCCGGCCTAGCGACTAAGGTCAAAACATCCCGCCATTTCTTTATCTCGGCCGCCAGCGCTTTTTTGTTAATTTTTTTAGTTCTGATGCAGCCTGATTTCGGCTCGGCTCTGATATTGGGGATTATCTGGCTGATTATGATTATTGCCGCCGGATTTCCCAAAAAATATTTTTTAATCGTCGGCTTGGCGGCAGTGTTTATATTTACAATTTCCTGGTTTCTTTTATTTAAGGAGTATCAGAAAGAGAGGATTATGACTTTTCTGAACCCGACCGCTAATTCTCTGGAATCAGGTTATAATATTTCCCAGGCCATGATTGCGGTCGGATCGGGGGGGCTCATCGGCAAAGGAGTCGGCTTCGGATCACAGTCGCAATTGAAATTTTTGCCTGAAGCACAGAATGATTTCATTTTCGCTGTTATCGCCGAAGAGTTGGGGCTTTTGGGGGTTTTATTGATATTGGGTTTTTATTCGCTTTTTTTCTTCCGCTGTTTTCGGATTTTGAAGAAAGTAAATAATGATTTTGGTATTTACTTCATTATTGGCGCCGCCGGCTTGATTTTTATTCAAATGTTTATTAATATTGGTATGAACCTAGGAATCATGCCGGTAGTGGGATTACCCCTGCCTTTTGTCAGTTATGGCGGCAGTTCCTTGTTATCTTTGCTAATATTAGTGGGGATAATCGAGAATATAATTATTAAATCAAAAACTAGTTATTAAATTTATGGAATTAAAATTACAGGCAGAAAAGAGGGAAAAAAATGAAAAACTGGCGGCTGATTTTATCCCGGCCGTTCTATATGGCAAGGGTGTTGAAAATCAGAGCCTTAAATTAAAAAAAGTCGATTTTGAAAAAGTTTTCGCCGGCGCCGGCGAGTCTAATCTAATTGATTTGGATTTTGGCTCGGGCGCGGTTAAAGTTCTAGTAAAAGATTTACAACGCGATGTCTTGAAATATACCTTTACTCACGTTGATTTTTATCAGGTAAATATGAAAGAAAAGATCAATGCGGAAATTCCTCTCCATTTTGTGGGCGAGGCAAAAGCGGTCAAAGAATTGGGCGGCATGTTGATGCGCGAAGTGCATGAAGTTGAGGTTGAGTGCTTACCGAGCGATTTAGTCGACCATATTGACGTTAACATTTCCAATCTGAATACTTTCGATGATGTAATTACAATCGCGGATTTAGCTCTGCCTAAGGGCCTTAAATTAGTCCATAATCACCACGAGGACGTAGTTGCCATGGTGGTTGAACCAAAGGCTGAAGTTGAAGAACCGAAACCAGCCGAAGCTGCTCCGGCCGCCGGGTCTACTCCGGCCGCGGGGGCAACTTCTCCGGCTGCGCCTGAAGCCAAAAAAGAGAGCGGAAAGAAATAAATAAAAAATAGAAATAAAAAATCCCTGCTTACCAAGCGGGGATTTTTGAATTGACAGAAAAAAGCCTAGGCTGTTTTTTTAATTAGGACAAAGCGATTTTTGCCGGCTAGATCTTTTTTAGTCTCTAAAGACAAGGCAGGGAAACAGCTTCCCGCTAAACTTTTTATTTTAGCTGTTTGGCCGGGGTCGATTTCTAAAATAAGGAAAAGGGATTTATATTTAACGCCTTTTAATTGTTTAAATAATGCTTGGTAATATTTTAAGCCGTCTGGCCCGCCGTCTAAAGCAAGCCGCGGTTCGCGTTTAATGCTGGGCGCGCTCGCGATCTGTTTTTTGGTCAAATAGGGTAGATTGGCGGCAATAACCAAGTTTTGATTAGAAAGAGATTTTAAAATTGGTAATAGTAAATTACCCCGATAAAATTTAATTTTTTTGTTCGCCCCATTAAATTTAGCATTTTTTTTGGCAATTTTTAGGGCTGGAGCCGAAATATCAATAGCGATAAATTTAGCCCCGCTTAGCCTTGTCTTTTTAGCCAGAGCAGTGATAATGGCACCTGAGCCGGTTCCGACGTCAATGATTAACGGTTTGGCGTTTTTAAGCCGGCTGATTTCATCGATAATCATTTCTGTTTCCGGGCGGGGGACTAGGACGTTCTTATCGACTATAAAATTAAGGCCATAGAATTCTTTTTGGCCTATTAAAACGGCAATTGACCAATCGGCCAAGCGTTTTTTCTCCAGTTTCTTGAATTCCCGGTATTTTTTTGGAGAAATTTTTGTCTCGGGATGGGTCAGCAGGTATTCGCGAGTTTTTTTTAATAAAAAAGCAAGAAGAATTTCAACTTCTTTTGGGGGAAGATGGGACTCTTTTATGATCTGCAAAAAAGACATGTTTGCTTGTTTTTGGTTTATTTTCTGTTTTCTCGGTCGGCTTTTTTTAGGGAGCCGACAATCTCGGCGATTTCTCCGTCCATAATCCTGTCGATACTATGCCAAGATGTGTTTATTCGGTGGTCGGTAACGCGATCCTGGGGAACATTATAGGTTCTGATTTTATCTGATCGGTCGCCGTCGCCCACTTGAGTTTTACGGGCGCTGGATTCGCTCGCTTGGCGCTCTTCTTCTTGTTTTTGTAAAAGACGGGAGCGAAGAACTTGCAAGGCTTTCTCCTTATTTTGGTGTTGTGATTTTTGGTCTTGGCAGCTTACGATTAAGCCGGTGGGAAGATGAAGGATGCGGATAGCCGAATAAGTTGTGTTAACGCTTTGCCCGCCCGGCCCGCTGGAGCAGAAGGTATCAATTCTGATTTCATTAGCTTTTATCTCAATATCCACTTCTTCCGCTTCGGGCAAAACTACGACGGTTGCGGTTGAAGTGTGGACCCGGCCTTGTTTTTCGGTTTCAGGAACACGTTGGACGCGATGGGTTCCAGCTTCAAATTTTAGAAAACCATAGGCTCCTTCGCCCTTAACTTCAAAAATAACCTCTTTAAAACCGCCGATACCTATTACGGCCGAGTCGATTAAGCTGAGTTTCCAGCCCTGGCGTTCGCAGTATCGAGAATACATCCGGAAAAGGTCGCCGGCAAATAACGCCGCTTCATCGCCGCCGGCGCCCGCCCGAATTTCAATAATGGCGTTCTTTTTATCATTAGGGCTTGAAGGATGAATTTCTTCTTCCAACTCTTCTTTTATTTTTTCTTCTTTAGCTATCAGATCGGCCAATTCCTCATTAGCCATAGCTTTTAGGTCGCTATCGGTTTCGTTTTTTAAAATTTCATTATTTTGCTTGATATTATCGGTAATTTTTTCCAATTCTAAAATTAGAGCAATCGCTTTCTTGAGCCCGGCGTGTTCTTGGGAAACTTTGATCATTTGTTTGGCGTCCTTCATTAATTCAGGATTCATTAATTGTTGCTCCAAACTATGAAATTTTTGTTTAATATCCTCGTACATATTATTTTGTAAAAAAATTTATCTAACAAAAAAGCAATCGGTTATAATTATTGTAGCATGAGAACGCCACAAAATTAAAGTCGATTGCTTTTCCGGAGGCTATTTTTTGTTGAGTTTTACTTGGGCGATTTTCTTGATATCTTTAGTTTTAACAACCACTTCTTTTTTGGCGCGGACTAAAGCGCGGGCCGCACGTTTAACTTTCTTGCCTTTAACATTTTTAACGCTGTCCTTAGCCTTGACTTTCGCTTCAAATTTCTCTACGCGGCGGGCAGTATCGACTAATTTTTGTTTGCCAGTATAGAAAGGATGGCAGGCCGAACAAAGTTCAACCTTAATTTCCGGTTCAGTCGAGCCGGTTGTAAAAGTATTTCCGCAAACGCAGGTTACCTTGCAGTTCGGGTAATATTTTGGGTGGGTGTCTTTCTTCATATAAATAAAAAAATTTTATTGATATTTAATAAAATTTGAACTATTGAATATCTTTAAATTATGGTAGTATTATGTTATCATAACTTTTAAATTTAATCAAGAGCCCGCTTCACTAAAGCTGGACAAATTGCTATAATAAACCTGAGAAGAAGTATGACCAAAATAAGTAATATTGCTAAAAATACCTCATATTTAACAACGGCTCTGATTTTGCAAAAAATCATCTCTTTTACCTACTTTACGCTTTTGGCTCGTTATGTCGGTCCGGCTAATCTGGGAAAATATTATTTTGCTATTTCTTTTACCACAATTTTTGCTATTTTTATTGATCTCGGCTTCGCTAATGTCTTAACCAGGGAAGTTGCGAAAGATCAAAATCGTTCTCAAAAATGGCTGGCTAATATTTTAGCCCTTAAGGTGCCGCTCGCTCTCTTGTCTTTAGCAGCGGTTTTTATTTTAATAAATTTATTGGGTTATGACGGAACCACGCGCAACTTGGTTTATATTTCTTCCATTTGCATGGTTTTGGATTCGTTTACGGTTACTTTTTTTGCGGTGGTGCGGGGTTTTCATAATTTAAAGTTTGAAAGCATTTCTTCGGTAGTTTTTCAATTAATTGTTTTGACCTTTGGTTATGGCGCCCTGCTTTTGGGCGGTGGCCTGGTTCCGGCGATGTTCGCCCTGGCGCTCGCTAGCTCCTATAATTTTATTTACTCTTTAATCATTTTACAGAAGAAAATCAAAATCAGAATTAAAATCGCTTATGATAAATATTTAGTTAAAGAAATTTTAATTGTCAGCTGGCCTTTCGCCGTCTATGCTATTTTCCAGCGCTTATACACCTACCTTGACTCCGTTCTCCTTTCTATTTTGGCCGGAGACGAACAGGTCGGCTTATATCAGATCGCTTTTAAGATAATTTTTGCTCTGCAGTTTTTGCCCATGGCTTTTACCGCCTCTCTTTACCCGGCCATGAGTTCTTATTGGCAGAATAATCGGGAACAGTTGGCCGTTTCTTTTGAAAGAGCCATGAATTATTTGATAATTATCTCCTTACCCATAATCGTCGGAGCGATTGTCCTTGCCGATAAAATCGTTTTATTATTCAAGGCTGGTTACGGCGGAGCGCTCTTGCCTTTGCAGATTTCCATTATTTCTTTGTTTTTTATTTTTGTTAATTTTCCCATCGGCTCGCTCCTCAACGCTTGCGACAAACAGAGAAAAAATACTTTCAATATGGGGGTGGTGACCGCCGCCAGCGTTATCCTTAATTTATTTTTAATTCCTCACTGGCAGGCGGCCGGCGCCAGCCTCACGGTTCTGATAACTAATGCGCTGATGTTCGTTTTGGGGATGCTATCAGTTAGAAAAATCATTGTTTATCGGTCAGGAAAAAATATGAAGATATTTCTGAAGGTCCTGCTTTCTTCCTTGGCCATGGGATTAATAATTTTTTTCGGAAAAACTTATCTAAATGTTTTCGTGGCCACGATTTGCGGAGCTCTTATCTATTTTTCTTTATTATTAAGTTTGGGCGGATTCAAAAAAGCAGATTTGGCCAGCGTCCTACAATCCTTTAAGCGTTAATTTATGAAAACTTTGCTATTTACTTTAGAATACCCCCCCTTCCACGGCGGCGTCGCCAATTATTACGGGAATCTTGCTAAATATTGGCCGATTGAAGAGAAATTGGTCGTTATTAATAATAATCAGGGGGAACTTTTAGCCGCGAGAGGGCTTTTCCCCTGGTGGCGCTCTATTTTCGTGCTTAACAGAAGATTGGCTCAAGGTAAGATTGATTATTTATTGGTTGGCCATATTTTGCCTTTAGGCACGGCCGCCTATATTGTCTCCTTTTTTAAACCTATAAAATATACGATTTTTTTGCACGGAATGGATTTAGCTTCAGCACTCAAAACAGGGAGGAAGCGGATACTGAGCAAATTAATTTTAAAGCGCGCCGATAAGATTGTCTGCGCCAACAGTTATGTCCAGGAAAGATTGCTGGAGTTTTTTCCGGAATTAGAAGGAAAGACCGGGGTCTTTAATCCCGGAATCGAGGGCGGCGTGCCAGATACGGACGCCAATGATCTAAGCGACATCAAAAATAATTATCATCTAGAAGGGAAGACAGTTCTGTTAAGCCTGGGGAGGCTTGTAAAAAGAAAAGGGGTCGACAGAACAATTGAAGCTTTGGTGCAAATACCAAAAGAAAAAAGCAGTAATCTGGTTTATTTTATCGCCGGTGCCGGACCGCGTGAAGAATATCTAAAGAAATTAGTACCAGCCTCTGATTATGAAAAAATCATTTTTTTGGGCGAGCTGACCGATTCTGAAAAATGGGCCTGGCTTAAATTGTGCGATATTTTTATCATGCCCTCACGCGATATTTCTGGAGATTTCGAAGGCTTCGGCATTGTTTATTTAGAAGCTAATTTATGCGGGAAAGCGGTAATCGCCGGCAATTCTGGGGGGGTCCGCGATGCGGTTGTCGATGAAGTAACTGGGTTACTGGTTGATCCGGAGAAAAATGATACTATCGGACAGGCTATTATGCGCTTGGCTGGCGATCCGGCTTTACGCGATAAATTAGGGCAGCAAGGCAAAGAAAGAGCCTTGAAAGAGTTTAATTGGGAAAAGCAGGCTTTAAAAATTTGGCAATTTATAAAATAGTTTTATAGTTTTTTATGATTTCTATAATTATTCCTGTTTATAACCAGGCAGCAAAATTAATTAAAACCTTAGAAAGTCTTAATAGCCAGAGTTATCAGGACTACGAGGTGATTATTGTTAACGACGGTTCAAGTGACGGCGTAGAAAATTTATGCGCTAAGTATTTGCGGTCGCTAGAGACGCCTTATAATTATTTATTTTTAAACCAGGCCAATCTTGGAGCTCCGGCCGCCCGTAATCGCGGTTATCAAGAAGCAAAAGGCGAATATTTATTCTTTTGTGATGCAGATGCAATTCTGCGCCCCCAAGCCCTAGAAACCCTCTTAGCTTATTTAGAAAACAACCCGGCCGCAAGTTATGCCTATTCTTCCTTCATGTGGGGCAAGAAGCTATTTAAACTAGGTGATTTTGACCCGGAGAAACTAAAAAAAATGCCTTATATCCACACTATGTCTTTAATCAGGCGCAGTGATTATCCGGCTGGCGGCTGGGATGAAAGCATAAAGAAGCTGCAAGATTGGGATTTGTGGCTGACCATGCTTGAAGAGGGCCATATCGGCATTTTTGTGCCGGAGATATTATTTACCGTGACGCCGGGCGGAAAAATCAGCTCCTGGCTGCCGGCCATGGCCTATAAATTACTACCTTTTCTGCCTTCGGTCAAAAAATATAAAAATGCTGTTAAAATAATTAAAGAAAAACATGGCCTTGAATAGGAAATATAAAATCTGGCTCGGTGTTTTAGGCGGGCTGCTCCTGATGAATATAATTTTTTTGTGTTTTTTTTATAAAAACACGGCAAAAGAGAAGCAGTTTTCTACCATTAAAATCAAAGGGCAGGTTATTAAAGCCGAGGAATCTTCCAGCGCTTTAGACCAATATTTAGGCCTGAGCAACCGGCCGTCTCTCTGCGCTGATTGCGGAATGATATTTATATTTCCCGAGAAGCAGGAAAGGGAATTCGTGATGCGCAATATGAATTTTCCGCTGGATATTATTTTTTTAGATGATGGAAAAATAATAAATATTGCCGCTAATCTTAAGCCCGAAGGAGATTATCCGGTCAATCGCTATAAGAGTTCAGCTCCCGCCAATAGAGTTCTGGAATTGAACGGCGGTTATTCAGAAAAATACGGCCTTAAAGCCGGCGACACGATTATTTATAATAACTAATTTATGATAAGCTCAAAAATAATCCGTAATTTGTTCATTTATCTCGGCATTTTTATTGTCATCGAGATTTTTTCTTTTTTAGCCCTAACGATGCCCGTTTTGAATCAAATATTATTTGGCCTGTTGGTTCTATTTTGCCTAGGGCTCAGCTTCTACAAATTAGAGTACGGCTTGTTAATGGTTTTAGCCGAGCTGTTCATCGGCTCCATGGGGCATCTTTTCGTGCTGCCTCTATCTGGCTTGCAACTAACGATTCGCATGGCTCTCTGGGCGGCGATTATCATGGCGTTTTCGGCAAAATTTATCAGCCGACTGATTAAAGAAGGGCGGCGCAGCCCGTATCTTCTAAGTTTAAAGAATTTTGAGCATAAAAATTATTTTTATCTTTTCGCCCTGTTTATAATTATCGGCATAATTAATGCTTATTTCAGAGGAAACTCCCTTAATCTTATTTTTAGTGATTTTAATGCTTGGCTTTATTGGCTTTTAATCATGCCAGCGATAGTCGTTTATGCTAAGAAGGACGGGCAAGAAAAAGAAGAAAAAACCGCTTGGAAAAATTTACAGGAAATTTTTTTAGCGGGCGCCATTTGGTTGAGTTTAAAAACGCTGTTTCTTCTTTTTGTCTTTACCCATAACTTGGGTTTCGCTCCCGATATCTATATCTGGCTGCGCAAGACTTTGGTCGGCGAAATGACGCCGACCTTATCCGGTTGGCCGCGCGTATTTATTCAAGGGCAGATTTACAGCGGCATTGCTTTTTTATTGGCGATGTTTATCAGTTTGAAAAGATATAAGAATATTATTAATTTTTCTTTGGCTGCCTTATTTTCTAGCGCTGTTTTAATCAGTTTTTCGCGCAGTTTTTGGGTCGGCTTGCTGGTCGCTGTAGTCTTCAGTTTGTTTATTATTTGGCGTTTTTATTCTTGGCGCAAGGCTTTATCAGCCGCTCTTTGGTTTTTTGCTAGTTTTGCGGTCGGTTTTGTTTTGATTTATTTGGTAGCAATTTTTCCTTATCCGGCGCCGGGATCATTTAACGCCGATTTTATTAATCGGGTGAGCAACGGCAACGAAGCAGCTCTTGCTTCGCGCTGGTCGCTTTTGCCGGTCTTAATGGAAGAAATAAAGAAAGAGCCGTTTTTAGGACAAGGCTATGGCGCCACCATTACTTATTTTTCCCGCGATCCCAGGGTTTTAGAAAAAAATCCATCGGGAGAATACACGACTTATGCTTTTGAATGGGGCTACTTGGATCTCTGGTTGAAAATCGGATTATTCGGTCTCTTAGCCTATTTGTTGATAATTTTTCAGCTAATAAAGAAAGCCCTAATCTATGGATATAAAAACAAGGCTTGGCTCTTGCTCGGACTTAGCTCGGGAATGATTTTTCTGGCGGCCACAAATTTCTTTACCCCCTATTTAAACCATCCGCTAGGCATCGGGATTTTGCTTGTCGGGGCTTGTTTAATTCGCCAAGATGGGGTATATTAAAAATCAAATAATATCAACCAATAAAATAAAATTATGAACGAACAAATTATCTCGCAAGAGGGCTATGACAAACTCAAGGATGAATTAAACCTCTTGGCGACTACGAGGCGCAAAGAAATCGCGGAAAGGATTGAAAGGGCGAAAGAACTGGGGGATCTAAGTGAAAACGCCGAATATAGCGAAGCTAAAGACGCCCAAGCTTTGAATGAGGGGCGCATTCTTGAACTTACTAATATTTTAAAGAATGTAACGGTTGTCAAAAACGAAGGCAGTAACGAACAAGTTGCGATGGGCTCGAAAGTAACGGTTAAATCTAATGATAAAGAAAAGCAATACACGATTGTCAGTTTTAATGAAGCCGATCCGCTAAACGGGAAGATTTCAAACGAATCTCCGCTCGGCGTAGCTTTTTTAAATAAGAAAAAGGGTGATGCGGTTGAGGTTGAAACGCCCAAAGGCCTTGTTAAATATAAAATTTTAAAAATTGAATAAACATTTATTTATGTCCGACAAAAAAGAAGAAAAAAATGAGGCCGCTCCCGCGAGCGAGCGCCTTGATCGGATAAAAAAACTCGAAAAAATTATCAAAGCCGGCATCAATCCTTACCCCGCTAAAGTTAAGCGTGATTTTGAAATAAAAAAAGTAGTATCTGATTTCGAATCCCTGTCGGAGTCTCAGAAAACTTTCTATATTGCCGGCCGTTTGCGTTCAAAGCGGGAGCACGGCAATTTAGCTTTTGCGAATTTAGAAGATGCTAGCGGCGCTATTCAATTAGCTTTCTCTAAGAAAGATCTTGGTGCGGAATCATATAAGAATTTTTTGAAGCTGATTGATATCGCTGATTTTATTCAAATTCAAGGAACGGCGTTTCTAACCCATAAAGGCGAGAAGAGCGTTATGGTTAAAGATTGGCAGTTATTGTCCAAAGCCTTGCGGCCGATTCCTGATTCCTGGTATGGACTTAAAGATGAGGATGAAAAGCTCAGAAAACGTTATTTGGATCTGCTTTTGAACCCGGAACTGCGAGAATTATTTTATAAAAAGTCTCTATTTTGGGAAGTAACTCGCAATTTCATGAAAAGCCGCGGTTTTTTTGAAGTAGAAACGCCCACAATCGAGGTCACAACCGGCGGGGCGGAAGCCAATCCCTTTAAAACCCATCACGATGATTTCGATCTGGACGTTTTTTTAAGGATTTCCGTCGGCGAGTTATGGCAAAAAAGATTAATGGCGGCCGGGTATGAAAAGGTGTTTGAAATCGGGCGCGTATATCGCAATGAAGGATCGAGCCCCGATCATCTGCAAGAATTCACTAATATGGAGTTTTATTGGGCTTACGCTGATTATGAAATGGGCATGAAATTAACCCAAGAATTATATCAAGAAATCGCACAGAAGGTTTTCGGTAAAACAAAATTTAAAACCAAGGGTTTTGAATATGACTTGGCGGGCGAATGGCCGAGAATAGATTATGTTACTGAAGTTTCAAGGCAGACAGGAGTTGACATTCTGAGGGCGACAGAAAAAGAAATGGCCAAAAAGCTCGACGAACTCAAGGTTAAATATGAAGGTAATAATCGGGAACGCCTAATGGATTCTCTTTGGAAATATTGTCGTAAAAATATTGCCGGTCCGGTTTTTCTTGTTAATCACCCCAAGCTGGTCAGCCCGCTAGCTAAAGCGAAGCCAGATAATACGGAGTTAACTGAACGCTTTCAGGTTATTATCGCCGGCAGCGAACTTTGCAACGGCTTTTCTGAATTAAACGATCCAATCGACCAAGCTAAGCGCTTTAAAGAACAGCAAGAATTAATCGACCGGGGAGATAAGGAGGCGATGATGCCTGATTTTGAATTTGTCGAAATGCTTGAGCACGGCATGCCGCCAACCTGCGGTTTTGGTTTTGGAGAAAGATTGTTTGCCTTTTTGGTTGATAAACCGATTAGAGAAACATCTTTATTCCCCTTGATGAGACCAAAAAAAGAAGATTAATATCAAAAAAATGCGGCTTTGGAGCATTAATCCTAAATATTTAGACCGCCAAGGACTTTTGGCGGTTTGGCGTGAAGCTTTATTAGCCAAAAAAGTTTTGGCCGGCGAGACGAGAGGATATAAAAACCATCCGCAATTAATCCGTTTCCGAAATAGCGGAAGGCCGCGGGAATATATTAATAGCTATTTAACTGGCCTGTATTTAGAGGCTGAATCAAGGGGATATAAATTTTCAAAGGATAAGATTAGAAACTTGAAAATTTTTGACAAAAAGATTAAAGTAAATAGCGGCCAGACTGATTATGAATTCAAGCACCTGTTGAATAAGTTGAAGGTCAGAGACAAAGAAAGATATAACAAGATAAAAAACATTAAACGGCCGCAAGTCCATTTTTTGTTTAAAATTGTCTCAGGAGAAGTAGAAAACTGGGAAAAGGTTAATTAAAAAATAAAAATATTATTCGGGGATCGTCTAACGGTAGGACAACAGGTTCTGGTCCTGTTTATTGGGGTTCGAATCCCTATCCCCGAGCCAACAACGTTTTGGTGTTTAAGACCGGTACAAGGCATTAAATATTAGCCAAAAAACAAAGAAACATGATTTAGGTCATGTTTTTTTGTTGGTGTCAAATGTGTGAAAAGAGCCGTAAATAAAGGGGGTTTGCGGTTCTAATCCGAATCACGTCTGATTAGTTATTTTATGCTATAATTAATTTATATGAATAAAATTTTAATTACACCCAAAATTAATCCCGATTTAGACGGAGTAGCCTGCGCTTATGCGTATTCTAAATTGTTAAATAAGATTGATTCTACTAATGAATACACGGCTGGAATTTATGGCAAGGCTCAAAATGAGGCTGTATTTTTACTAGATAAGTTTAAGATCGGTGATGTTTTATTGTTTAATCCTGTAGATATTAGTTTTAATAAATTTATTATAGTCGACGCCAGTGATACAAAAGGCATGCCGGAAGTTATACGACCTCAAGATGTTAAAGAAGTCATTGACCATCGAGAAATAAATAATGCTGGAGAAGTTTTCTGTCAGGCTAAAATAAAAATAGAGTTACTTGGCGCAGCCGCTACACTGATTTTTGAAAAATTCCAAGAAGTTAGGCAAGATATAGATTTTAATTCAGCGCTTTTACTATATGGAGCGATTTTTTCTAACACTTTGAACCTACAGAATAATGTAGACAGCAGAGATTTGACGGCGATAACAGTTTTAGGGGAAATATTAAAGACCAGAATAAGTGAGCCAAGAGAGATTATTAATGAAATGTTTGAATATAAGACTAGATATATAGAAGAAAATTTGGAAGAATGTATCAGAAATGATTTTAAACATTTTGACGACAGTCTCGGCATCGCCCAATTAGAAGGCTTTGATATGTTTAAAGTTATCATGGAACATCATGATCAGATTAAAAATATATTAAATTCTCTTAAAAATAAGTTCAAATTAGAAAGAATATTTTTAACGGCGGCGGATATAAAGAATGGACATAATATTTTTTTAGCTATTGGTGACGCAACGACTAAACTATTAAGCAATAAAATGAATATCGAATTTGATACTAATGGGGTGGCAAAAAGCGAGAAGCTGTATTTGAGAAAACAAATATTGCCAATGATTAAGTAATTTTGGCTAATATTAAATACGACAGATGATAATCGTGTTTTAAGACCGACTCGGGTTCGAATATTACTGCGGGAGCCAACAACGTTTTGGTGTTTAAGACCGACACGAGGTATTAAACATTAGCCAAAATACAAAGAAACATGATTTAGGTCATGTTTTTTTGTTGGCGTCAAATGCGTGAAAAGAGCCGTGAATAAAGGGGATTTGTGGTTCTAATCCCACTACTAGTTTTACTTTTAATTTATACATTATTAAGCTATTATATAATTAGTTGATCAAATAAAATGAAACGAAATATGAAAATTGCATTAGTGACGGGAGCAAGCAAGGGCATTGGCAAAGCTATTGCTATCGCTTTAGCTAAAGATGGATATTCTTTAGTAATAAACTTTAAATCTGATCACAAATCCGCCGAAGATACTTTATGGCATGACCCCCGAAATTCGGACACAATATTCCATATAAAGCGGTTAGGGATT
>CAZYNT010000006.1:0-63568 GCA_964648205.1 uncultured Gammaproteobacteria bacterium
CGCGAAAGGTTGATTTATGTGGACAAGCGTGTCCGAAGAAATGGGGTCATGCCAGGAGCTTCTTTTTCAATTTGGTTATAAATTTAAAACAATTAAATTAAATAATATTCTCTGATTCTGCTTTTTTAATTTTAGGTATAATGATATTCTCTGATTCTGCTTTTTTAATTTTAGGTATTATGAACGGCTTTATCATTTGCTCATAGAAACATCGGAATTCTTTTGCTGCCTTATTATAATCAACATTAGTCCAACTAATACATTTTAATTTATACATCGCCTCTTTATTATCGAAACAATCTTTCATCCAATCTTTTTTACCATTCTTGAAATAATCTTTGTTTTCTTGACGCTTTTTTTCATCTTCCATTTTAACAAAATTTTTGTCCGTAATCAGCGAGGAGTAATGTTTTTTAGATAACTCAAATGGCGACTGTGATAAATACACACTTCCGCAACTAGGTGTGAAGGGATATTCTAAAGAAGGATGCTCTATCATACTATTTCTCAAATACACACAATAGTACAATTCTGGATATTCTTCTTCATATTTTTTTGGGTTTTCTGGATTTTCAAAAAGTTTAACCAGAGAATACAAGGTTTGCTCAATAAATGGGTATATTATAAATTTACATAAATCATAACTATCGCTTGATAAAGTTTTTCCAAATCTTTGATCAATATCGAGTTTGATTTTAGCGCATTCATTTAGTCTTTCTAGAAAGTTATTTACAATTATAATTCGATGCCAAAATAATTCATATTTTTCAACTAGTAATATTTTTTCTTTATTTTTAAGCTGATCATACATTTTAAAAATACCAGGGTTCTGTCTTGGGTAGATACTTTTAAAATCTACATACACCTTTTCAAACATACTTAATAAATCATTCATAATAATTTATATTCCTAATAATTTCATTTAATCAAAAGAGGAAGAATATACTACTTATTATTCGAGGTATTATCTAATATTTTATAAGATAAATTAATATCTAAAGGGGTTTCAGAGGCAACCTCAAACTTAGAGCCCTTTTTTTGCGATATTCTGTAACAGTATCTCCCACCTTCAGTTATCTGCATACCCTGCATATTTGTTATATTTCTTAACCTTTTCTCACCTTTTTTTGCTTTTAAAGTAACGGGAAATTCATTTAAAATATTTCCCTTAGGATCAATGAGACTTATTTTTGCTTCAACTGAGTTATCTTTTGTATCATCTTCGATAATCCAAAAACTAATAAATTGGAGGTTAAAAGGAATAACTAATTTATCGCTTTTAGGCATATTAGCCTTATCAATTGTTAATTGTATTTCTTCGATACAATTAAACAAACTTAGAAGATTGGTTTGAGAATCTACTGATGATTTTTCACAAATTATTGACCAAATGTTTTTCATATTTTTATTATTTAATAGATAAATTATAGGCCCCACAAGGCATAACATTCTCTTTCGCTTTATCAATAGTATTGCTTGCTGTCTTACTACCGACAAAACCAAGAATGTAAGGGACGCTAAAATCCAAAATATTACTCCAATTTTCATAATTAAAATTCAAGGCACTGGCTATTCTATTAAGCAGAGCAAAACCAATATTAACATCTCCATTCTCAACTTTTGAAATAACCTTTTGAGTTGTTTGAGCTTCTTTGGCTAATTTTTGCTGGCTCATGCCCAGAGCTTCCCTGACATTGTATATTTCAACCCCCAGTTTTATTCTTTTTTTTGCTTCTCTCGAAAATTGCTCAAAATATTTACCTTTTCTGGCCTCTGACATCGGGTCAATGTTTAGTTTTTTATTATTCATATTTTTCATAATTTTTTGGTTCTAATTTAAAAATATTCAAATATCTTTCACCAATTTTGTTTTGTTTATCCACCATCTTTTTCTCTTTATCGGTATTATAATTAAAAGGCTTTTCAAAAGCATAAAGAAGCACTATTTTTTCTTGGTATCGAAAATAAAGAATTCTAATAACGGTTATTGCGTCCTTGGGATTTAATATTTCAAAACAACTATATCCATGTAACGGCTTCGAAATCGGAGGAGTTGGCCTGCCTTCATTATCTTTAACATACTGTATCTTGGCATCTATATTGGCAAGTAATTTCTGCTTTCTTTTAACAACAGACTCTTTGTCTCCTTGATTTTCTCGATATTGTTTTAAATATTCTTTTACCGGACAGTTTTTTAATTCTTTATCATAAAAATAAACTATTTCCATATTTACACGATTAAATTGATCTCAATCCAATTATATCCTATTGGATATAATTGTCAATACTCTGACAAACTTCATTAAAATTTTGTCGTAATTACAAAAGCCCTCCCAAAATGGAAAGGCTCTTGTAAATACTGGGGATAATGAATTTATAAATCCCCCTTATGGAGCGGGTAACGGGAATCGAACCCGTCTCTTGAACTTGGCAAGCTCACATAATAACCACTATACGATACCCGCAATTATTTTTTCTGTGCCGCGGGCGGGAATCGAACCCGCACTGTATCGCTACAACTGGATTTTAAGTCCAGCGCGTCTGCCAGTTCCGCCACCGCGGCTCTATTTTATCCGCCGGGGCGGACTGGAATATCTGTCTGTGGAGATGATGGGAGTTGAACCCATGTCCAATCGGTTTTCCTAAATACGTTTACAAGAATAGATCGATTTATTTTTTTTAACTCCAACCATCAAAAATCGAACAAAAGCGGTTGAAGCGATCCTGACTTTGTTTCGATATTACCCGACAGGAACGATTAATATCTATCTTCATGTTTAATGACACCGATTGACTGCTATGAAGACTCGCAGCCCGTCGATGGTTATAGTCTTATTTATTAGGCCATAACTGGAGCATAACTCGGAGTTAACCAAGTAAAAGCTCTTGCCGTTTTGGCATTTATGTTTTTTAGCCAGTTTAGCGCGGATAGCTAAGCGCGTCTTGAATATTCAGAAAAAGATCCGACTGTCGATTCCTTTCATCCCCGAATCAACTATCTCTTAATTAACTTCTTTTTGTTAATGACCTTAAGCGCCTGTCAACTTCCCTGTTCTTAATCGACTCTCGTTTGTCGTATTTTTTCTTTCCCTTGGCAACAGCGAACTCAAGCTTCAAAAAGCTATGATTAGTATATATTTTTAGCGGGATTAGTGTCAAGCCCTCGGTTTGTTTTTTGCCCAATAAATGACTAATTTCGCGACTTTTTAAAAGTAGTTTCCGCTCTCGCATTTGGTTGTAATCTGGCAACGGACCGGCATTTTTATAAGGGGAAATTTGCGCGTTAACTAAATATAATTCTGGGCGGCCGTTTTTAGTCCGAATACTGATAAAACTGCCTTTGAGGCTAACTTGCCCGGCGCGGACAGCTTTTACTTCGTGTCCAAACAAAACTAAACCAGCCTCATATTTTTCCTGAAGCTGATAATCAAAATTAGCTTTTTTGTTTGTCGCCAGTTGAGGCATAATTCCATTCCTTTAGTTTTGCGATCACTTTTTCATTGGTTAGAATATTACTGAGATAAGTGTGGTAGCCTTCTTCATGCAGCATCTTTTCAATTTCCTTATTGCCCGCATATTGCTTCTCTAGTTCATCAATCTTATGATGGATGTCTTCGTGGGTGACTTCAATTTTTTCGACTATGGCAATCTCTCGAATAACTAAGGCGGATTTTACTCTTTTAACGGCGTTGGGCAACAGTTCAACAATCAATTCCTCTTTGGTTTTTTTAATATGGTTGAGGTAGTCGGCAAATTTTCCGCCTTGGCGGGTGACGCTCTGCTCGAGCTCCATAAGCATATTGCGGCTTTCGCTTTCAACGATCGTATCGGGCAAATCGCCGAATTTAGTATCATCAATAATTTTACTGATCATTTCTGATTCGTTGCGCAAATCAGCGTTATGTCTTTTCTCGTGAAGCAGGCTCTCTTTTAAATTAGTCCGAAGTTCTTCCATATTCTTTAAGCGGAAAAACCCGGCAAATTCATCATTTAATTCTGGTTGCTGTCTTTCGTAAACACCTTTCACGTTAACGGTAAATTCAACCATTTTGCCCGCCAGATTTTTTTGATGATGGTTGTCGGGATAAGCTAGGGAAAATTTTCTCTCCTCGCCGGCTTTGGCGCCAATTATCTTCGCGTCAAATCCGGGAACAAAATAATTCTTGCCTAAAATTATCGCCAGCTCTTTGTGGCTGCCGTCTTCAAGCGGCACCTTGTCAAGAAACATTTTAATGTCAACCGTCACTTTATCGCTCTCTTTAGCCTCGCGGTCGACTAAAATTTCCTGCGCCCGCATTTCTTGCAGATCGCGCAAAGATTTTTCAACTTCTTTATCATCAATTTTCACTTCTTCCGTCTTAAGACCCAAATCTTTATATTTTCCGAGGGCGATGGTCGGCAGAAGAGAAACTATAACTTTATATTCAAACGGATTGGTC
Organism: uncultured Gammaproteobacteria bacterium; assembly: GCA_964648205.1. GTDB lineage: Bacteria > Patescibacteriota > Patescibacteriia > Patescibacteriales > UBA12465 > UBA12465. The sequence goes on from CAZYNT010000006.1 coordinate 4,440, forward strand.
GGGGCTAATTTTGTAATGTTTACTTGCGGCTGGCCGATTGCCTGGCGCTCCAACGTATTTTTTTTAATCGCTTCATCAATCGTTTTATGGACAGCGATATGCGCCGCTTCTTCTAAAATGGTCATCTCGCCAATTTTTTGCTTCAAAATTTCCAAGGGAACTTTGCCTTTGCGGAAGCCTTCAATTTTAACTTCTTCGGAAACTTTCTGAGCGCCTTTTTCAATATAGGGCGCAAACTCTTCCGGGCTGAGTTCAACCGTTAATTCAATTTGTGATTTTTCCAAATCTTTTTTATTTACCTGCATATTTCTTTAGTTAGTATAAGCGGGCATAAACCCGCTTATCATTTTTCCAATTTTTTATCTTTAGAGCAATAAACCGACGATAAGGAGAGCGACTATGTTTAAAACTTTAATCATCGGGTTAATCGCCGGACCAGCTGTGTCCTTATAAGGATCGCCGACCGTATCGCCGGTAACCGCCGCTTTATGAGCATCGGATCCCTTGCCGCCGAAATTACCCGCTTCAATATATTTCTTCGCATTATCCCAAGCGCCTCCGCCCGAAGTCATGGAAACGGCAACAAAAATACCGGTTATAATCGAACCAACAAGCAAGCCGCCTAAAACTTCCAGGCCCTTGCCCGGCATAATCATGTTAAAAACAAAACCAACGATGATCGGCACGACAACCGGAATCAAGGCAGGAATAATCATTTCCTTGATGGCGGCTTTGGTAACAATATCAACCGTGCGTCCATAATCCGGTTTTTCTGCGCCGGACATGATGCCGGTCTTTTCTTTGAATTGAGCGCGCACATCTTCAACAACTGCACCCGCAGCGCGGCCGACCGCTTTCATGGCCATAGCTCCGAATAAATACGGAAGCAGACCGCCAATAAATAAGCCGATTAAAACATAAGGATTATCAATCAAGAACTGAGCGCTGCCGCCCGAAGCTTTAATTTTATAAGTAAAATCAGCAAAGAGGACTAAAGCCGCCAAAGCAGCTGAACCGATAGCATAACCCTTAGTGACCGCTTTAGTCGTGTTGCCGACCGCATCTAAAGGATCGGTAATGTTGCGGACATCGTCGCCGAGTTCCGCCATTTCCGCAATGCCGCCGGCATTATCAGTAATCGGGCCGTAAGCATCAATGGTAACAATAATACCCGCCATTGATAACATGGCCATAGCGGCAATCGCCACACCGTATAAACCGGCCAAAGAAAAGGCTCCGATAATTGCTAAACAAATAACTAAAATTGGCAGCGCCGTAGATTTCATCGAAACCGCCAAGCCGGCAATGACATTAGTCCCATGGCCGGTGCGCGAAGCTTCCGCGATTCCTTTAACCGGACTAAATGCGGTTGAAGTATAGTATTCAGTAATAACAACTAATAAGCCGGTGACCAGCAAGCCGATTAAGCTGGCGAAATAAATTTTCAGGCTTAAGCCGCCGACAATCATATACTTAGTAATCGGATAAAAAGCGATAGCCGCTAAAACGCCGGCCGCAATCAACCCTTTATATAGCGCTCTCATGATATTTTTCTTTTTACCCAAGCGGATAAAGAAAATACCAATAATGGAAACTAAAATTGAAACTGCTCCTAAGACCAGCGGGAATAAAATAATTTTATCCTGGCCGATAAACGTGAGAGATCCTAAAACCATGGCGGCAATTAAAGTAACCGCGTAAGTCTCAAATAAATCAGCGGCCATACCGGCGCAATCGCCGACATTATCGCCGACATTATCAGCGATAACCGCCGGATTACGAGGATCGTCTTCAGGAATACTGGCCTCGACTTTGCCGACCAAATCCGCTCCCACATCCGCTGCTTTAGTATATATGCCGCCGCCTAAGCGGGCAAAAATTGATATAAGCGATCCGCCGAAAGCAAAACCTATCAAGGCGTGCAAATCATAAGTTAAAAAATAAAAACTAGCCGTACCGATTAGGGCAAGGCCGACAACTAACATGCCAGTAACGCTGCCACCTTTAACCGCGACATTCAGAGCTTTAGCCAAGCCGCCGCGAGCCGCTTCAGTCGTCCGAACATTGGCGCGAACGCTGACAAACATTCCAATATACCCGGTCAAGGCGGAAAAAATGGCTCCGATAATAAAGGCCAGGGCTGTCTTCCAGCCCAATTCTGGAATAAATCCGATGATTAAGAATAAGACGATGGCAACCATCGCCACGGATTTATACTGACGATTTAAGAAGGCCTTAGCTCCGGCCTGAATCGCCTTAGCGATTTCTTTCATCTTGTCGTTACCATCCGGCATGCGTAAAATTGAAGCGATTACAATGCCGCCATATAAAATAGCGACCAATGCGCTTCCGAGAATGAATAGAGTCATCATCATAATGTTGTTATTTATTCTTTTTTAGTTTTTTTAATTTTTTTAGTTTTCTTTTCCTCTTTTTTCGGTTCATCCGTTAAGTCATTCTCTTTCGATTCCTCGTCGATAACTTCATCGTTCATTTTTGTTTCTTCTATAGCCTGATTTTCATCAAGTATCTCCATGCTTTCGCCGTCGCTAGCTAAAATCTTTTTCTCGCCATCTTCCGTTGCTTCGATAATATCTATCTTCCAACCAGTCAGCCGAGCAGCCAGACGAACGTTTTGTCCGTTCTTGCCAATAGCCAAAGAAAGTTTGTCGGAAGCAACCTTAACAATCGCCTTATGTTCCGATTCTTCTAGCTCAATTGAAACAACTTTAGCGGGAGCAAGCGCATTGGCAATAAATTTAGCGGGGTCTTCATTATATTCTATAATATCGATTTTTTCTCCGCCTAATTCGCTGATAATGGTTTGGATGCGGCTGCCGCGCTGGCCGACGCAAGAACCGACAGGATCAACATTTTCCGCCTCGGTAGCGATGGCGACCTTGGAACGGGAGCCGGCTTCACGGGCAACCTCTTTTATTTCCACCAAGCCGTTGGCGATTTCCGGTATTTCCAAATAAAAAACTTTCTTTAAAATTTCTTCGCTGCGGCGCGACAAGATTATTTCCGGCCCTTTGTGCCCTTCGCGCACCTCCTTAATATAGACTTTCAAGCGATCATTAGGATTATAGCGTTCATTAAATATCTGTTCCTCTGCCGGCAAGAGGCCGATGGCTTTGCCCAAATCAACGAAGACAAAACGGCCTTCGCGGCGCTGGACAACTCCGGAAACAACTTCTTTTTCCTTACCTTTGAATTCGCCAAAAACCATATCTCTCTCCATCTCTCGCAGCTTCTGGATAATAACCTGTTTGGCGGTTTGCGCGGCCATGCGTCCGTAGCTTTCGGGAATCGGCAGATCGGTAATGATTTCATCCCCTATTTTGGCTTCATGTTTTAAAATCATTGCCTCTTTTATCTGAATATCCGTTTTCGGGTTAAATTTCTTTTTTCCTTCTTCAATTATCTCTTCCTCGGGAACATAAAAACCGGCACGCGATTCCTCCTTCTTTACTTCTTTGGGGCTGGGATTATAAAGATTTTGAAGCATTTCCGCTTCTTCCTGCTCCGGTAGATTTTCCACGACTGTTTTAACATCAAAAATTTCAGAGTTTCCGGTATTGGGATCAAACTTTACTCTTATATTTTGATTGCGCTCGCCATAATCTTTGCGATAGGCGGCGGCAAGAGCGAGTTCGATCGCGGCAATCACTGATTTATAGTCGAGATTTTTTTCCTCGCATAGCTGCTTAATCGCTGTACTTATTTCTGACATATATTTATCGATAATGTCGCTCCATTAAGAGCGAAGTTAGTTTTTAAGACAAAAAGCTAATTGTTATAAACAACTAGCTTTCTATTATCATAATAGCATATTTCATGGTTTTGTCAAAATCGTCTGGTCGCCAATCAGGTTTCTAAAAAATCATGACCTGATTATTAACAGCTCGGCTTAAGACTCTCAATATAAAATAGGTCAGGGCCCAAGAAGCTAGCACGATAAGCAGCCCGATAACCGAATCGCGAATTTGCGCGATAGCCTTCTTTACTTGGTCCTCGTTGCCGGCCGCTGTCATATAACGGAAGCCCGCGTAAACGGTTAACGCCAAGAAAATCGCGGCTAAAAATCCAAGAACAACAACAATTAGTTTGGCGACGATAACTCTCACGTCGGTTTTTTTATTTCCATAAACTTGGCTAATCTCATTAACGCCAATCTGGTTATCGAATAATGAGTTGTTTGTTTGAGCAGAGGCCGGCTGCGCGAGCGAAGAAAATATGGCCAGCTGGATAAAGCCGAAAATTGTTAAAAGAGCAAGCGACAAAACATGTTTTTTAGTGATTATCATAAGTATGGTATAATTGAGTTACGGCTTAGCCCTTGTTTTTGTTGGGGCGAAGCTCTATCTTTATTATATAAAATTAACCCTAAATACACAAGAAATGAGCTTAGCTAAAAAAATCGCCCATAATACTCTAATTCAGACCGCCGGCAAGATAGTTTCGACCGTTCTCGGTCTTTTTTCGCTTGCCCTTATTACCCGCTGCCTGGGACAGGCCGGCTTCGGAGAATATACAACCATTATCACGTTTCTCACTTTTTTTGCTGTTATCGCCGATCTCGGCCTGACGCTGGTTACCGTGCAGATGATTAGCGGCCAAAAAAGCGAGGAAAATAAAATTCTCAATAATCTTTTCAGTCTTCGTTTGGTTTCCGCCCTGTTATTTCTCGGCTTAGCTCCGATCACCGTGGTTTTCTTTCCTTATGGCGCCGCGGTAAAGGTTGGTGTTCTTATCGCCGCTGTTTCTTTTATTTTTCCAGCTCTCAATCAAGTACTGGTCGGTCTCTTTCAAAAAAAATTAAGCATGGACCGTTCTGCCCTGGCCGAGGTCATAAGCCGGGTCGTTTTAATTCTCGGCATTATTTTGACCAAGAAATTGGGCGGCGGCTTAAATGGTATTTTAATAACCACTATCGCTTCAAGCGGAGCCAGCTTTCTCTTGCACTATCTTCTGGCTCTGAAATTCGCTACTGTAAAACTTGAGTTTGATTTGTCTTTATGGAAAAAAATTATTAGTCGTTCTTGGCCGCTGGCCATTACTATTGTTTTGAACTTAATCTACCTGCGCGCCGATACTTTAATCCTGTCATTATTCCGCGGGCCGGAGGTGGTCGGTCTTTATGGGGCGGCTTATAAGATAATAGATGTCTTAACAACGCTGCCTTTTATGTTCGCCGGTTTGATTTTGCCTATCCTTACGGCCGCTTGGCTGGAAAATAATAAAAGCTATTTTAAAAAAGTATTACAAAAATCTTTTGACGTTATGGCGATTATCGCCATCCCGCTAGTAATCGGGGCGCAATTTTTAGGAAAACCGGTTATGTTTTTTGTGGCCGGCAACGATTTTGTTATGGCGGGCGGCATCTTAAAGATTCTTATCTTTGCCGTCGCCGCGATTTTCCTGGGAACGATGTTTTCTCATGCTGTTATTGCTATCGACAAGCAGAAGAAAATGATCGGCTTTTACGTCTTTACTAGCATAAGCTCTCTAGTTGCTTATCTGTACCTGATTCCACGATATTCTTATATCGGTGCGGCCAGCGTTACTATCTACAGCGAAGTACTAATTGCCGTTTTCTCGGCTTATTGTATCTTTAAATATAGCCGCTTCTTGCCCCGACTTGTAACCCTCTTAAAGGCCTTGCTCGCGGGCGCCATTATGGGCGCCTTCATCTATTTCTTCCCGATTAACTACCAAGAAACTCTTTGGAACCTATTGCTTGTGATAGTTCTCGCTAGCCTTATATACTTTTTGGCTTTATTTTTCCTGGGAGGAATCAGCCCCGAGGATGTAAAGTCAATTTTCAAAAAACAGACCAAGGGCGGCGGCCAAACCTATGATCCAGGAATCAACTTCTAAATATTAATATGAATACAGACGCAATAAAAAATAATTTTCCGGAAATAATTTTTGAAAATAAAGACTATCTTGTTATTAATAAGCCGGCCGGTTTAGCCGTCCATGGTGGTGGTAATATCAAAAGCGCCACTTTAGCCGATTTTTTAATTGAGCGCTACCCTGGCATCGAAACTGTCGGCGATGATCCGATCAGACCCGGCCTAGTCCACCGCCTTGATAAGGAAGTCAGCGGGCTGATGGTTATAGCGAAGAATAATAAAACATTTTTGAGTTTGAAGAAACAATTCAAGGATCGTGATGTTAATAAGGAATATACCGCCCTGGTCCACGGAAAAATGTTAAATAATTTTGGCACCATAAATTTCCCCATCAAAAGATCCAGCGAAGGATATAAAATGGCGGCTTTGCCTTTAAATACTGCAAATCTATTAAGTCGGCGGCGGCCGAAAGAACGCGATCGCGGAAATCTTGATGGTTTTTTTAAAGCGCGCGAAGCGATAACCGAGTATACTGTTCTTAAAAAATTTTTCAACTACACTTTGCTCCAAGTAAGCATAAAAACTGGGCGGACCCACCAAATCCGAGTTCATTTTTTCGCCCTTGGCCATCCGCTGGTCGGCGACAATCTTTATTTCAATAAAAAATCCAAAGTCCAAAATAAAAAATTGGGCCTTGAGAGAATATTTTTATTCGCTAATAAGCTAAGTTTCAAGGACAAAAATGGTGAAACTAAAAACTTTTCGCTTGGTGCGCCGAAAGCTCTTGACGATTTTTTGAAAACCTTGAAACAGCTTTGACGACAGCAGTAATTTCTATTATAATAAAGAAAGTTAATAAAAAAAGATAATAATAAAACAAAAAAATATGAAGAAAATCCCTTCTATTTTAAAACAAAAAAAGACTTGGACCACGCTGCTTATTATCGCGGTCGTTTTAATTGTTTTGGGCTTGATTACGTCTTCGTCTCTTCGCAAGAGCGATGATAAAAAAACTGTCCTGAAGCCAGGAAAAACTATCAGTGCCGACGCCGCTAAAATCAAAGCTGAAGAATTTATAAACAAATTTCTAATGCAAAGCGGCAGCAAGGCAACAATCAAAGAGGTTACTACCGAATACGGCCTCTACAAAGTAAAGGTAGACATCACTAGCGACGTAGTTGAGTCTTATTTAACTAAAGACGGCAGATTATTCTTTCCTCAAGCTTTAAACATTGAAGAAATTAATGCCGCCAAAACCGAAACTGATACCAGCGCCCAGGCAAACACCACCCCCTCAACAGTTGTCACTAAAAAAAGCGACAAACCGACTGTTGAATTGTTCGTTATGAGTTATTGCCCTTATGGCACGCAAATTGAAAAAGGAATATTGCCGGTCTTAGAAACTTTAGGCAATAAAATCGATTTCCAATTAAAATTCTGCAGCTACGCGATGCATGGAGAAAAAGAATTAACAGAAAACTTATTGCAATATTGCATCCAGAAAGAGCAGCCGACAAAATTAAACGCCTATCTTAAATGCTTTTTAGAAAATAGCCAATCCGATACTTGCTTAGACAAAGCCGGTGTTAATAAGAACACCGTTAAAAAATGTATAACAAAAACCGATAATCAATTCCAAATAATGGCTAACTACACCAATAAAGTCGGCTATCAGGGTAGTTTCCCCGGATTCAATGTTAATAAATCCGATAATGACAAATATTCTGTCGGCGGGTCCCCAACTTTAATTATCAACGGCCAAGACATCCAGAGCGGCCGCGACAGCGCATCTTTGCTAAAGACCATCTGCAGCGCTTTTAATAACCCTCCCAAGGAATGTTCTGCTTCCCTTTCTAGCGCCGCGCCATCAGCCGGCTTCGGCTCTGGCGCCGCTGCGGCCGGCACCGCTGCGGCTGACTGCCAATAATCAAAACGTACCCAATATTAGACAAAAAGGTGGGTCTAACGACCCGCCTTTTTTATTTTTGTTTGCCTTTTAATTTCTCTTTCAAATTCTTCCTCGATACTTTTCCGCCGCCAGAATTCTTTTAACAGCAATTATATAAGCAGCTTGGCGCAGAGTAATCGCCCCGCTTTTTTCTTCATATTTATCATAGACATGCGCATAATTAACTCTCATCTTTTTCTCTAGCAAGCCGCGGAGATATTCTTCATCCAATATTTGGCCGGTGCGATTTTGCGCCCATTCAAAATAACTAACAATCACGCCGCCGGAGTTAGCGAGAATATCAGGCACGACAAGCTTTTTATTCTTCGCTAAAATATTATCCGCATCATATGTAATCGGACCGTTCGCCAGTTCCACAATATATTCCGCTTTTATATTTTCAGCATTATCTTTAGTAATTTGGTTTTCCAGGGCCGCTAAAATCAATATATCGGTTGGCAATTCAAGAAGTTCGGCGTTAGTAACTGTTTTCCCGTCTTTCCACTCGCCGACAGCTTGGCCGCTATTTTTAAACGCCGCTAATTCAGAAATGTTCAAACCCGCCTCATCATAAATGCCCCCCTTACTGTCGGAAACCGCGATTATTTTATAGCCATCCTTGTATAATTTCTCGGCCATGAACAACCCTGCGTTGCCAAACCCCTGGATAACGACTTTGATTTCTTTTTTATTAATCAGCTTAGCTGATAGTTCCTTAGTCACGATATAGCCTCCCTGAGCAGTCGCGTCGCCGCGCAGCACAATACCACCCAATTCAACGGGCTTGCCGGTAATCATCCCCGGTTCATGATGCCCGACTTTTTTTTCATATTCATCAAGCATCCAAGACATAACCCGCCCATTAGTATAAACATCAGGAGCCGGAATATCTTTATCTTGTCCAAGAACTTCATAAAAACTATCAATATATTTGCGGCTTACTTCTTCCAATTCTTTCTTGTCAGCCGCCTTCGGATCGAATTTTACCCCTCCTTTGGCGCCGCCGTAAGGAATATCGGCCAAAGAGTTTTTTAAAGCCATCCAGAAGGCTAAAGATTTAACCTCGTCTTCGCTAACGTCTGGATGGAATCTAATTCCTCCTTTGCCGGGACCGATTGCTCGGCTATATAATATTCTCCAGGCCGGATATTTTTTACCACTAACATCAAGTTCGGCGTATTTGACCTGGACTGGTTCAAACAAAGCAGCCATATCTTTATCGCTAATTCCTTCAATTGTCTGGATCTCTTTCAACCGATTATAATTATCTGAAAAAATGCTCATAGAATTTTATTTTATTAACGATTCAATCTCTCCTTTAAGCGTTTCCTTGTTCCTTAATCCGATAAATTCGCCGATTATCTTCCCGCCTTTAAATAACTTCATATTAGGAATGCTTTGGATTTGATATTCCATCGCCAAGTCCTGGTTCGGTCCGTCTTCGGTATTAACTTTTGCAATCTTAACCTTGCCGGCCATTTCTTCGGCCAATTCGTCTAATACCGGCGCCATCATTTTGCAGGGCATGCACCAGGTCGCCCAAAAATCCACCAAAACCGGCAGATCGCTGTTTAAAACTTCCGAAGAAAAATTATCTTTTGTTACTTCTTGCGCTTTTGCCATAAATTTATTTTTTATTTTTTATTTTTTTATTATTTCGTTAAAAAATTTTGTAATTTTTTCCTTGTCTTTTATCTTTTTGCCAAGAAGACAATGATCAAATTCTTTGGCGATTATAGTTTCCATTAAAGACGCCATGGCGGATTTAATCGCCTTTAGCTGGATAATCAGGGCGAAGCAGTCATTTTCTTTCTTGTTTAGCATTTTTTTGGCTCCTTCTAGCTGCCCGATTATATTATTAATTCTCTGTTCGGTTGTCTTCATATTATTTCTATAATATCATACACCCCCTAGGGGTGTAAAGAAATTTAAAAAATCGCTCTTTACTAGTAAAAAGAATTAATAAAAAGAGCTGATTTTAGCAACCAGCTCAATATCCATATTTTTGTCTAATCATCTTTCGACCAATTTTCGCTCTTCACTAGAATAATGCCCATTTTAGCCATTTTTCTGACTTTATTTTCGGTCAAAAAATTAAGTTTCCCATTTTCCAGGCCGACACAAATTTCTTCCTGATTATTGAACCGGCCGGTCGTGTGGGTGGTACGGTAATACAATTTAGGGACAAAAATCCCGAGGTGGGAGAGGCCGAGAAGAAGTTCAACAGTCAAATTGAAGTCCAGCCGGAAGCACTCTTCCGGATGCAGAGTCTTCTCTCCTTCCAGGCTCAAATTCACCAGCGGATTTTCGTAGCTCACTAGATAACGCCCAGGAGTGTTCTTCTTGGTCATCTCTTTAAGATGCCCCCAGCGCTGTTCGGGAAATCTTTCCGCCATTTCTTTAATTGACAGCCCATTAAGAACAGCCTTTTTGAAATTAAACTGGGGATCATTAAAGATTGAACTTCGACTCTCGGGCGCACAAGTTTCTAGCTTCTTCTCGGAGACGGCTAAGTTTTTCCAAATTTCCAAACTCTGGCCGGCGGAGATTAATTCGGAGCTTTTTAAACGATAAGCCGGAACGGCCTTAACGCCATTTTGCTGGCGAGAAACTTTCTTCTTCTTGTGGTCGTACTTTTTAACCAAAGAATTTAGGATGGAGCTCAGCTTTTCGTTAGTTAGAATCCCTTCACGGATCACTTCCTCAAGCTTAGCCCTTACTTCGGGTGTGAGGAGATCGATTTTTTCATCCATGCTTTGCAGTTTTTAAATGAGCAGTTATATTTATTTAAATATTATGAAATTATTTCTCCAGAACGTACCAAAAATTGTGCTTGTCTCTTGTGCCTTGCTGGACTTTTAGGCCGGCTGATTTTATAAGCTTCTCTAATTCTCTTTTGGTAAAGGCGTGGTAATAGCGCTGGCTTGTTTTCTGCCCGGCACTATTTCTCCAGGGAAACATTAAATCGTTATAATCCAGTTCATTTCTTCCTGTGATTTTAAGCCAATAATTTTTTAAAAGCAAGGGCTGATACTTCTTATTTTTCCACAAATTCCACACGCTGATTATCAGCTTTCCTCGGGGAGACAGCTTGGCCGCCATCTGCTTTAAAGACTTGAGGCGCATTTCTTGACTGGGAATGTGTTGCAAAACAGCTAAACAAAAAATGTAATCAAAATTGTTCTCCGGGATTAATTTTAAATCGAGAATGTCCAACACTCTAAATTCTTTATCAGGATAATTGCTTTTGGCTAAGGCCACTAAAGCGGGACTATTATCAAGACCAAGATATTTTATCGTTTTATTAGAAAAAGCTTCAAGCAACCTCCCGTTCCCGCAGCCCACATCCAAAACGCTAGCGCGTTCGCCTACAATTTCAGCTAATTCACGCATTTTCGGCCAAATTTCTTTTTTGCGGGTAGCGTCAAAATCGGCCGCGATTTCTTGGTAATTACGTTTAACTAAATCTAATAATTCTTGGGCTGTTTTTTTGTCCATATTAATAACTGAGGTATTCTTTTTGACTGTAATCTTCTCCGCCCCGGGCTTTAACCTTATTAACTTTTAGGCAACTATCGCACTTTCCGCAAGCTTGCGCCTTGCTATCGCCGAAGTAATTCAAAATATAGGCCTGGCGGCAGCCGAGATGGTAAACATAGTTTTCCATCTCATTTAATTTTTCGTAAGCGCGATTCGCTTTTGCTTTTAGCGCTTTAAAATCTAAATTAAGATCTTCGGGTTCGATTATTTTCAATATTTTTATTTCTGTCCCCCGGAAAGGCGGCCGGTATTCAACCAGATCCTTTTCCGCTAATTTCTTTATTGCCCGCAACAGAGAATCTTTCTTGATTTTTAAGACAATTGAGACCTCTTCCGGATTAAACTCCCATCCCTTTTCTAAATCATGGTGGTACTTTTCTCCTAATTTTTCGACTACCTCCGCCTGGCTTTTCGCCCTCTTGCCGATTGAGGCGGCTACTTCGGACCAATCTTTTTTTGTCTTTAAAAAAGAGTTGGAATTTTTTTCATTGGGGCGGGAAATGTAGCCCTCTTTTTCCAGAATCTTTAGAGCCGTACCGATTGCCATTTCCGGAATAGAGTCGGAAAGGCTCTGTGCAATTTCGGCGTAAGTAATAAGAATTGAAGCCGAAGTCTCGACTTCTAGGCCGGCGCGGCGCAATAAGAAATCATAAATCTCAATAATTATATTCGGATCCGGATTATCACCCTTTATAAAAAATTCCCTTAAATAGCGATCCTGCGAATTATAAAAGAGCAGGCAGAAGCTTGGCTGGCCGTCTCGTCCGGCGCGGCCCGCTTCTTGATAATAGGCTTCAATAGTGCCGGGCAAATCATGGTGGATAACAAAACGAATGTCTTTTTTATCTATTCCCAAGCCGAAGGCATTGGTCGCGACCACGACCTGCGCTTCGCCGCTCATAAACTTGTTCTGTACCCAATCTCGGCTTTCAGCATCCATGCCGGCGTGGTAGCTGACCGCTTTAATATCATTATCAATTAAAACCTCGACGATTTCATCTGCCCGCGCGCGCGTGCCAACATAAATTATCCCGGAGCCGAGCTCGGAATTGGTTGTAAGCAGATTTAAGATGCTCTCAATTTTTTGACCGTTAGCTGCGGGCATAACCGCGAATTGTAAGTTGGGCCGCGCAAAGCCGGTGATAACTATTTCTGGATCTTCGAGCGCCAGCTGTCTTACGATGTCATCGCGCACTTCGGGGGTTGCGGTGGCGGTTAAAGCAACCACGACGGGCGAACCAACAAATTTAATCGCCTCTTTTAATCTTAAGTAGCTCGGCCTGAAATCATGTCCCCATTGGCTGATGCAATGTGCCTCGTCAATCGCGAATAAAGACACTTTTATATTTTTTAGCTCTTGAATAAAAATTCTATTATAGAAGCGTTCCGGAGCTATATAAACAATCTTATAATATCCTTTTCTTATTTTAGCCAACCGCTTTTCAGTTTCAGCCAGTGAAATTGAAGAGTTAATAAATGTAGCCGGGATGCCAACCCTCTCCAGAGAATCAACCTGATCCTTCATTAAAGCAATCAAAGGCGAAATTACAATAGTCGCGCCTTCTAGAATTAAAGCAGGCAATTGAAAAATCAAAGACTTGCCGCCGCCGGTCGGCAGAACCACTACAGTATTTTTATGCTGCAAAATATTATCAATCGCTCTCTCTTGCCCAGGGCGAAAAGACCCATAACCAAAATGAATCTTGAGAAGCTCTTTTAATTGTTCCTTCTTTTTCGCTAACATTGACTTATATTTATAAATGTGGTATAGTAATTTGAAACCTAAAACCTGAAAACAATGAAAAAAATGAGAATTTTCCAGGAAGCGTTGCTTGTTCTTTTATTAGCAGTTCTGACTGCCGCCGCCATCTTAGTGCTTATAAACGAGCCAAAAAGCATTGGCAGTTATGCGGCCATTATAATTGCAATTTACTCGGATATAGTGGCGTTTCTCGCCCTCTTCCACAAAAACAACCGGATCTATAAAATATTTCATGATCCTTGTCTCGGTGAAGAGGATAAAAACAATTAACACTAATCACTCCACTTAACCGCCCGCTCGTCTGGGTGGTTTTTTTATTTTTTAACTTTAAAAATCTCTAAGGCGTTCTTAAATAAAAAAGCTATAGTCATGGGTCCGATTCCTCCCGGAACTGGAGTAATATAAGAAGCTTTTTCTTTGATGTCTTCATAATCAACGTCGCCTAAAACTTTTCCCTCAACTTTAGTAATTCCAATATCAATTATCACCGCGCCATCTTTTATCATTTCTTTTTTGATAAAATGCGGCTTACCCAAAGCGGTTATTAATAGGTCGGCTTGTTCTGGTTCTTCTTTTAAAATTACTTTCACGCCCTTATCTTCCAAAAGTTTTTTTACGCTCAGCCCAAAAATGTCCGAATTATGAAGAACACAAGCGGTTTTGTTTTTAAAATCAAATTTAATTTCTTCTAAACAAGCGAGAATTGAGGCGAGCACGGGCGACATAACATAATGCGGATGATTGGGGTGGAAACCATCAACGTCTTTACCGGGATCAAGCGCATTAATAATTTTATCCGTATCAAATTGGGGTGGCAGGGGCAATTGGATTAAGATGCCGTCGATTAATTTATCTTGATTTAAAAAATTAATAGTTTCTAATATTTTTTCTTCACTCGTATCTGCGTCGAGCGCATATAGGTGCGTATCAACCCCGACCTTAACCGCTTCTCTTTGCTTAAGAGACACATATAATTTAGAATCTTCGCGCTCGCCCACTAAAATAATGGCCAAGTTAGGTCTTGGTCCATTAAATTTATATATTTGTTCCGCAATTTGATCTTTGACTTTCTCGGCGATTGCGCGGCCGTCTATTTTTTTTACCATAGTTAATTTATCTGCTAATTATTTAGTCGGAATCGGAAATTTTTCACATAATTCTTTTACTTTCATTTTTAACGCGGTTAATTTTTCTTCACTGTCTTTATTTTGCAAAGCCTCATCTATATACTGGGCGATTAATTGCATTTCTCCTTCTTTTAGGCCGCGCGTTGTCACGGCCGGCGTACCGATCCTAATGCCTGACGGATTCATGGGCGGGTTCGGATCATTCGGAATAGTGGAACGTGAAACCGAAACGCCAATTTTCTCTAATATTTTTTCCGCTTCTTTGCCGACCAGGCCTTTATTATTTAAATCAATAACCATTAAATGGTTATCAGTGCCGCCGGAAATAATACGATAACCGCGATTAATAAACTCAGCTGCCATCGCTTGGGCATTTTTAATCACTTGTTTTGAATATTCAATAAATTCCGGTTTTAGCGCTTCGCCGAAAGCAACCGCTTTAGCGGCCGTAATATGGTCATGCGGTCCGCCCTGCATACCCGGAAAAACTGCGCTATTAACCTGTTTGGCGTATTTCTCTTTACACATGATGATGGCTCCTCTCGGTCCGCGTAAAGTTTTATGAGTAGTGGTAGAAACCACATCAAAAATCGGCACGGGATTTTTTAATTGTTTGGCGGCAATTAATCCGGCGATATGCGCAATATCAGCAAAAGTTATTGCGCCGATTTCATCAGCGATATCTTTAAATTTCTGCCAATCAATTTCCCGCGAATAAGCGGAAAAACCGGCGACAATCATTTTCGGCTTTTCGCGTAAAGCAATTTCTCGGACTTCATCCATATCAATCACGCCTGTTTCCGGGTTGCAGCCGTATTGGACAAAGTTATATAAGCGACCGGAAAAATTAACACTGTGGCCGTGCGATAAATGGCCGCCATGATCCAATTTTAACCCCAGAACTTTATCACCCGGATTTAGAAAGGCCATATAGACCGCGGCGTTAGCGGGAGAGCCGGACAAGGGTTGGACGTTAACATGTTCAGCGTCAAATAATTTCTTAGCGCGCTCAATCGCCAAAGTTTCAATCTCGTCAATATTATAATTGCCGCCATAATAGCGCTTGCCGCTGTAGCCTTCGCTATATTTATTCGTCAAAACCGTAGCCATAGCTTCAAGTACCGCCGGAGAAACATAATTTTCCGAAGCGACAAGTTCCAGTTCTTCATTTTGCCGTCTTTCTTCTTTCTCTATTATTTGCCAAACGGCCGGATCTTGTTGTTTTAAGTGGTCATATTTCATAAATTTAACCCTAATTTTACACTCTTAATCTTAGTTTAGGAGAGGGGTTTTGTCAAAAAGGCTTTTTTACAAAAAAAGAACCTGTCCGTAAACAGGTTCAAAAGGATATAAGTTTCAAGTAACAAGCTTTAGGACTCGCAAGAAACTGTCTCACGAAGACCGATGCGGCCACTGGCATCAGCGAGACGGCACCAATAGACGCAGACCCTAACATCGCCGGAAACGAAGTAGACGCGAGGCACTCCGCCGTCGAAACCGCGCGAACCGGTACACAAAGTATTTCCGTTAACATCGAGATGCTTGTTTTTTTTATCTTTATTTTCATCCCAATATTTAAAGCCGTGAATCAGGCGTTCAAGTAATGTTTCACCGGAGACGTTATTGTCCTTTGCCCAGTTAGCTGATCGGTTACGATATTTCTGATCAGGCTCAACAGTATCACGTACCCAAATGGCATACGCGCCATTACTGGCATCGCGATCATTATGGATAATCGCTGCATCCAGATCATTAGTATATACCCAGGTTTTAAAATAATTGCGCTGGACGGCGACGACGCTGTTTGGCGAGATTCCTGGGACAACAATGAGCAAACGTTTGAAGCCGGGTTTCGGCGTGGGGATTTTTACGGCCGAGAGATCAATAGCTATGTGGAAATATTTGACGTAAAAATCCTGCCAGGATTTTTTCAGGTCGTCGTAGTTGGCGTTAATGGCTACTGCTTCCAAGAAAAGCGCGACGATTTTTTTGGCTTTTTCGTTACCGCCTTTTCCGCGGAGTTGCTTCATCATCTCAACGGTAAAACCATTTTTCTCCAAAACCTGGAGGGTCGCGATTATCTCGCTGAACTGGACAGTCCACAGACCGTCTTTGTTCTTCTTTGAGAATTTTTTTCCCATTTTTTGGTTCTCCTTTTGGTTTTGTGCCTTCGCCTCTTATCTCTTATAAGTAGCTTGGCTGGTTAATACTAATTTTTAATATACAAATCTGTCTAAAAAGACATTATATTATTTAACTACTTTATTGAAGCTATATCAATATATTAAAAATGTACAATTTTCTTTAAAAATTTTGCCTTATATTAAATAAAATCGTCTATAATTTTGTCTTTACCTCTATTTTAACATCTCATCATAGACATTGTGTTATACTTGTTTAATAAAAAATTAAGCCTATCTTATGACAAAAATTTATGCTTTTATTGATGGTCAAAATTTAAACCTTGGCATTTTGGGTCAAGGCTGGAAATTGGATTTTAAAAAATTCCGTGTTTATCTTAAAGACAAATATAAAATAGAAAACGCTTTTATTTTTATTGGCTTTATAAAAGAGAACAGAGATCTTTATGATTTTTTGCGCTCAGCCGGTTTTATTTTAATTTTTAAGCCAACTCTAAAATACAAGCTTGGGAAAAAAGAAAATAATTTAAAAGGAAACGTTGACGCTGAATTAGTGCTACACTCTATGATTGAGTATAATAATTATTGCCAAGCCATGATTATTAGCGGTGACGGCGATTTTTATTGTTTAATAAAATATCTTCTTTCAAAAAACAAGCTATTTAGAGTAATTGTTCCCGATCGAAAAAGCTACTCATCTTTGTTAAAGGGGTTCATGACAAAAATAGTCTTTATGAATACGCTTCGAGGCAAGCTGGAATACAAAAAAGCCTGCTAGCCAAATAGCTACAGGGCTAAATTGTGAGAAGCATTATCCTTCGGACAGAACCTTAGGCGTGTCTTCTCATCGTGATTATTAATATAATAGCACTTTAATTAACTGGGGTCAACTACAGCCCCTTAACCATATAACCGTTCTTCAATTTGTAGCCCATCTTCTTGTAATATCCTCTTACGCCCACCCCAGAAATTACTGAGATACTATTACATTTATTTTTTTTAACAATTTTTTCCGCTTCAATTAAAAACTTTCTACCTAGCCCGCTGTGCTGCGTTCCTTCTTTCCCGCCGATTGGAACTAGTTCGCCATAAACATGGAGCTCGCGAATTATGGCTGGAGCAATCGAGCTATTTTTATCAATCCGCAAACGGCAAAAACCGAATAAAATTTTTCCATCACAGCTATCAGCGCTCAAGAAATATTCTGTCCCGCCTGACGATGAGTAACTTAGGACATTAAATTTATAATCCTTAATTATTTGATCTTTAGCTTCTCGGCAACGGATGCAATTACATTTCACACCCCGCTGCTGCATGACTTGGCGTAAATTAGTAATTTTATTGCCGGCGATGATTGATTCTTCCGGAATGTCACGAATTAAGCGGATGATACGGACATAATTCGGCACATTTTTCTTACAATCAACAATTAATTGTTGTAAAACTTTATCGCTATATGGCTTATACTTCCCTTGTTTATACCATTTATACAAAAGACTGCCCTTAGTAACGACTGTGGGGTAGAATTTTATTTGATCGGGCTGAAATCTTTCATTAGAAAATAATTTCTTAAACAATTCCAAATCTTTCTTGGGGCTAGCGCCAGGGAGTGCGGGCATCAGATGATAAGTAACTTTAAAACCAAATTGTTTTAGAAGTTTGGTTGCGCCAGCGATTTCTTTTACACCATGGCCGCGTTTGTTTAGGCTTAAAATTTTATCATCAATCGCTTGCACACCAATTTCAACGCGGGTACAACCTAAATCACGCATTTCTCTAAGCTCTTTCTCATTAATATAGTCGGGGCGAGTCTCTAGTGTTACGCCAATAAGATTATATTTGGCGCCTTCATTCTTTTTTTGCTCCCGCGCTAATAATTTTTTTAGCTCATCAAAATTTAAACTTTTTTTATAAAAATTTTTATAGTTAATTTCCTTTTTTTGAAAATCATTGGCTGCTTTAAAACAATTTAGGATATACCAATACTTGTACTTGGCTGGTAAATAACTCCAAGTGCCGCCAATCACGATTAATTCAATCTTGGTAGGGTTATGGCCATTGTTTTCTAGTGCCTTCAACCTGGATAATACTTGGCGATAAGGATCGTAGTTGCAGCGAATCGCGCGCATTACCGCCGGTTCGTTAGAAAGATAGCTGGCCGGCACATCTGATTCGTGCGGGCAATAGGCGCAGGCGCCGGGACAAGAATATGGCTTCGTTAGAACCGCAACTGGGGCGATGCCCGACATTGTGCGCACCGATCGTTTCCGTAATATTTTTTCAATCGGTTCAATAGTTTTCATTTTTCCCTCTTTAAGCAAAGACCGATATTCTCTTAAAATATCCGAATTCAAAATCGCGACCAATCTGTATTTTTTACAAATCAGCCTTTTTACTCCTTCTAAGTCCTCGCGATTTTTTATTTTGCGGGCGTATTTATCGAGCAATTCTTTTATTGCCTCTCCCATATATTTCCTGATATACTTAAATTATCTTCCTGCTAACAATACCTTATTTTTTATAATTTAACAATATCTCTATGAAGAAAAAAATTACAAAAATTCTTCTATTATTAGCCCTAATCTTACTTCCATTAGGGGCCGCTAAGGCCATAGGAACAAAAACCGGCAATTCGGTTTATGTGGCGAAGGATGAGATTATAAGCGGTAATTTCTATGCCGCGGGCAATAATATCACAATAGACGGCACAATCAGCGGCGACTTGATTGCCGCCGCCCAGACCATAAGCGTCAATGGCCGAGTTGAGGGCGACATTATCGCCGCCGCCCAAGATATCAATATCAACGGCGAAGTTGGCGGTAATGTCCGCGTCGCCGGTAATTCAATTTCCCTTGATGGCTTGGTCGCGCGCAATGTTAATGCCTTTGGCTCTAATGTTATTCTGGGAAACAACAGCCAAATCGGTTGGGACGTAATCGTAGCTGGGGTGAACTTCGAATCTCGCGGCAATATCGCCGGCGGACTGTCCGGTAGCATGGGGCGCGCTCTTATCTCCGGAAAAATTGCTAAGGATCTTGATCTAAAAATGTCAGAAAACGGTTTTAATGAGGGCCTAACAATTTTGCCCGAAACAAATATCGGCGGAGAGGTTAATTATGTTTCTAAAAAGCCCGCCCAAATTTCCGATAAAGCTAAAATCGGCGGCCAGGTCGAACAAAAAGTGCCACAAACAAAATCAACTAACTGCTTAGCTGTTTGGGCTTGGGCAAAACTTTATTCTATCTTTTCCGCTCTGGTCGTTGGCTTAGTGTTAATATTTTTAGGAAGAAAAATTACTCCGAAGGTATTAGAAAAAATCGAAGCCAAACCTCTGAAAATGGTATTGCCCGGTTTATTAATAATGTTTGTTCTCCCCCCGGTTGCTCTTGTTCTCGCTTTTACCATCATTGGCATACCCATGGCTTTAATTATTTCCGCCTGGTGGTTAGTGGCTACTTATGTGGCCAAGATCATAACCGCTATTTTAGTAGGACAGTTAATATTAAAGGCTTTAATTAAAAAGAGTACGCCTAAACTTATCTGGTCATTAATTTTGGGCGTAACTGTTTCATGGTTATTATTCGCCATCCCTTTTGTCGGCTGGATACTTGGCTTATTCGCTATCTGGCTCGGCTTAGGCGGCATTTGGACTTATGCTTCCAATCAATTCCGAAATCTTTAAGGCTTACGACATCAGAGGTATTTACGGTCAGGACTTCGATAATGAAATGGCCTATCTTTTAGGCTTGGCTTTTATTGAGCTTAGAAAAAACGACCCCGATTACAACCCCAATAAAAAATTACAAATCGCTATTGGCGCTGATATGCGACTGTCTTCTCCGGCTATTAAAGAAAATTTAATACGCGGAATTACTAACGCCGGAGCCGATGCGATTGATTTAGGTCTGGTAGCTACGCCAACTTTCTATTTTGCCGTCGCTAAATATAATTATGACGGCGGGGTTATGGTCTCCGCCTCTCATAACCCCAAAGAATGGAACGGTTTCAAATTAGTCCGCGCTAAAGGCATTCCAATCAGCGGCGAAACGGGGATAAACTTTATCAAAGACAAAATCCTTGTTAACCATTTTTTACCGGCCGCTGTTAAGGGCGAGGTGCTACATAATGATAATGCTTTAAAAGATGAACTTGAGTATACTTGGAGTTTGATTGATGTAAAAAAGATAAAAAACATTAAAATTATTGCTGATACGGCTAACGGTATGGGCGCCACCTATCTCGAACCAATCCTAGCGGCTGTCCCAGGAGAAGCTATTCCTCTTAACTTTAAATTGGACGGAAATTTCCCGGCTCACGAGGCCGACCCGCTTAAAGAAGAAAATCTGGAAGAATTAAAAAAGGCGATTTTTGAAAAAAAAGCTGGGCTAGGCATTTCTAGTGATGGTGACGGCGACAGAATTTTCTTTGTTGACAACCTTGGAGAAACGATTAATCCGGCAATTATCCGTGGCCTGCTCGCCCAGTCTTTTTTAACGGATAAACCGGGTGCGAAAATCGGCTATGATGTCCGCCCCGGCAAAATCACGCCCGATTTAATTCAGGCGGCTGGAGGAATTCCGGTGGTAACCCGGGTTGGACATTCTCTTATTAAAGAACAAATGATCAAAGAAGACATTTATTTCGCCGGCGAGTCTTCGGGTCATTTTTATTTTAATAGCCCTCTCGGTTGTTTTGAATTCCCAAGCTTAATGATTCTAAAATTATTAATTATTTTCTCAGCCAGCGATTTGCCCATATCAGAACAAGTCGCTCCTTATAAAAAATATTTCCTGTCGGGAGAGATAAACCGCGTCGTAGCGAATAAAGACGACGTCTTTAGGCAAATTGAGACTAAATATGCCGATGGAAAAATTACTAAACTTGATGGCATTTCCGTAGAATACCCCGACTTTTGGTTTAATGTCAGAGGCTCAAACACCGAACCGAAAATACGTCTAAATCTTGAAGCAACTAGCCAAAAATTAATGGCCGAAAAAAGAGACGAGATTCTTGAGCTAATAAAATAAGCTGATAACAAAAAAGCCCGGCTTATTTAGCCGGGTCTTTTTTTATAATAATATTTCTATTCAACAGTCACCGCCTTGGCTAAATTTCTCGGTTTATCAACGTCCAGCCCCTTGCTGTCGGCGATATGGTAAGCCAACAGCTGCAAAGGAATAACGTTGACAATCGGCGATAATAATTTATTGGCCACCGGCACTCTTATTAAATAATCGGCTAATTTTTTAATATCTCCGTAATCCTGATCAACAACGGCCACAATTATCCCTCCGCGCGCCTTAATCTCTTGCATGTTACTGATAATTTTATCCGACAAGTCGTTCTTGGTCGCTAAAAAGACAACCGGCATTTTGGTATCAACCAGTGCAATCGGCCCGTGCTTGATTTCCGCCGCCGGATATCCTTCGGCGTGAATATAAGAAATTTCTTTAAGCTTTAAGGCTCCTTCCAAAGCCACCGGAAAATTCAAACCGCGGCCCAAATAAAGAAAGTTGCTGGTGTCTTTGAACTTCCTGGCTATTCTTTTAACCGCCGAATCAGCCTCTAAAGCCTTGCCGACAATTTTGGGCAGGAGCAGCAGGTCTTTCAATAATTTTTTATCAAGAACCTCTCCTTTGTCTTGTTTTAAATTCAGGGCGAATAACAGCAGGGCGGCGACTTGTGCAGTAAAGGCTTTGGTGCTCGCGACGCCAATCTCTGGCCCGGCGTGAAGATAAATTCCCGAGTCGACTTCACGCGTGACGGTTGAACCGACAACATTAACTATGCCCAGTGTTTGCGCTCCTTTCTTTTTAGCCTCACGCAGAGCCGCCAAGGTATCAGCGGTTTCTCCGGACTGAGAAATAACGATTATTAAATCGTCTTTATCAACCAGAGGGTTACGATAACGGAATTCGGAAGCATAATCAACCGTAACCGGAATACGCGTAATTTCTTCAATCAAATATTTGCCGATTAGAGCTGAGTGCCAGCTCGTTCCGCAGGCGGCAATGATTATTCTTTTCAGTTTTCCCTGACTAATGTTAACCGAGAGTTTGATTTTATTATTCTTTATCCGACCGCTTAAAACATTGCTCAGGCTATCGGGCTGCTCAAAAATCTCCTTAAGCATAAAATGCTTAAAGCCCTTCTTTTCAATGGCCGAGGCGCTCATTTTTACTTCTTCAATCTCGCGATCTAAGGTCTGCCCGGATAAATTTTTTATTTTACAGCCCGCTGCGGTGACAACCGCCAAATCATCGTCTTTTAAATAAATAACTTTTTTAGTGTATTGGAGCAAAGCCGGTATATCGGAAGCGATAAAGGTTTCCCGCTGGCCGACGCCGATAATAAGCGGCGAGCTTTTACGGGCGGCCACCAATTTATTCTCTTTTTCACATATTGCAACCAGCCCGTATGAACCCTCTACCAGGGACAGGGCTTTAGCCACCGCCTTTTCTAAATTTCCCTGATAAAATTTTTCAATTAAGTGCGCCAAAACTTCCGAGTCGGTTTCTGAAGAAAATTTATGCCCCTCTTTAATTAATACTTTCTTAAGCACCTGGTGATTTTCAATGATTCCATTATGGACAACCGCAATCTTTTTTCGGCAGTCAAAGTGGGGATGGGCGTTTTTTTCACTCGGAGCGCCGTGGGTCGCCCAGCGCGTATGCGCGATACCGATTATTCCCTGGCTGGCTTCGGCGGCCGTTGCCTTTTCTAGCCCGGCCACTGGACCGACTTTTTTTTGGGTAATAAGGCTGCCATTGTCTAAAATACAAATGCCGGCGCTATCATAGCCCCTATATTCTAATCTCTTCAAGCCTTCGATCAGAATATTTTTAACAGGCTTGGTTCCCAAATAACCAATAATCCCGCACATATTTTTTAATAAAATTTATTTCCTTTCCACCTCAATAGTACATTTGGTCATCAGCGCCGCCAATGCGCCGATAGCAGCCAAAACGGGAGCAAAAAAAGCGCCAACAACGACAAAGGTTACCGGAACCTCCATCATGACGTTGCCTTTTTCATTTTTAATGATTATCCGGCGGATATTTCCCTCTTTGATCAATTCCTTAATTTTTTTAACCAGCTCGTGTCCGTAAACTTTGAATTGTTCTTTGGAGGAAGAGCTCTTTTTTGTTTGTTTTTTAGGCATAAATTTATTTTTTATTTTATAGTTTAATTATAGCGCATGTCCGCGCATTAGAAAAACTACTTTTTCTTTTTTGCCAAGTGGCGCGATTGGTAAATTTCTTTAGACTTCCTGGTCACAGCCAGTATGGTCAAAACCGCGATATAAGAAGAAATGACCGAATTTGGAATCTGATAGCTGGTTTTAAAGGTAAAGTCTAAGATAAAAAGACAGAAGACCAGTACCGACCAAATAACAACAAAAATTTCCCCGGGATGCTTGCCGTCATGTTTATCATACCAGCGTTCAAATTCCTTATTGCTGACATAAATCGCCAAGGCACTAATATAGATGGTCGCCAAAACATTTAAAAAATCAACCAGGGCATTATCGACGAAAAAGTCCCAAAGAATGACGACGAAAAACAAGATCGACCAAAAATTAATCAAATAGCGCCAAAAATTAAAGTCATTCTTGATAAAATCCTTCCCCATAAATTTAAATTAATATTATTTATTTTTTTATTTATAAGCTTCCTTGATATACTGGCCTAACACGCGCCCCGTATTGAACCGGCTCGCGTTAAAACTGATTGCGCCCTTCATAATTTCTTGCCATCCGGCCGGCGATTGGTAGTAGAGGGGTATAATCTCTTTCCTTAAAATCTCATAAAGTTCGTCGGCGTCGCCGAAAGCCCAGCCCGTTTTGCCTTTTTTATATCCCTCGGGCCACCAGCCATCAAGCGTACTTAACTGCGGGACGCCGTTATGCGCCGCTTTCATGCCGCTTGTCCCGCAAGCTTCTTGCGGCGGAAGCGGCGTATTGAGCCAAAGATCAACCCCGGCAACAATCATGCGCGCCAGATCTAAATTGTAATTCTCTAAAAAAATAATTTTTAATTGCGGGTATTTTTTCTTAATCTGATAAATTTTTTTAATGGCTTCTTGACCGCTCGTATCGCGCAAATGAGCTTTCCCCGCTAAAATAATCTGCGCCCCTCCGGCCGCCTCTAAAATCTCGAGTAATCTTTCCGGATCAAAGAATAAAAGCAGGGGTTGTTTGTATTCAGTAAAACGGCGGGCAAACCCGATGGTAAAAACGTTTTCTTGCCAGCTTATTTTCTTATTTGTCTTTAAATAGTTTATTAACTGCCTTTTCGCCTTTTGATGGGCCGCCCAAATTTCCGCCGAGGGAATTTCCATTGCCCGCTCCAGCAAACTTTCATTTCCGCGCCAGCCGGGCAAATATTTATCATATAATTTTTTAAATTCTCCATTCGTCCAAAAAATAGAGTTAGCACCATTAGTAACCGCTTTTATGTCTTTACCTGGAAAAATATTAACAAGCAACTTCTGATGCATTTTTGAAACACCATTTACGAAGGCGCTAAAATAAATCCCCAGCTCTAAAGTATTAAGATTTTGATCTTTTATCAGTCCGGGTAGATTAGCCGGAAAATCCGGCTGATTTTTTAAAAGCATTTGAAGAGGAAATTCGTCATAAACGGTCTTTATCGGCGTATGAGTAGTAAAAACGCACTTTTCTCTAATTTCCTTAATTTTATTATTGTCGTCTATGGCCTCAGATTCGAGAAACAGCTCAATCGGCGCGAAAGAGGCGTGTCCCTCATTAAGGTGGTATTTTTTAATGTGGCTATAGCCGAGCGCTTGCAGCATCTTCACCCCTCCTCGCCCGAGAATTATTTCTTGGCGAAGACGGAACTCTGTGTCGCCGCCATACAATTTTGCGGTTAATTTTTTATAGGCGGTTTTATTCCCTTTTATATTAGTATCTAAAAAATAAACGGGGATTTTAAAATTATCCGGACCGGGAATTATATATTGCCAGACTCCCACCTTGACTCTCTCAACACCTATATTAACCTCTATTTCAAATTCTAATTTTTTTAACAAAGAAAAATCATAATCGCGGTCAATCATCTCTATCTGTTCGCCCGAAGAAGTTATTTTTTGCTTAAAATATCCATAGCGGCTGAGAAAAGTAACTCCGACCAGAGGAAATTTCTTTTCCGCAGCCGATTTCAAAATATCTCCGGCTAAAATCCCGAGGCCGCCGGCGTATGTTTTAATATTATTTTCGATAGCTATTTCCATGCTTAAATAAGCAACGGAATAGTTTTGTTTCTTCAACATTTTTATCTAATTCTTAAAAATCTATTTGTTTAAACTGCTTAAAAGAAAGCTTTATATTTTAATTATACCATAATCTAATCGGCTGCCAATAAAAATATAGGTATTTTTCAATTTGACATACTTATCTGATTAATATATACTTGATAAGTCAAACACTTATCAACTAATTCAATCTTATGAAAAATTGCAGCAACCAACTAAGTCTCATCATAAACATGGCAAAATCCCAAGCCGTCATTTCCCGGCGTTTAGACAGCGCCCTCGGCGGGCTGGGCTTAAATGAGTTCATTATCCTTTTTGAATTAAGCCGAGCCGATGGCAAACTGAGGCGGATTGATTTGGCGGAAAGGGTCGGATTAACAGCCTCGGGAGTTACTCGATTACTTTTGCCAATGGAAAAAATCGGCCTCATAAAACGCGAACAAAATGAAAATGATGCCCGATCAAGTTTTGTCGCTTTAACATCAAGCGGCAAACGTAAATTCGACGAGGGGTTAGAAAGGGCGGAAATTTTTTGTGAAGACGTCTTTCTTGATGATAAGCCTGGCAGCGCCGAGGAATTTTCCCTCTTCTTGAAGCGTCTTTCTGGAACAACTTTAAGCCTTGAGGCCAGGAGAAGTTAAATTAATATAATTAAATATTTCTTAAGAGCTTGCTATAGCAGTGCCCATGGAGTGTTGGTTGATATAAAAAAGAGACCAGTTAAGGTCTCGGGTAATCAGTCTCTAAGCCTTTTGGCTTTTGTAGGCGTCCGCTAACGCCTCGTTTTTCGACTTTTTAGCCTACGCTGATTATAGGATTATATCTTAACAAATTATTTAATTAATTGCAAATTATTTAATTAATTTTAAATAATCCTTAAGAGCTTTTTTATTTGATTCAAAGGCTATCTTGTCAAAAGGGATTTTATCAATATCAAAAAATCTACCATCATTAAGCTCTTCCTTGTCTACCGGTTTAATTTCGTTTAAATTTACTTTTGACACAAAGACTAGATCTAAAGGATAATATTGTGCGCCTTTATACAGATAGTCATTAGGGTAGGATTTGAAAAAAACGATATTATCTAGATTAATGCCAAGCTCTTCTTTTATTTCTCTGATAGCGCCATCTTCAGCTGATTCATGCAACTCAATAAAACCACCAGGTAACTCCCAAAGTCCAGCTTTTGGCTCCCGTGTTCGCAAATCTAAATATATCTGGCGTTTATCATTTAAAAGAATAACGGCCGAAGCGGGAGCAGGGTTAAAGTAATAATCAAAGCCACAAGCGGGGCAAGCGCAATGATTACCATTTATGTGTACTGAATTTTTACAAATAGGGCAGTAAGTGAAAATCATTTTAATAAATTTTATTAGGGTAGCTAATCGCAAAACACGGAAAACTATTCTGATGGAATATTTGATGATCCGATATTACTTCTGGGCCCTTCTTACTATTTCCAGCTCTGGAATAATGGCGCCATTTCTCATTTTAAATCTCTCATCCTTAAATATCCTATTTGTGCTTTTAAATCCCAGTTTCTTATAAAACTTAATAGCTCTATCATTATAAGAAGCTACGCGGACGATGGTTTCTTTATTTGAATCCAAAAATTTTTCAGCTTCCCGCCAAATAATGCTGCCGATATTTCTTCGGTGATATTCCGGGAGGACATAAATCGCCTGGAGAAGGTTATATTCTTCACTCTTGACCACATTGCACAAAGCGACCACCTTCCCTTTATATTCCAACAACAATTTAAGCTCGTTGCTTTTTGTCTGTAAAATTTTTTCTTTACTTTCCGCTATTTTTTCCGGTGCTAATCTCTACTCATATTTATAAATTATATTTTCGACAGTAATATTAAATTCTTTATTAGGATAAGTATCTAACCAAGCCAAAAAATATACATTATGAAGAGCTAAGACGTCTTTTAGTTCAATTTTACGAATTTTGTATTCTTTATTTGCGTTCATGATTTAATTATACTGCCGCCCCGATTCTTTAGCAAACTGGATTTTTTCTGTACAAACGAGAAATTGATACCAAAAAAGACCCTTGATATTATCGCGGATCTTCAACGCCTTTTTTATTATAATTTTTTTTAATCTTGTGGATTAAAATTAGGGCCCTGAAAGAATTAATTAAAATATAGATTATTCCTATAATAGCAAGGGAAACAAAAACTAAAATAACCCAATCGATCAAGCAATTTTCAAAAGACGTTCCCAATAAACTGTTGATTGCTTCTATCATATTTTTTTCAATTATTTTAAATGAACTATAAAATCATAATATCATGTTTATTACATTTTGTCAATTACTATGCCCATTAAAAATCTATATCCTAAAAACAAAAATAACCTCTAAAAATAGAGGCTGTTCTTTATGGGTGCCTACTGGGAGTTCTCGCGCTCGCTCCGCCCCAGAATGGGCGGAGCTCACTTGTCCAGATCGGCCGCTAAACGCTCGCTTACTCGCGTTTATCGTCGCTCCCCTTTTCGCTCGGTCTTCCGTCCTCGCTCAAGACTCGCTCGCCGCTTGTTCGACTCCCCAAGCTAACGCTTGCCATAATAAAAAGAATGGATAATATCCATTCTTTTTATTATGGGTGCCTACTGGGAGTCGAACCCAGACTAACGGGACCACAACCCGTCGTTCTACCGCTAAACCATAGGCACCATTTAGTTTCTGCCGAAACGTACGCCCGGGGGGAGTCGAACCCTCGTCTAGAGCTTAGAAGGCTCCCGTTCTATCCGCTGAACTACGGGCGCAAAATAAAATTTTGCTTAATTATTGTCTTATATTAATAAAAATGCTAACTATTGTCAATTACTATAATTTAAAGGCCGGGGTTTGCCGCTACCCGGCGCCAAATATGAACAAAAATCTATAAGTCTCTCTGCCTTAGAGCCTCATAAAGAAGAATGGCCGCAGAAACTGAAACATTCAAAGAGTCTATTCCTTTCTCCATTGGTATTCTAATAAGCTTGTCGGCTCTTTTGAGCCATTTTTCGCTAAGTCCATCCGCCTCTGACCCCAAAACAACCGCTAGCGGGAGATCCATTTTTTCTTTGGTGTAGCTATTTTTCCCGGTCGTAGCGGCCGCATAGCTCAAAATATTATTCTCTTTCAACCATTTAAGCGTTTCATCGACCGGAGCGATTACAATTTGTTTATTAAAAATAAACCCCTCGCTTGCCCTAATAACATTCGGATTATATATGTCTGTCTGGCTGCTATTAATAATAATTGCGTCTACTCCTGCGGCATAGGCCGTTCTTAGAATTGCGCCCAGATTCCCCGGCTTTTCTACTGTTTCTAAAACAACAACAAGAGGATTTTTACTTAATTTTACTTGTTCCAGCTTCATCGTCTGAACTTTCGCGACCGCCAAATAGCCATCCGGCTTCTCCTTATAACAAATTTTTTTAAAAACTGAACCCGAAACCTCAGTTATTCTGCTTCTTTCTAAATCAAAAAATTTGGATTCTTCTTTCTTAACAAGCTCGGGAGAATAAAATAACTCCAAAATTTCCACTCCTGATTTTTTAGCTAATTTAATTTCTCGGGCTCCATCAATAACGAATAAGCCTCGCGTCCGCCGTTCTCCCGCTTTTTGAAGCCTGGCTATCTCTTTTATTTTTTGATTATTTGCGCTATTAATTATATTCATAATAATTATATTATAAATCAAATTAGGATAAAGACATAGTATTTGTTTTTAAAATTCTAAAAAAAGTGCTTTTCTGCTATAATAAGATTAACTAAATAATATATTTTATGCCAATTCCACAATTACGATCCCAAAAAACAAATTCTTGGAGGACGGGCGACAATCATAATAATTCGCGAAAAAAAGCCAAAAAAAGTCTAACAAAAAAGATAATTTATCTCGCCTTCATCCTTCTGGCGTCCTTTTTAATAATAATTGCGGCTATGGTTGTTTGGCTCTCACGCGATTTACCCAATCCCAACGAACTAATCAATCGAGAGGTTGCCCAGAGCACAAAAATATACGATCGCACCGGAGAAAATATTCTCTATGAAATCAGCGGCGATGAACGCCGCACGCTTGTTCCCTTAAAAGATATACCAGACAAAGTCAAACAAGCAACAATTGCCATTGAAGACAAAAATTTTTACAACCATGGAGGCTTTAGTGTTTGGGCAATGGTGCGGACAGTTATTACCAACGTCATATACAATCGAAGCGCCGGCGGATCAACGCTTACCCAGCAATTTATAAAAAATGCCGTCCTTTCCAACGAAAAAACTATCACTCGAAAGATAAAAGAGTTAATTATGGCTTATCAGTTAGAAAAAAAGTTTTCTAAAGATGAAATTTTACAAATGTATCTAAATGAAATTCCCTACGGATCGAATGCTTATGGCGTTGAGGCGGCCAGCCAAAAATATTTCGGCAAAAGCGTACGCGACCTTAATTTGGCCGAGGCGGCGATTTTGGCCGCTCTGCCCCAGTCGCCAAGCCGATACTCTCCGTATGGACCAAACAAAGACCTGCTAATGGGGCGTAAAGATTATATTTTAAATCTAATGGCCGAACAGGGTTATATTTCGGCCGCCGAACGTGATGGAGCTAAACAGCAAATAATTTCCTTCAAAGGCCGCGACAATAATATCGCCGCTCCCCATTTCGTGATGTATATCAAAGATATTTTATCAGAAAAGTACGGGGAAAAGATGGTCGAACAAGAAGGCTTAAAAATATACACGACGCTTGATTTATACAAACAAAAAATTGCTGAAGAGATTATCACCGAAAAAACAACGGACTATCCTAAAAAATTCGGCGCCAATAATGCTTCTTTGATTTCCATAGACCCCAA
This sequence comes from uncultured Gammaproteobacteria bacterium, assembly GCA_964648205.1. Lineage (GTDB taxonomy): Bacteria > Patescibacteriota > Patescibacteriia > Patescibacteriales > UBA12465 > UBA12465. The sequence continues at coordinate 34,939 of CAZYNT010000006.1, forward strand.
GACCGGCCAAATTTTAGCCATGGTCGGTTCCAAAGATTATTTTGACGATTCAATCGACGGCCAAGTCAATGTTGCAACGCGCCCGCGCCAACCGGGTTCTTCTATGAAACCCATTGTTTATGCCGCCCTGTTTGAAAAGGGATATACTCCCGACACCATACTATACGATGTGGTCACAAATTTTTCTACAAACAGCGCCCAGCCCTACACGCCCCATAATTATAATGGAAAAGAGTATGGCCCTGTAAAAATCCGCCAAGCATTGGCCGGGTCATTAAATATCCCAGCTGTTAAAGCTATTTATTTGGCAGATATAAACAATGTTATTGATCTGGCCGAGAATATGGGTTACTCAACTCTTTCTCAGCGCAGCCGCTTTGGTTTGTCTCTTGTCCTGGGAGGAGGAGAAGTAAAACTCCTGGAACACGTTAACGCCTATAGCGCCTTTGCCCGGGACGGAAAGATGAGCCCCCTGGTGAGTATTTTAAAAATCGAAGATAAGAACGGGCGCGTTATTGAAGAATACCAGCCAAGCGAGAAGAAGGTTTTAGATTCACAAGTGGCCCGCATGATTAATAGTATTTTAAGCGATAACGCGGCGCGCACCTTTATTTTTGGGGCTAAAAATTCTTTAGTTCTTGGCGACCGCCCCGTAGCCGCTAAAACCGGAACAACCAACGACTACCACGACGCCTGGACAATCGGCTACACGCCATCATTGGTAACCGGGGTTTGGGTGGGCAACAGTGATAATAAGTCTATGAAGGGCCAGGCGGACGGCAGTATTTTAGCGGCACCCATTTGGCACGACTTTATGGCCAGGGTTTTGGGCGGGACTCCGTCAGAAAAATTTAAGTCTCCGGATGATTATAAAACAGGCAAGCCAATTCTTGACGGACAAATTCCGCTTCAAACAGTAAAAATAGATAAGAGCTCCGGCCTTCTGGCCACCAGTTCAACTCCGCCCGAGTTGGTGGAAGAGCGCGAGATCACTGTCCACCATAATATTTTATTTTATGTTGACAAAAGCAACCCGCGCGGTCCCGTGCCGGCAGAGCAGAGTAAAGATCCTCAATTTAATCTTTGGGAAACGGCTGTACAAAAATGGGCCGATCAAAATGCCAGTTCCTCAACCTCAACTCTGCCTGTTGGTTATGACGAACTCCATAAGCCAGAAAATAGGCCTCTGTTAACTCTTTTGTCTCCCTCTAAAAATCAAACTATCACTAACTCTAATTTGGAAATCAACGCAGAGGCTTCGGCTCCTCGGGGTGTGAACCGAATAGAATACTATATTAACAATAACCTCTGGCAAACAAAGTGGGGCGCGGCAGTCCCCTTTACGGGCAACGTTGATTTTCTAAGTAATGGATACCATAGTTTGCGTGCCAAGGCTTGCGATGACGTTGAAAATTGTAACGAAATAACAATCAATTTTAACTTGCTAATAAAAAATAATCCGGTAACTGCCGGAAAAAATTCTCTATCTATTATTACCCCGGTTTCCGGAGTGGCTCTTAATTCTATAGATTTTCCTTTAAGCATCGTTTTCCAAGTCGGCAAGCCGCTTGGAGCAGCCAAGGTTAATTTGATGATTAAGGGAGCGGACGGAAAGACAAGTGTTATCAAATCTCTTTCTGGCTTAACCGCAAACCAGAACGCTTTCTCCTGGGAAACCCCTCCTGCACCGGGGACATACTCGCTGTTTGGAGAGTTATATGATTGGAGTGGAGACACAATAAAAAGTAAAGAAGCCTCTTTAATTGTCAATTAGGCGCTATTGTCTGATTGGCATCACAATATATAAATAATTATCTTCTTTCTCTGGTTTTAAGACGCAGGGGGTTGTGTTATTCAAAACACCCAATCTAACCATATTCCCCTCTATATTATTCAATCCATCTAGTAGATATCTAAAATTAATTGTTACTTCGTTATCAACCCCCTTTACCTCAGCTTCAATCTCTATCTGGCTTTCACCGCTTGTGCCGGAAAAGGAGGAAATTATTATCTTATTCTTAGAAAATAAAATAGTAATATCATTAATCCCGGTTTTAGAGAAAAGCGCGGCCGCTTTTACCGCCCTTATCAACTCTGAGCGTTCAATTAAAGCGTCTGTCTGGCTGCTTGAAGGAATAATTTGTTTATAATCTGGGTAGTGGCCGTTAATCAACCGGGAAATAAGTTCGACTGAATCAACTGTAAACAATATTTGGTTTTCTGATAAGTAAAATTTTACTTCCTGATCTTCGCCCATTTCTCCACCCTCCAGCCCCCCTAAAACCCTTAACAATTCCTGGACCGTCTTGGCGGGCACAATGACCTTTTGTTCTCCTTCAACCCCTCCGTTTTTTATGTCCAATTCTTTTTCTGCTAAACGATAACTGTCTGTGGCGGCTAGGCTTAACTTGTTTTTATTAAACGAAAAAAGAACCCCGGTTAATTCAATTCTGTTTTCACTGCTTGAAACAGCAAAAATAACGCCGCTCAGCGCTTTTTTTAACTCCCCGCTTTTACAGCTAAAAAAGTTAGATCGAGAAATGCTTGGTATTAAGGGAAATTCTTTGGCCGATTCTCCTTTGATTTTTGTTTTATAGTTGCCACATTCAATTTTTAACTCATTTTCCTTGGTTTCAACCTTTACTTTCTCGCCGCCGCTCAAAAGATTAACATAATCGCTAATCAGCCGAGCGTCAACCGTAAATTGCCCCTCATTTTCAATTTTTCCTCTTATCTGATGGGTTATCCCTATTTCCAAATTAGTGCTGACCAGTTCAATGTTTCCTTCTTCCGCTTTTATTAAAATATTATTAAGAATTGGCAAATTAATATTTTTAGTTGTTATGTGTCCGACTATGTTTAATCCTCTTTTTAAATTTTCTTGAAGGCTTATGAAGTACATATTTTTATATGTTTGTATTATATATTAATTTATATATAAATAAGTAATAACAATAATAAGGAGGGGGATAACTTTTAGAAATTGGCGATTTTTGTATTTTTGTTGGTAATTATTATTTTTTATCTGTTGAAAGTCCGATTAATGCCGGGTGTATAAGTTTTTGCTGTTTGTGAACAAGGCTGAGGTCGTCCCTATTTGTGCACAATTTATAAATTATTATCCAACATTTTTAAACAAGATACTAACAGATTATTCCACAGATAACGAGCTTATGGTGTTAATAAGTATGACCAAAAAGTTGACGGATTGACTCGAGCTCTTGTTTTATTTTTTCGTTTTTATCTCCTTTAACTTCTTGATAAATTTTGTTATAGGCGTGCATGGCCGTAGTGTGATCTCGGCCGCCAAGCTCGTTTCCGATGGTTGGGTATGAGGTGTTGAGTTCTTCCCTGATAAGATAAATGGCAATTTGTCTGGGCCAGACTAGTTCCTTTTTTCGGCTCGAACCGACTAATTCTTTATAAGTAATATTATAGAATTTAGCCGAGGCCTCTATGATTTCTTTGGGGGTTAGGGACTTTGTTTGAATATTTGAAATATAATCACCCAAAACCTCTTTGACAGTTTTAAGGGATGGGGCTAGCCCCTTAAACTGGTGTGAGGCAATAACCTTGTTCAGCGCCCCCTCCAACTCCCTTATATTGTTTTGAACGTGTTCGGCAATATATAAAAGCATTTCTTTGTCCAATGGGCAACCCCTTTCGTTAGCTTTTTTTTCTAAAATAGCAATTTTTGTCTCAATATCCGGTTTTCCAACATCAGCCACCATGCCGGCCTCAAAGCGAGAAACCAGTCTTTTTTCAATGGCGGGGATGGCTTTTGGCGCACGGTCTGAGGTCAAGACAATCTGCTTATCATTCTGCAATAATTCGTTGAAAGTATGGAAGAATTCTTCTTGGGTGCCGTCTTTACCACCCATGAACTGGACATCGTCAACCAATAATAAATCTACATTACGATATAAATTCTTAAATTCTTTGGCTTTTCCGGTGGTTACAGCTTGGATATAGTTATTGGTAAATTTTTCGCTGGTGGTATATAGGATTTTGTCCGTTTTTTTGGCTACTTCGTTGCCGATTGCCTGAAGAAGGTGTGTTTTTCCCAAACCAACTCCGCCATAAATAAACAAGGGATTGTAAGCCTTTCCTAAATTGTTAACGACTGCCAGACAAGCCGCATTAGCCAGTTCGTTGCCCCGACCAACAATAAAATTTTCAAAAACATAACGCGGGTTCAGGCCATAACGATTATTGGAGGAGTTAGCAGAATTAGCCGCATTGTTAATGACGGCTGGTTGTGGTTGATGAAGAGCATTAACCGGCGCGCCCCCCTTAATCTCTGTTTCCGTCTTGGATTCAGGGCTGCTAATTTGGAATGGGGCGGCGCTTTTTTTTAGTTCGATTTTATATATAATTTCTTTAATGGTTTGTTTGGTTACATTTTCTAGAGCACGTAGAGTATTCTTGTGATATTTTTCCTCAAGCCACTTTTTAACAAAAGCATTCGGTACGCAAATAACGACCCGCTCATTTTCGAAAGAAGAAATAAAAGTATCTTTAAACCAAGTAATAAAATTAGCTCGGGATAAACTAACTTCGATTTCCCCCAAGACAGCCTGCCAAACTTGTTCATTGTTCATAAGAATGGGGATTAATATCCTATTAAAACAAATTAATAAATCAGAGATTTATATCAATTTAATTATATTAGATAAGGTCGCCAATAACAAGGCTGGGGGCTGTTAAAGATATGTTAATAAAAAGTGGATAAGGGGGTGTTTAAGAAAACAAGGAACCATAATGGTCTGATTGACTTTAGCAAATAAAGATGTTATCTTATAGAAATATCAATTATTTAAGCTTTATATTATGCCGAAAAGAACCTATCAGCCGAATAAACGTCGGGCTAGCAAAAAACACGGATTTCTTAAAAGAATGCAAACTGAAGATGGAAGGGTGGTTTTAAAGAGGCGCCGACAAAAGGGTCGTAAAAAATTAAGCAAGTAGCTTTAATTAGGTTACATGTTGGAAAAAAATAATAGAATACGCCTTGATAAAGAGTTTGACCGAGTTTTTAAAACCGGCCAATCTTTTTATGGTAAAGTTTTAGGAATAAAGGCGGCCGATAATGCATTATCTTTTTCGCGTTTTGGGATTATGGTTGGTTTAAAGGTTAGCAAGAAGGCGGTTGTCAGAAATAAGATAAAAAGACAAATAAGATCTATTATTAGCCAAGAATTATCATTAATTAAACCCGGGAAAGATGTGGTTGTTATAGTTTTTCCTTTAATATTAGATAATAATTTTGAAGAAATTAAAAAGTCGTTGGAAAATAGCTTTAAAAAAATTAATCTGTATAAATAGTCTAATATTAGTTAAAAAATTAGCTATGTTTGAATTTTTATATAAATTACCCCGCCTTTTAACAGTTTGGCTTATAAGAGCATATCAAAAAACAATTTCTTTTGATCACGGTATTTTAAAAGTATTCTATCCCCACGGTTTTTGTAGATTTACCCCCAGCTGTTCCGAATATGGCGCCCAAGCAATTACGAAATATGGAGTTTTAAAAGGAACCCTGTTGGCATCTTGGCGCGTTTTGCGCTGTAACCCATGGAGCAAGGGGGGATACGACCCGCTAAAATAATTTTTAATTAATAATATTTATGGTTCATTTTTTTACAGTTATTTTTTATCAGCCGATTTTAAATCTCCTTGTATTTTTATATAATACAATTTCTTTCCAAGATTTAGGAGTCGCTATTATTTTACTGACCATTTTAATAAAATTAATCCTCTGGCCGCTTGGTCGGCAGTCCATTAAATCGCAGAAATCGTTACAAGAACTCCAGCCGAAAATAGAAGAATTAAAAAAGAAATATGCCGACAACAAAGTTGAATTAAGCCGGGCGACGATGGAGTTATATAAAAATAACAAAATAAACCCATTTTCTTCTTGCCTGCCCCTCTTAATCCAGCTACCCTTTCTTTTTGCTGTTTATCAGGTATTCCGCGATGGCCTGAACAATAAATTAGACTTGGTCTATCCGTTCATCTATAAGCCAGAAACCATTAAGGGCCTATCTTTCGGATTCTTGAATCTTGATAAGCCTAATATTTATTTGGCGGTCCTGGCCGGCTTGGCTCAGTTTTGGCAAGCAAAAATGATGATGACGAAAGCTCCGGCCGTAAAGACGGCGGGCTCTAAAGACGAAAGCATGACAGCCATCATGAATAAGCAGATGCTGTATTTCATGCCGGCCATTACGATATTTATCGGAGCGACTCTTCCCGGAGGACTAACCCTCTATTGGTTTGTCATTACCATTCTCACTGCTCTGCAGCAATTGGTTGTTTTTAACAGAAAGAACAAGAAAAATAAAACGAACGGACAGCCGATTGAAGGAGAAATAATCAAATAACGAAATATGTGTCCGGACAATAAAACCGCCTTTTAAAAGAAGGAGGTTTTTGTTTAATGTTTTTGTATTTAACGTTTTTGTATTTATGGTCGAGTACTGGTGCTTATGGGTGGCGTTGAAGTCGGAGAAACAATAGACGAAACGGTGGTTGAAGCGGTTGAGCTGGCCGCGCTCATGCCAATCAGACAAACTTCTTGCCAGGGAATATAATGAGAACTAAATCTTCTTTTTTGAATGGGCGTTGTGGTTGCCCCTTCCGGGTAAATTACAGTATAGTCGAAATAGGCATCCGCACCATTATGGGCTTTTTCTGTACATTTTTTTTCTCCGGCCGACAACTCTGCGGTTTCGATATACTTCGTCGATTCCGGCTTTACTATATTATAAATAATTGGTTTGGTGGTTGTAGCGATTCGCCCGTCTTTTGTTCCCCAAAAATCAAAATAAATATCATTTTTTATAATTCGCGCTTGGATTAGAACATAGCTGGCCGTATCATTTATAAAACGAACGTCCGGCTGGGGAATATAAATTGCGGCATCCATTCCCGCCGGCTCGTAATAAGATACTCGGTAGGAATGGTTGCGGCGGGCCGTTATTGGTAAACCAGAGGCAAGAGCCGCTCGAAAAACGGTCGTTCCTATCTGGCACAGGCCGCCACCATATTCGGGTATGGTTTTGTTTCCTTTAATTACCAGTTCCGGCAAATATCCAGTGTTTGCGCTGACATCTCCCAAAACCTTAACTAAAGAGAACTCTTCGCCCGGAGCAAGAAGAGTGCCGTGGACCGCATTGGCGCCGACTTGGATGTTTTTTCGACGATTAGCCGAGGAGCCGGAAAAGTTAGATTGTCCGGTACCAATAATTTCCTTTATATCCAGGGGCTTGTCTCCGATTATTTCCTCGGTTGCCAATTCTTTAACTGATATGGGAATTTCTTTTTGGTCACTCAAAAATCCGCTGATTATTTTGTCTATTGAAGCTTCGATGTCAACTTGCCGCCCACTAATCCCTGTTTGCCAGCTGACCACTTTTCCGTTGCTAATTTCGAATTTGGGGCGGACAGCCTCTAGATTTATTTGGGGAGAAACGGTTAAATCAAGATATTGACTGATTTTTTCTTTATCCAGAGAAAGACTTAATTTATTATCGCGGCTCTTTTCGACGCTCAGCCAGCTCAAGAGTTTTTCTGGCCTGATCGTCCAAGTTTTAATCTCGGTTGAGCTGCTGTTGCTATCAGTAAAGGTTAATTTTAGTTCTCCGGAAGCAATAATTCGCTTGGCATCGCCCTCAACGGTGGCCAGATCGCTCTCTTTAACCTCAGGATATTTAGAGTGTGTCACTATCATTATTGGAGGATTGTCCAGGCGGTCTAAACTATTTTTAATATTTGAAAAAACGAGATCATAATTGATTGCTTTGCCGATTTTTTCCGGGTTGGTCTGCAGTTGTCCGGTTTTACCGGAAACCGAGAAGAAGGAGTTTGCCGGGGGGACACTCAATTCTTTAAAGTTTTCTTCTAATAGATTTTGGATTTTTTGCGTGTCGAGAGTATAGCTAGGCTTAATCGTTTTTCTCTCTTTTGCTTTAAATCTGAAGATAAAATAATTCCAAAAATTTTCCGGTCGGCCCAGAGAAAAAGCTTCTTTAATGGTTTTTTCGTTATCAAAAATTAGAGAAGGATAAGATAAGTCTGTATCAAAGGAGGAAATGGCCGAATCAATGGTTATTTTTTTATTTCCATATTGAAAAGTCAATCCGCTTTTAGTTAAAGCATCGGTTTCTTTGTTCAGAATTTCCAAGGCCTCATCAGTCGATTTTCCTGACAAGTCCATCGTTCCTAATTTTACGCCGGGATAAATGCGCCCCCGATAATTATTATGCCAAATCAAATAACCCGCTAATAGTCCCGCTATCAACAAAAAAACCACCAAAATAAGGAGTGATTTTATTGCTATTTTTTTATTTTTCATAGGTCTGCGAGCCGTTTTTAGTCCTTTTCTTTGACTTCAATTTGGCTGGGGCTGTTTTTACGCAAAGTTATCGTGAGAACGCCGCTTTCTAGCTCAGCCTCAACCTGCTTATTATCTACCTCGGCCGGCAGTATAATAGAACGCGAGAACGACCCCCAATAACACTCGCGGTATAAATAATCCTCTTCTTTAACCTCTTCCTTGATCGAGCGGCTCCCCTTAATTGTTAAGAGATCATTATGGAGAGATATCTTCAAATCTTCCGGTTTTACTCCGGCGATTGTTGATTTAATAATTATTTTTTTATTAGTTTGGAAGACGTCGATAGCCAGCTGACCCTCGGTTTCCGGCTCTTCATTAAGCCATTCAACAATTGACGGCTCTTTATTCTCTTGGAGAAGAGAGGTTTTTTTATTTTTTTTATTGAAAAGCATATAATTGTATTCTTTCTTTTAATTTACCAATTTTTGAAGGAAATGTAAATGAGATTAGGGAATCAATAATAAAAAAGATTCGACATTCGCCGAATCTTTTTATTGGTGGGCCCGACAGGATTCGAACCTGTGACCTCCACGATGTCAACGTGGCGCTCTAACCAACTGAGCTACGAGCCCGTATAATATTGTTATGTGGGCATAGATGGACTTGAACCATCGACCCCCGCTTTATAAGAGCGGTGCTCTAACCAGCTGAGCTATATGCCCATTATAATTGTCGCGAAAAAAGATTGCAAGCGATAATTTATAACAGTTTAGTAGTTATTTTATACCATTAAGCGTTTAATTTTTCAAGTTTGCCTTGCAATTCCGACAAGAGCGCGATGCTCGCGTCCGCCATATTTTGATGAATTATAATGGAAGCGCCCTTTACTGTCCCCTGGGGCTTATAGTTGGCTAGAATTTCTAAAACATTAATATTTTTTAGAGAATATACAAGTATTTTTGTGGTTGCCGGTCCATTTTCACAGAAAATAGCAACAAGCTTAGCGCTCGGGACATTCATTATTAACTCATCAATAATATCATTTAAATTTTCCGGAGAAGAATTTGTTTCTTTAAAGTCTTGGAGGCACAATCTCGACCAAATTAATTCCCCGTGTTTTTCCGATTGAAGATTGTTAAGAACGCGCCCCCAGAGTTTGAGCGTGGCTAAATCGCGTGAACGGTATAAATGATTGATAATATCTTCTCGGTTAGCCCCGATAGAAATTAGCTGCGAGGTTGTTAGCAGGGTGCGGGGAGTAAGGTTGGAAGTTTTAAAATTTTTAGTTTTTTGGATAATGCCCGCCAATAGGCAGGTGGCCACGTCTTCACTGATTGTTTCCGGCCGGTAGTTTTTTAAGAGATAAAAGAGAATCTCTGAAATGGCGACCGCATTTAAATCAATAAAATTAATTTGCCCGAATTCTTCATTGTTTGCTTTATGGTCGATATTTATAATAGCTGTTTTATAAAAGAATTCAATATTTTGGTCGTAAAGTTCGCCCAGCGATTCCAAATCGCTAGTTCCGACCGTGATGATAAGATCATATTTAAATTCTCCCGCTCGGGAACTCACGTCTTCGGGCTTAAACCAACCCTCAGATGGAGAAATAATGAAGTTAAGAATATTGTTATCGACTAGATATTTTACTTGGTTGACTTTAGCCTTGCTAATGTCGACCGAAACAATGAAGCGGCGTAAATTGTCCAGATTGTTTTGGATTTGGTTATAAGCAGGCAGAAAAGAAAAATTATGGTTTGTTTCTTCCAGGCCTCGGCAGACCAAAGAAGCTTCATATCCTTGTTTTTTGAGGAATAAAAAGAGAGCCAAAGACGAAGCAACGGTATCTCCTTCGTGATCAGCTGAAAATATGATCAAAATATTTTTTGATTTTTCAATTTGTTTAAAGATTTGTTGCTCTAAAGTTAGCATTTTTTTAACCTTAAAATAGCGTCCGGGTGTTTAAGTCCGACTCTTTAATATATAATGATTTAGACCCAAAGTCAAGGCGGAATTTAATTGACTTAAGGCCACTTTTTTGGTAATTTTAAAGTATGAAACAAGAACTTGATAAAGCCTATAATCCTGGCGAAAATGAGGACAAAATTTATAAAAAATGGGAAGAATCCGGGTATTTCAACCCGGATAATTTAAATTTGGCAAGCGACGCCCCGAGTTATACGATTGTTCTTCCGCCGCCCAATGTTACAGACAAATTACATATCGGCCATGCCTCGACCGTAGCGATTGAAGACTTGCTTATCCGCTATCATCGCCTTCTCGGCGAACGGACGCTTTGGTTGCCCGGGACCGATCATGCGGCGATTGCCACCCAAAATGTCGTGGAAAAACGCTTATTAAGAGAATCTGGCAAGACCAGACAAGATTTGGGTCGAGAAAAATTTTTAGAAGAAGTTTGGACCTTTTTAAAATCTACACAAGCAACCATTTTGCATCAAGTTCGCAAAATGGGAGCCTCTTTGGATTGGTCGCGCCTTGCTTTTACTCTTGATGAAGATCGCCAACTGGCTGTTCGGACAATGTTTAAAGAAATGTATGACGAAGGCGTAATTTATCAAGGAGAAAGAATTGTTAATTGGTGCCCGCGCTGCCACTCAACTTTAGCAGATGATGAAGTTGAATATAAAGAAGAAAAAGCCAAACTATATTGGATCAAATATGGTCCGTTTATTTTGGCGACTTCGCGTCCGGAGACAAAATTAGGCGACACGGCGGTCGCCGTTCATCCCGATGACCCGCGTTATGCAAAATTAGTGGGGCAAGAAGTAGATATCCCCGGGGTTTTGGGAGTATTTAAAGTTAAAGTCGTGGCTGATAAGGCAGTTGATATGAATTTTGGTTCCGGCGCTATTAAAGTTACGCCCGCACATAGTTTTATAGATAATGAAATTGCCCAGAGGCATAATTTACCGAGCAAAAAGATTATTAATGAAGATGGTTGCCTGATGGAAAATTGCGGTAAATATGCGGGACTAACAACCAAGGCCGCGCGCGAAGCTATCGTGTCTGATATGGAAAAAATGGGGTTGATGAATCATATTGATGAAGATTATTTGCATAATAGCGCCGTTTGTTATCGTTGCGGCACAGTGATTGAGCCTTTACCTTCAAAACAATGGTTTATTGGTGTTGACCGGAAAGTGAAACGCCTGGGAGGCAAGTCCTTAAAAGAGAAGGCACTGGAAGCCGCATTAAAAAAAGAAGTTGAATTTATTCCGGAACGTTTTAATAAGAGATACATTGATTGGATGACAAATCTCCATGATTGGTGTATATCACGCCAAATTTGGTTTGGGCACCAGATTCCTGTTTGGTATAAAGGTAAAGAAATATATGTCGGGCTGGAAGCGCCCAATGGAGATGGTTGGCGGCAGGATTCGGACACTCTCGATACTTGGTTCTCTTCCGGGATGTGGACCTTCTCTACTCTCGGCTGGCCCACTAACTATAAAGACGGAAAGAAACTTAACGATCTAGCGAAGTTCCACCCCACTCAAGTACTAGAAACAGGCTATGAAATTCTCACTCTTTGGGTCTCTCGTATGATTATGATGTCGCTTTTTGCTCTTAATGAAGTTCCTTTTAAGCACGTTTATCTTCATGGCATTATTTTAGACGATAAAGGAAAAAAAATGTCTAAGTCTAAGGGGAACGGCGTTGACCCTCTCGATATGATTAGTAAATATGGGACTGACGCTACTCGACTTTCTCTGTTGATGGGTTCAACCCCCGGGAACGATTCGCGATTTAGCGAAGAAAAAGTTGAAGCTAAGAGAAATTTTATTAATAAACTATGGAATATATCGCGTTTTATCCTAACGCTAACGGATGAAAAATATTTTGCTGCTCAAGCTGACAAAAAGCCGACAATAAAAACAGTCGCGGATGAATGGATTCTTAGCAGCCTGTGGTCGACCACGGTTACAGTTAATAATTATTTGATTAATTTTGATTTCTCTTTAGCGGCTGAAGAATTAAATGATTTTACTTATAATAAATTAGCCGATTGGTATTTAGAAATTGCTAAGGTTGAAAAAGATAAGGAGGAGATATTAATTTATATTCTAAAAAATCTTTTGATTCTCTGGCACCCGTTTATACCCTTTGTTACAGAAACTATCTGGAGCAGTTTTAATAAATCTATTTTAATGGTTGAAGGGTGGCCGAAAAACATAGCAGCGGAGACAGATTGGACGGGATATTCACAAGTCGAAGAAGAGTTTAAGGCCATCCAGAAGATAATTATTGCGATTCGCAACGCCCGGAGTGAAAATAAGATTGAACCCGCTAGAAAAATCGAAGCGGTTATCTGCGGCCACGCCAAAACTAAATTTATCGAAAGTCAGAAAGAAATAATTAAGAGTTTGAAGACCGGGCTGTCTGGCATCATAGTTCAAGAAAGCGGCGAAAAGATTGATAAAGCAATTATTATTCCGGTTGGAGAGATAGAAATTTATTTACTCGGGGCGATTGATGAGGCCAAAGAAAAAGAGCGCCTAAGCAAAGAAAGAATAAATTTGGAAAAGTTAATTGCTATTCAGGAGCAGAAATTAAATAATCCCGACTTCATTTCTTTCGCCCCAGAAAAAATAGTTAAGGCCGAGAAAGAGAAGTTAAATAATTATAAGCTTGAGTTGGCAAAAATAGAAAACATAATTAAAACTTTATGACTTTAAAGAATTATTTATTGGTCATGTCCGTTTTAACCGCCATTTGTTGGGGAATTTTTATTTTTGTAGCCGGACTGATAAATCCGGAGGCAACGAATTGGCTTGGCTACTCCTTGTTTTATTCCTCCCTCTTTCTTTCCTTGAGCGGGACAACGGCCTTAATGGGCTTTATTTTTCGCTTTGTCGCCCTGAAAAAAGAGTTAGCCTTTAACCTGGTTAAAGTCGCCTTCCGCCAATCGTTTCTCTTCTCTTTATTTATTGTTTTTCTTTTAATTTTAAAATCGCAGCATTTGTTCAATTGGCTGAATCTGTTTTTGCTTATCATTATCTTCGCTATTTTAGAATTGTTTTTGATCAGCTATAAAAAAAGTCGTTAAACTAAATATATGAAAAATAAGATAGAAAAAATTAGGGAAGAATTTTTGAGACAGCTTGCCCAGGCTAAAGATAGCGAATATTTGCGCGGATTGGAATTAAAGTATTTATCGCGCAAAGGAGAATTTAGCGAAGTCATGCATGGTCTTAAGGATGTAAGTCTGGAATTGCGCAAGGAACTAGGTGAGCTTGCTAATGTAGTTAAAGCCGAAATGCAGACAAGATTTGAAGAAATAAGAAAAACCCTGGAGAGCCGCAATAAAAATAATGAATTTATAGATGTTACTTTGCCGGGAGAAAAATTTAAGAATGGTCATCTGCACCCCATTACTTTGGTTCAAAATGAATTGGAAGATTTGTTTACCTCTCTTGGCTTTATGATTGGCGACGGGCCCGAACTGGAAAGTGATTATTATAATTTTACTGCTTTAAACGTGCCGCCGCTTCACCCGGCGCGCGATATGCAGGATACTTTTTATATTGATTCAAAGAATAAAGATGAGCAATACGATTTAGTGATGCGCACGCAAACGTCCCCGGTACAAATTCGTTTGATGCAGAAGTATGGAGCGCCGCTTAAGGCAATTATTCCCGGGCGCTGTTTCCGCAACGAGGCGACTGACTCCCGTCATGAGCACACTTTTTATCAAGTTGAGGGTATAATGGTTGGTAAAGACATTAATTTTTCTAATCTGAAGAGTTTGCTCGAAATTGTCGGCAAAAAGCTGTTTGGTCCCAATACCGAGTTGCGCATGCGGCCGAAGTTTTTCCCCTTTGTTGAACCGGGCAATAACGGCGAGTATACCTGCTTCTTATGTCAGGGTAAAGGCTGCCGTGTTTGCAAGCACACCGGCTGGCTAGAAATTGTCGGCGCCGGCTTAATCCATCCCGATGTTTTGCGAGCGGGCGGTATAGACCCGGAAATTTATTCCGGTTTAGCTTTCGGCTTCGGCTTGAATCGCCTGGCCATGCTTAAATATAATATTAACGATGTGCGCCTATTCAATAGCGGCGATCTCAAATTTTTAGAGCAATTTTAATAATATGTATATATCACTTAATTGGTTAAAGGATTTTGTTAAAATACCCGCTAAGATGAAGGCGGCCGATATTGCTCAGGAATTGACCAGCCATACGGTTGAAGTTGAAGGCTTTATAAATCAGGCAGAACAATTTAACAAAGTTGTTATTGGTAAAGTGTTAGAAGTAAAAAAACATCCCAATGCGGACCGCTTGCGGTTAGCGCTGGTCGACATAAAGAAGGCGAAAATAAATATTGTTTGCGGCGCCCCCAATTTAGCCGCCAATCAGTTGGTGCCCGTCGCCCTTGTCGGAGCGGTTTTGCCCGGTGGCTTGGAAATAAAAGAATCGGAGATTCGAGGTGAAAAATCAAGCGGCATGATTTGTGCGGAAGATGAGTTGGGAATCGGCAAGAATCATGAAGGAATTATTGTTCTTAGTGAGAGTGCAAAAATTGGCGAACCTTTCGCCAAGCATTTAAAAGCCAATGATGTTATCTTGGAAGTTGATAATAAATCTTTATCTAATCGCCCCGACCTGCTTAATCACTACGGGATTGCGCGGGAAGTAGGGGTAATTTTTGATTTTCCAGTGAAATCATATGAAAAGCTGTTAAATAAGAAATTTGATTTTTTGGACGCCAAAGAAAATAAGCTGGAAATAAAAATTGAAGATAAGGAGGCCTGCCCGCGGTATATGGCCGTTCAAATAGACGGTCTTGAAGTTAAGGAATCTCCCCGCTGGTTAAAAGAGCGCTTGATCGCCGTCAACCAAAAGCCGATTAATAATATTGTCGACTTAACGAACTACGTGATGTTAGAATGCGGCCAGCCTTTACACTCTTTTGATGCCAGTCGGATTGATAAAATTGTTGTTAGGCGTTCGCGGAAAGATGACATTTTTGAAACTCTGGACGAGAAAGAAAGAAATTTAAAAGAAGACTTGGTCATTACGGATGGCAAAAAAGCGATTGCGATTGCTGGAATAATGGGGGGCAAGAATAGTGGCGTAAACCCAGAAACCAAAAGCATTATTTTAGAGTCAGCCAATTTTAAGGCCGCGGTGGTTCGTAAAACTTCTCAAAGACTAGGGCTGCGCACAGAGGCGTCGACTCGATATGAGAAAGCTCTTGATGAAAATCTAACCGAAACGGCTTTATTTAGATTTTTAACATTATTGGAAAAAGTTTGTCCGGAAATGAGAATAGGCAGCGCTTTAATCGATATAAAACAGCTATTTTTGGAACTTAAACCGATTTCTTTGAATTTAGACTGGCTGACAAAAAAAATCGGGCAGGAGATACCAAAAGATCAGGCCATTAAGATTCTTAAGCAACTCGGCTTTAAGGTTAGCGGCGAAGAAACAGACAATTTGATGGTGACCGTCCCTTCTTGGCGGGCGACAAAGGATGTTTCCACCAAAGAAGATTTGGCAGAAGAAATTTTACGTATTTATGGCTATGATAATATTGTTGCCCGGTTGCCGATTGAGATGCTTAGGCTCCCAGAGGTGAATGAAGAAAGGCGGTTAGAGAGGAAAATAAAAGATATTTTAGCCCTTAAACATAGCTTGAGCGAAGTTTATAATTATTCTTTTGTTGGCGAGGATCAGCTTAAAAAATTAAATATTAACTTTTTCAATTATTTGAAACTAGCGAACCCCCTGTCTGACATCCAAACGATTTTGCGCCAATCACTTGTGCCCGGATTGATAAATAATATAAAAAGCAACCAATCTAAGGCCGATTCTTTAGGCTTTTTTGAAATAGGCAGCGTCTTTTTTAACGCTCCGGGAAGAATTAAAAAAGAGGCGACAAGTGATCAAACATTGCCCCACCAAGAGAAGCGCCTGGGCATAGTTTTGGCCGCTGATAGCAATAATTTGTTTGAAAACCTAAAAGGTACGGTCAATAGTCTTTTGCAAAATTTGATG
Organism: uncultured Gammaproteobacteria bacterium; assembly: GCA_964648205.1. Classification (GTDB taxonomy): domain Bacteria; phylum Patescibacteriota; class Patescibacteriia; order Patescibacteriales; family UBA12465; genus UBA12465. The sequence continues at coordinate 51,295 of CAZYNT010000006.1, forward strand.
AGCTACAAAGTAGAGGCAGAATTTTTTCCTTCAGAAGAAATTCTTGGCTGGGCCGACAAAAAGATGTTTGCAAAAATCAGGGTTTTCGACAAGGAAATCGGGTTACTGGCTGTTGTTAACCAAGAAGCAGTAAAAAATGTAAATTTAAAGAAAAACGTGGCCATAGCGGAAATTAATTTTAATGTTCTCTCTGACTTAGCTTTTAGCCTGGCAGCGAAGCACTTCCAAGAATTAGACAAATACCCGGCAGTAACTCGCGATTTAGCCTTTGTTCTAAACGAAAAAATATTATATAATGAATTAAAGAAGACAATAATCGATTTTAACCCTCTAATTAAAACGGTCGAATTTTTCGATGTTTATAAAGGAAACAATCTCGCTGATGACGAAAAAAGCCTGGCCTTCCATATTGATTTTCAATCAGGAGAAAGAACTCTGACCGCTGAAGAAGTTGATCTTATAGTCAAAGACTTAATTAGGCGCTTGGCTGACAAATTTGAGGCTAAGCTAAGAAATTAATTATTTATATTAATAAACAACAATATGTTTTCTACTTCTATCGATATTCTAAATTTAGTTCTAGCTCTATGTGTTTTTGTTTTGACTTTTTTTCTTTGTTGGGCAATTTATTATTTTATTGCTAGCATCCAAAGGGTTAACAGAATCACCAAGAAGATTGAAGGAGGAGTGACTAAAGCGGAAGAGGTCATAAACATTGCCAAGAGCAAGCTTAAAAATAGTTCAGCTTATTTTATGATTCTTGGGGAGATTGCTAAAAAGGCGATGGAATTTGTCCAAGAGAAAAGAAATGAAAGCAAGGAGAAAGACAAAAAAACTAAAAAGAAATAAGTAGGAAATAAATAGCCATTATTCAAAAAATCCGGCAGCTAACCGGATTTTTTGTTAGATTTTTTTTCTTTTTCCGTATAACCACATTCCCGATTGCTGCATTTTATTTTTTCTGTTCGAGTATCTTTCAGTAGCAGTCCGCTACAATCAGGGCACTCTTTTCCGGTCGGTTCTCCCCAATAGGCATTTTTGCATTTAGGATAGTTGTTGCAAGCCCAAAAAGCGCCGCGTCGGCTGAATTTTTTGACAATTTTGCCTTCATGACAAACCGGGCACTCGACTTCTCGGCCGCTTGCGCTGGCGTCAACAATATTTTTTATATTTTTGCACTTCGGATAAGCGCTGCATGCTAAGAATGGGCCGAACTTGCCGACACGTACTTTCATGGCTGAGCCGCATTTGTCGCAAATTTCACCTTCGTATTTCTTTTGGAGTTCAAGCGTCTTAGCATCCGGCTCTTTTTTCTCAAACGCCCCGCCCTCCCCGGTGTATTTTTTGATATTTTTACAATCAGGGTAAGCGCTGCACGCCAAAAATTTACCGTAACGTCCGGTTTTGATAATCATGGGCGCGCCGCATTTGTCGCAAACTTCAGTTGATTTTTCTTCAGGCATAATATCGCTTTTTTTAATTTCCTCTTCTTTTTGTTTTAGATTGGCATGGAAACCGATGTAGAAATCACTTATAACCGGCTGCCATTTTTCTTTCCCAGCGGCGATAGCATCAAGATTATCTTCCATTTTAGCGGTAAAAGCATAATCGGCTATTTGAGGGAAATGCTTTATCAGCAAATCAACCACCACAAAAGCAATGCTGGTTGGTTTTAATTTTTTATTGTCGTCTCTTTCCACGTAATTGCGGGTTATAATCGTGTTGATTGTCGGAGCGTAGGTTGAAGGACGGCCGATTCCATGTTTTTCCAGCTCTTTTACTAAGCTGGCGTCAGAATAACGCGCCGGCGGATTAGTCGTATGTTCCTCGGCGTGTAATTCTAATAAAGTTAACTTATCTTTTTCCAGCAGTGCCGGCAATTCTTGTTCTTTGGTTTTTTCCGGCCAAATTTTTAAATATCCGGGGAAAACAAGCATTTGCCCGTTCGCTCGAAAAATAAAAGAATCTTTTTTATCTTTAGCCTTAACATCGATAACGGTGGCAGCTAACTTGGCCGGGGTCATTTGGCTTGAAACGGCTCTTTGCCAGATTAAACGATAAAGACGTTCTTGGTTTTTGTCTAATTTGCCAAGTAACATTTCTGGAGTATTATTTGCTTCGGTCGGTCGAACGGCCTCATGAGCCTCTTGGGCATTTTTACTTTTGCTTTTAAATACCCTGCCCCCGGCGGCCGCGTATTCTGCTCCCAAATTATTTTGCAGCCAGTCTTGGGCATCGTTTAGAAATTTAGGGGAAAGATTCAGCGAATCGGTGCGCATATAAGTAATGTGACCGAGTTCGTATAATTTTTGTGCGACCATCATTGTTTGTTTGGCGGAAAAGCCTAATTGGCGATTGGCCGTTTGCTGCAGAGTTGAAGTAGTAAAGGGCGCGGCCGGATTTTTACTAATTTGTTTTTTTTCTATTTTTTCGACCGTATATTCCGCGCCTTGGAGAATTCCTTTCAGTTCCTCGACCCTTTCTTTCTTCAAAGTTAGTTTGTTGAAGGTTTTATTTTTGATTTTATAGAGATCGGCAATAAAATTATTATTCTTTTTATCTTTAGTCAAATCAGCCGATAAGCTCCAATATTCTTCGGTTTTAAAATCTAGAATTTCCTTTTCCCGTTCGACTATCAGGCGCGTCGCTACGCTTTGGACGCGGCCGGCTGATAATCCTTTAGCCACCTTTTTCCAAAGAAATGGTGATAGCTCGTAGCCGACTAGGCGGTCTAGAATACGGCGCGCTTGTTGGGCATCTACCATGTCCTGGTCGATTTTTCGAGGACTCTTTAAAGCCTCTAAAATAGCATTTTTGGTGATTTCATGGAATACAATTCTTTTAGTTTTTTTAATATCAAGATTAAGAGCTTCGACCAAATGCCAAGCGATAGCCTCTCCTTCGCGGTCTTCATCTGAAGCCAGAATAACTTCAGTCGATTTTTTAGCGGCTGATTTTAAAGTAGAAACCGTCTTTTTTGCCTTTGTTGGGATAATATATTCTGGCGTGAAATCATTTTTTATATCTATCCCCATCTTGCTTGCCGGCAGATCGCGAATATGGCCGAATGAAGATTCGACCTGGTAATTCTTGTCTAAAAATTTACTGATAGTTTTTGCCTTAGTTGGAGATTCGACAATAATTAAATTCATATTTAAAATAATTTAATTAACAGCATAGCCGATTCCGTCGCTTTTAGCAACCCCCCGGAGTTCTAATATACTTAGTGTACTATTTATGATTGCGGTGTCAAGTTTTGTAATTTTTATAATTTCATCGGCCGTTATTCTGTCTGCTCGCTCCCGCGCTTGGCACAGAACCTTATAAACGATTCTTTCGGTTTCATTCTGGAGGTCGGGCTTTGGTAAAATATTTTTGCTGTTTTTATAGTTTTGGCCGGCCGTCTTGTCAACTTCTAAATTGAAAACTTCTAAAATATCTTCCGGTGAAACAATTGATTTTGCCCCCATTTGAATTAGCTTGTTTGCGCCGGCAGAAAACTCTGAAAAAATATTTCCCGGGATTGATAGCACTTCCCTGTTTTGTTCTAAAGCATAGCGAGCGGTAATTAATGCCCCCGATTTTTCTCTTGCTTCTATAACCAAAGTAGCTTGAGAAATTCCGGAAATAATACGATTGCGTTGCGGAAAATTTTGTTTTAAAGCCGGAGTTTTTGGTGGGAATTCCGAAATTAATAATCCGCCGCTGGCAACAATTTCTCGAGAGAGCCGGCAGTTAATTCGCGGATAAATACTTATTTTATCTAAACCGGAACCAAGGATTGCGATTGTCCGGCCGCCCAGGTTAATGGTTGTCCGATGCGCCAAAGAGTCAACGCCTAGAGCTAGGCCGCTGACAATTTCTAAATTCCTGGCTAATAAAGTTGGCAAAAAACAATTCAAGACCTTTTCTGCATAGGCGCTGTGTTTTCTCGGCCCGACGACAGCCAAGCGGTTTTTCCCCTCCCCCGCCAACGCCTCCAAGTTTCCTTGATAGTATAAGACATAGGGTGCGGCGTATATTTCTTTAAGAAGAGCCGGATAATCGGGATCGTGCCAAGTAACAAAATTAATCCGCTCTTGTTCCAGTTCTTTTTCAATTGTTGAAAAATTAATTTTTTTGCGCCACTCAATAAATTCCCGAGACAATTTTTGGCCTATTCCAGCTCTCTCTAAATTATTAGCACTTGCCCAGAAAGCATCATAAAAGCTTGGAAAGAATTTTTCTAGTAAAAAGAGCTTAATCGATCCTATTTTTTTAAAGTAACTAAAGCCAAGAAGAGCTTGCCGGTCGTTTTTATCTTTCATAATTTTAAAATAAAATCCTCCTGAGATTTTGAGGAGGATTTTATGTTTATTTGATTAAATTATTGATGTTTATTTTGGTAAATATCTCTTTGAGCCGCTCTTTTTCAGCTTGGCTGAAAGGCTGAGTAACAAATTTTTCCGGTGGAATATGGACGCGGAGCAGATCATTTTTAATTCCCAGCCTAAGGCGGGTAAATTTTTTGGTTTTTAGGCAGTCAATTATTGATTGAACGCCGCGATGTCCGGCGCTTGTTGAATCGGTGGCAAGCTTAAAATTTCCAAAATCTAAATCAAGTTCGTCATGGATAACAAAAAGGGTATTTGTTAAATCAGAGTCCCTTTTATTGATAATGCCGAAATTTTTTGGCAGCAATTTATAATAATTTAATATCTTTTGGATAGCCTGCCCCGAATTATTCATAAAGGTGAGTGGCTTTACATATAAAATCTCGCCATCTTCATAAATAGAGGCGTTGAATTTTTTACTTTCCAACCACTTTACTTCGCCGAGCAGGCCGTCAAGAGCTAGCCAGCCGATATTGTGGCGCGTGTGTTCATATTGTTTCCCGGGGTTGCCCAGGCCGACCACTATCTTCATAATTTGCTCAATAATAATTTACTCAATATAAGTAGTGTGAGATTTCCTTTCTTTAACCACCTTAATATTAATTGGCGTGCCAGTAAAGCCATATTTTTCCCGTAAACGATTTTCCATAAATCGAACATAAGAAAAATGGAGATCGTCATTGGGGCCGATACGAACAATAAAAGCCGGCGGGCTATGTTTTACTTGCCTGAATTCATAAATATGAGGAGCTTTCAACCCCTTTCCTTTGGCCGGTTTGTGCAGCTTGACCACATGGCTTAAGAATTTGGCGCACTGGGAATCACTTAGTTGAAGTTGGCGTTCACTAGCAATGGCCAGTATGAGATCTAAAACCTTATTTACTTTTTCGCCTGTTTTAGCGGAAATAAATTGAAGAGGCGCCCAAGTGGCAAAAGGCAGCTTATCATAAATTATTTCGGCCCATTTTTTTGTATCACGTGATTCAATCAAGTCCCATTTATTGGCGATAAAAACCAAGCTTTTACGCCTATCAACTATTTCTTGAATAATCTTAGCATCTTGATGGGTAATCGGTTCGCTGATATCTATAACTAGCAACGCAATATCAGCTTTATCCAGTGAAGATAGAGATTTTAAAATGCCGGGCTTTTCTAGACCCTTACTTTTGGTTCCTTGCTTAGAAATTCCGGCCGTATCGACTAATATTATTTTTTTATCTTTATAAATAAAATCCGTATCTTGCGGTTCGCGAGTGGTGTGGGCTATCGGGCTGACAATTACACGCTCATATCCTAAGATAGAATTAAGTAATGATGATTTGCCGACATTCGGTTTTCCGATAATACAGGCGGCAACGTTTTCGCTATCTTTATTTTCCGAATTTTTTTTATTTTTTCTAGATTTATCAATTTTTTCAATAATAATGTCCAACAAGTCCCCTGTCCCCATGCTGCTAGCGGCAGAAACAGCGATTGGTTCGCCGAAATTCAGCTTGTTAAATTGAGCCGCTTCGGAGGCGGCTCGAAAATTATCAACTTTATTGGCAATTAATATTACCTTTTGGCTATACGCCGCATTTTTCTTTAAGGCCGCGGCGATTTCTTTATCTTCGGGGAGCAGCCCGGCCTTGGTATCGACTAGAAATAGAATTAAATCAGCTTGGTCCAAATAAGAGCGGGCCTGTTTTTGCGTTTGAGTATCAATGTCATTACTGGCAACTTTTTTAGTTAAAAGATAGCGCCAGTCTATAATTCCGGCTGTATCAACTATTTCAAAGGCACTGTTATCCCATTCCACGATTCCTAAATTACCGTCCCGCGTAGTTCCGGCGATATCAGAAACTAAGGCCTGTTTTTTGCCGATTAAACAATTAAAAAGTGTTGATTTGCCAACGTTGGTTCGTCCGCAGATGGCAACCAGAGGCAGATTGTTTTTTTCTTTACGGATCATATTAATATTGTTTATCAGCATCTGTCCCCAAGATAAGTAAAAAGTCAGATTTATTTTCTCCGGTTTTGTATTGCTCTAACCAGCTTGGCGAATTGAAAGCCTGGGTTGCGCCGGTCATTTTTTTTAAAGCGATTAAAGAATCGTTTTTCTGTCCAAAACTCAAATCATAAATTACAGTTTGTTCGTAATTTCTTTCGATCGCGTTGCCGGTTCCGACCACCTTGAACTGGTATTTTTCCAAGGTGCTTGAAGTTTTTCCGGCAAGACCCGTAATCCAAGTACCATTAGCAATAAACACTCGGGCATTATCAGTAATCGGCTCTATCACTCCTTGGGTTGGAATAGCTGAGTTCTCTGATTCGAAGATGTTTTGCACCATATTCTTAATTTCGGAAAAGTTTCCAGAACGAGGAGTTAGGATATAAGCGCCATCTTGCCCTTTGCCTGAGACCAAAAGTCCATCCGGAGCATCGCTTAGAACCTTATTGATAATTTGTTCTCTTTGTACATCTTTGGAAAAATCCCAAATTCGCAGCAACTCCCAGGCGCTCAAGTTGGTAGAAACATCCTTATTGAATTCGCTGATTAGTTTTGTCAAAACAACGGGGTTTAATAATGTCTGGCGAGATAACAGTTTTTCTTTAACCGCTTCAAGCAGCAATTGCTGGCGTCGGGCGCGAGCAAAATCAGAACCTTCTGATCCAAGAGCGTGTCTGCTCCGAGCGTATTTTAAAGCCAGCTCTCCATCCATTTTTTGTAAGCCAGCATCAAAGTGCAAGTGTTCAAAACGGGCATAATAATTCGGGTTATCTTCTTGTCCGTTGATTGGGTATGTGTAATCATCAAAAGAATTTTCAACATCAATTTCTACGCCGCCAATTTCGTCGATAATTCGTTCAAAGCCGGCAAAATCAACCCTGATATAATAAGTGATTGGTATTTGTAGGAGCTCGTCGATAGCCTTGGTTGTAGCCGTGCCTCCGGAGCCGGGATTTTGCTGCTCGGCGTAAGCATTAACGCTGTTTATTTTCCGCCAGCCGCTGACGGGGGCGGTTAAATCTCGCGGGATAGAGATGAGGGCGACTTGCTTCGTCGACGGCTTAAGACTGGCGAGCATAATAGTATCAGTCAAATAAGCGCCGTCGTGCCCTTCTCCGCCCATGCCCAATAATAAGACATTTATACGGTCGCTCTCCTCGCCGATTAACTGTTTATCAGCAATCGGCACGAGATGCCGTAATTTATTTAAAAAGTTAACGCCTGGTATCCAGCTGGTGGCGTTTTGGCTGGACATTAATATTTTTCCGGAAAAAACTAAAGCGATAACTAAAATTGCGATTATATAAGTGGTGATTCTCCTTCGCTTCCGACCGTTAAGCAATTGTGCATCTCCGGGCTGGTAGTTACCATTTTTTCTTTCTAGTTTTTCTGCTTCTTGCATTTTTTGCTTAAAGTCGATCATAAATAATAAAAAAATTCTATCAGTATGAAGAATTATTCTCGAGGTTATTTCTAGGTATTATTATAGTCGTCAGAGGGGCTTTTGTCAAAGCAAAAAAATGCTAGCAAAAGTCACTTGGGAGCGCATTTTATTTTTTGTCGGGCTGCCGGGAATTGAACCCGGATTACACGCACCCGAAGCGTGCGTAATACCGTTATACCACAGCCCGTAATATTTCCAGTGGACTTGAGGGGACTCGAACCCCTTACCTCTGCAATGCGAATGCAGCGCTCTACCAGATGAGCTACAAGCCCATAACTTTCTGTCGGGGTGCCGGGAATTGAACCCGGGCTACATGCACCCCATGCATGCGTACTACCGTTATACTACACCCCGCTTAATAAAAACAGGTTTAAAGCAAACCTGTACCCATCTTAACACAAAGTCCCGATTTTTCAAGTCGGCCTTTCCTCGCCCGTCTTATTTGCTAAAAATACCCGATTAAATTACAATATTAATAGTAAAAATAACTATATGACTACGCAAAAGACCATTTTTTCTGGCATCCAGCCGAGCGGCCGCCTAAACATCGGCAATTATATAGGGGCAATTTCTCAATGGGTCGCGATGCAAAAAGAATATAATTGTATATTTTCAGTTGTCGACTATCATGCGATAACCGTTAAGCAAGATCCGGATGAACTTCGCCGGCGAATAATTGAAGTAACTAAGATTTATTTAGCGGCCGGGATTGACCCCAAAAAATCAATTATTTTCCAGCAATCATCCATATCCGCCCACACTGAACTAGCCTGGATCCTTAATTGTTATGGTTCGTATATTTCTGATTTGAATAAGATGACGCAATTTAAAGATAAGGCCGGGAAGAATCAGGAAGCGGTTAGCGTCGGTTTGTACGACTATCCGGTCCTAATGGCCGCCGATATATTAATGTATGATACAGATGTTGTCCCGGTAGGCGAAGACCAAAGACAACACGTAGAGCTGGCTCGGGATATCGCCAAAAGATTCAATAACCAGTTTGGTAATATTTTTAAAATTCCCCAAGCAGTTATCCGTAAAGAAGGAGCGCGCATTATGTCCCTGCTTGATCCGGAGAAAAAAATGAGTAAAAGCGACAGCAATCAAAATAATTGCCTCGCCCTATTGGATGACATAGAGAGAGTCAAGAAAAAAATTTCTCGAGCCGTTACCGACTCCGACTCTGATATTGATTATGATCCGATTAATCGTCCGGGCATTTCTAATCTTTTGACTATTTATGCGCAATTGGGTAACCGGGAAGTCCCTCGCCTGGTTAAAGATTATAAAGGCAAGGGTTACGGTGACTTTAAAAAAGACTTGATAGATGTCGTCGTTAAATTTCTGGAGGATTTTCAAAAGAAATATCAGAGCATTTCCGATAAAGAAGTCATTAAAATTCTTGAAGATGGCCATAAGCGCGTTGAAAAAATGGCGGACGAAAAGATGGAAAGAGTCCGCCGAGCTATCGGCATTAGATAATTTATAAATTAAATCTAATTATATGGATCACAAAAATGTGACAACAGCCTTTGAATTGCCTAATGTAAAGATTGTTAAAAACTTGGGAGTTGTGAAAGGGATTATTGTTCGCTCCCGATCTATTTTTGGCTCAATCGGCGGGTCTCTCCAAACTTTGGTCGGCGGCAACATCTCTTTATTCACCGAACTCTGCGAACGCACGCGTGAGGACGCCTACAATTTAATGATCAAGCATGCGGAGGAGTTGGGCGCTAATGCGATTATAAGCGTTCGTTATGATGCGACCGAACTTATGGGCGGAGTAACCGAGGTTCTCTGCTATGGAACGGCAGTTGTTATTGAATAAATTAAAGAGAAACAGTTAATAAGAAAGACCAGTTTTTGACTGGTCTTTTAGTAATAAAAAGGGTCGCTGCATAAAGCACAGCGACCCGCGGGTTAAAAGGTATAGGCGAGAACAATATATCCGTAAAATTTGGCGGATAATTGTTCATAGCGGAGCTCGGCGCTGGCCTTGAAATTTTTGAGTTTAAACTCTTTATAATATTCAAGGATAAGGCCGACTCTTTCAGATTTGAAGTTTTCGTTATTGATGCCAACCGCTACTTGGCCGTATTGGCCGAATTGGCGGCCGACAGAAATCTCATAGGTTTCCAGTTTTCCTACCCGTTTGCCGTCAAGCTTCAGAGCATATTTCCCTTTGGTGCTCATCGGGCTAAAGTGCTTATAGAAGAATGGCGGAACAATCAAATAGCTGGCAGCGACAATATAATTGTCTTGCGCAAAGAAATTTTGATTGACGCTTTGAAAACCGAATTGAGAACGAAACCAGAAATTTCCGTTGTCGCGGTCATAGTTGAAGAAACTGAAGTTTCCGAAGTTGGCGTATTTTTTCGTCCCGAAGAGAAGCCAATTGCGGCTAATTTCATTACCTGTGGCAATGAAAAGGTGTTTGGGGTGATAAGCGACCCAGCCGTAAAGTTTCTTTTGTGATGGCGCGAAGAGTGGGTCGGGAGACAGGATTCCCCCTTCAACCGTAAATAGATGGTGGGCTGCCCGGCTGACAATAAAGTCCCAGGGTTTGGTTTCAACGCCGATAGCCCGGCCAATTTCCAAGGTTATATTAACTGATCCGATTTTCTTTGTCGCCAATAAATCAAGGATGGTCTGGTCGCTTTTATTCCAGTCGCCCAGCTTGATTATTGAGACGTCGAGGCTAAAAGTTTTTTTATCGATTATTTTCGGAAAGCAAATTCCAAATACATCGTTAACCGGCTTCCCGCTGGTTAAATCCACTTTATAGTCATATTTTAAACTGAAGGTAGGGTTTGTGATTTCCAATCTGTTTAAGGGAATTCCACCTTGCAGCTTATCGTAACAAAGAGTCGTTTCGATAGATAGTTTCGTTTGGGCCTCTAAGTTCAGAGCTTGTCCAAACATGAAGATGATACTTATAATTAAAACATTTGTTCTCATTTCTTGCTTTTTTGCTTTTAATTTTGGTTTATTGCGACGCGTACTTTCGGTAGGCTGCGCCGAAACCTAGATTAAAAGCAAAAGCAAGGAATATGCTTAATTTTAAGTATTACCTCTTGAGGGTGGAACTTCTTGACCCAAATCTTTAATATAACAGGAATAAGATTTTTGGGATCGAATGAATAAAAGAAGAAATCTAACATGCCAAAAAATGATGAAGGCGCGCTATGATTATCATCTTGATGTTCATGTGTGATATTAGCGTTTCCCGGCGGGGCGTTAACCTGGGTCGTCAGTATTGTTGTAAATATGTTTGTTTTTGTATTTTCCGATTTATCTTGTGAAAAGGAAAATTTTGGAACGGCGGTAAACAAAATAGTTACAACCAGCGAAGAGATAAGGATACCCTGCGGCTTTAACCCTTGGTTGCCTAAATAGCCGCGCCAATCAGTTAGAGTAAGGCCGCGACTAGTAGCAAAGCGACGAATATCTTCCAGCTCATTTTTAGAGAGCATGGAGAACATTTTCTTCTTTGTCCGCCGCAATTCGGCTTCGGCCATGAAATAACGGCTTTTTTCCGATAAAGCTTCGCGGATAACCAAGGTGATAATAATCGGATAGAAGATTAGAGCCAGCACAAAGCTTAGTGGGTTAGAAATTTTAAAGTTTTTCTTTTCTTGATACCACCAAACCAGGAATAGTAAGAAAGCCAGGGGAAGATTGATAAGATAGAAATGCCATAACCAATTGCGTAAATTTGGCCAAAAAGTTTTTTCTTGCATATCGCGTTTCAATTCTTCGCGCGCGATGCTTCCTGGGTCTATCCTTTCCTTATACTTAGTTCTAGCGGCCGTGATATCGTAGTCAGAAAACAATCCTTTTCTCATGTTTTCTTGCTCCAATATCAATAGCCGGTTCATTAAGATATGACGGCTCATTGTGCCCTTTAGCGTTTGTTCTAGCTTCTCGATCTCATAGAGATCGTTGAAGTAATCATAGGGCGAGTATTTGTCGCCCTTCTTTTCTGCTATTTTAATTTTTTCGTCTATAAAATTAGCTAACTTTTCCTGCCCCTTTGCGTTGAAGGGCTCCGTTTTTCCCATTTCTTCAAAGAATTTGGAAAAATCAAGATTGAGGAAGCCGATATTATAAAGGAAAAGTATGGGTAGCAGAATCTTCACAGAGACTACAAATACTTTTTTCATGATTTACCTTTTGTTTTTAAATGTTAAAGTTCTGGTTATTTTGGCTAATGTAAAATAATTTACTATTAACTTAATAACTGTATATTATATAACAAATTATTAATTTTGTCAATATAAACAAAAAACAGCTAATAATAGCTGTTTTTATGTATCATGATAATGAATTATGAGTCTAATTGGCACCAATTCGGCCACTCTAACTAAGTTAGAGGCGACTAACTCTTCTTTCCACGTGGAAAAGAAGAATTTTCTCCCTAGAAAGGAGGTGATCCATCCACAGCTTCCGCTACGGATGCCTTGTTAC
>CAZYNT010000007.1:0-61875 GCA_964648205.1 uncultured Gammaproteobacteria bacterium
TCTTTTGCATATACCTACAATTATACAGGTGTTGCGTTTACTTGTTGAACTTACGTTTGGTTCTCTTGACAAAAATAGCCAAAAGTAGTATATTGGTATAATGCCATTTTTGGCAGATGATCCTTGAAAATTTAGTATTTAACCAGCCAAGTTTTTCATATTGAGAAACAAAGGCACAAAACCACAAGAAATGAAAAAAATTGTATTTTTCGTCCTGCTTTCCTTGATGATTGCCGGTACCGTCAAAGCTTCTTTGTCCGTTGATTTACAGCCGCAAAATGCCTATGTGAATAATAATGGTTTTTACGTGAGCGTTCAAAATAATGGTCCGGATGATTTTTCTGGAACATTTTCAACTTCAACCGAAGACATGGAAACCGGCGCAATTATTCATCAAAATGTCACAGCTGATATCATGGCGGGTAATTCTTATGTTTTTTTCCTGTTTGCTGACCCGCTCTCCCATAGCTATTTAGTATGGGCAGACTGCTATGGCGATGTTATGGAAACCAAGGAAGATAACAATATTATTGTTTATTATCCCGGCGAGCCAAGAGTAGAGGTGACGCTTCCCTATCAAGGTTTAATTGCTAGTGATTTCTATGAAACCTTGGAAGTTTTGCCCGGTGAATACTTCTATACGCAATTGTCGCTCAGGGAAATGAACTATTTAGAATCCATAATTGGCCTCAACTGCCATATCAATGCGCCGGATTTTGTTGATAATGAAGATTTTAGGATTTCGGTGCAAAATTCTTTGGACGACTCAAACTATTATTATGTCAATCAGCCTGGTCCGACCTCAGCCGAATTCGAATGGATAGCCAATTCTTCAAGCGAGGCGATAAATTATTTTTGGCTTGCCTGTTTTGAAGGAACGGCTTGCGGTCTTAATCCCGGTTCGCTTTCGACCGTTGTTATGTCGGTTGACGCGGCTCTGACTAACTTTGATCTCTATTCTTCGGTCACGACGCGCCAGATTAAAGCCATTGACCGGATAAGAGGCGATGTAAATGACGACGGAACAGTAGACGAAAATGATTGGGAGATTATGAATGTCGTGGTAAATAATAGTCTTTATAACCCGTGCATTTCATTTAGGAATATGTATATTGAGAGAGGAACAAATTACGGCGCCGGCATAGTTTTATTTAGTCGGCCGGACTTTGTCTCCCTTTGTCTTCTCCACATCTGGATTCACGATCAAAATGATCCGCTCGTTCAAGGACTTGGCATCGGACAATTAATGTCTGAAATTAATCCTTGTGGAAACCAGGCAGTTCAAAAAGTCGAAAATACTTTTTCTGTTTCTGGAAATCAATTAATCATAACCGCTCCCGGCGCTAATATTTATAATGTGATCGCCCAAAAACCGGATGGCAGTTTCTGGCAAGCGACCGCTCAGTTTAACGGGCAAGCAATTGACATTCCCGATTCCGCCTGGAAGTATAAGGTCGAAACCGTTAACTTTGTTAATATGACTTTAACGGGATTGCCCGCCGAAGTTCTAGAAACAAAGGCGACCGCCTATCCTAGCCCCTTTACCGATCAGATAAAGCTATCAGGAGCGGGCCAATGGCAAGTCCTGAATATGAATGGACAGGTAATTTTTTCTTCCATGACAAATTCCTGCCTTGTGGTTGATACCAGAGAGTGGCCGAAAGGAGTTTATTTTGCCAAGCAAATAAAAAACTCTAATCAGGCAACCATTAAATTGGTAAAAAATTAAGGAATTCGGTTCGACCGATACGATATGGGCGCTTGAAGAAATTCAGGCGCCTTTTTTTATTTTTTTAATCTCTGTTATAATGATTAATATGCTAAATTTTGTAAAAAAACTTATTCCGCTTAAACTATTTAAAGCTCTGCAGCCCGTATATCATTTCTTTACCGCTTGGCTCTCGGCGGCGTTTTATCGCTTTCCCAGCCGGAAATTAATTGTTATCGGCGTTACCGGCACCGCCGGGAAAACATCAACTGTTTATTTGATTGCCAAGATGCTGGCTGGAGCCGGCTACAAAACCGGTTTTACTTCGACCGCGGTTTTTTCTGACGGCGACACTGAATGGCTTAACAATAAAAAAATGACTATGCCCGGCCGATTTTTTATCCAGAAAATCTTGCGGCAAATGGTAAAAAATAATTGCCGCTACGCCGTTATTGAAACCACTTCGGAGGGCATTAAGCAGTTCCGCCATCGCTTCATAAATTATGACACTCTGGTTTTTACCGGTTTATATCCGGAACATATTGAGTCCCATGGCAACTTTGAAAAATACAAAGCCGCCAAGGGCCGTTTATTCGCGCACCTCAAAAATTGCTCCACTAAATATACGAATGGCCAGCGCCTGGTCACCCGTCCGAAAAATGATTTAAAAAAATTAGATTTAAGGCGCGTCGTCAAGACAATTATCGCCAATGGCGACGATAAGTTCGCTGATTATTTTTTAAGTTTTTGGAGCGAAGCTAAAATAGCCTATTCTTTCAGCGAGAAAATCAATATCGGATATTTTTCTAAAAAAATGGCCAGCGAAGCGGCTGTCAAGGATTTTTCCGTAGTTAACGGATCAGCTGTTTCCTCCAGCGTCGAAGGGGTTTCATTTGCAGTGGGCGATCAAACCATAGAGTTGAATCTTTTGGGGGAATTTAACGCGGCCAACGCACTGGCCGCCTACGCTGTCGGCCTTAACCAAAGGATTCCTTCTGAAAATATAAAAGAGGGTTTGGAAATGGTCCGCAGCCTGGCCGGAAAGCTAGAAATAATTAACCTTGGCCAAGATTTTACAGCTATAGTTGATTATTCTTTCGAGCCGCGCGCCCTAGAAAAGCTTTATCAGGTAGTTGATTTAATTCCGAAGCAAAGGATTATTCATCTGCTCGGTTCAGCCGGCGGCGGACGCGATCGAGCAAGGCGGCCGCTATTAGGTAAAATAGCCGCCGAAAAGGCCGATATTGTTATAGTTACCAATGAAGACCCTTATGACGAAGATCCGGCGGTTATTATAAATTCTGTCGCCGCCGGAGCAGAGGAGGCGGGGAAAATATTAAATAGCACTCTCTTTAAAATATTAGATCGCCGGGAAGCGATTAAAAAAGCGCTATCTTTAGCTAAAGAAGGCGATTTATTATTATTTACAGGCAAAGGAGCCGAACAGTATATTTGCGGCCCTAAAGGTCAAAATATACCCTGGGATGAGAGGGCGGCGGTTAAGGAAGAAATCGCCAAGATTATGGATGTATAGCCAGTATTGACAAGCAACGGTTGAAGTTATATTATAAAAGCATTAACACTTTTTTATCTAAAAAAAGTGATTTATCAAAAAAATAATTAATTAAATAAACTTGAACTCAAGCCAATTTGGGATTGGGATTTTTTTGTTAAAGAAATTATTGTACCCTCGTATTTTTCTCTATTTTTAAATAAATATTTTATAAAATATACGTCTTATGTCTAAAAGAAAATCATTTTCTGAACTTCAAGAAGTTATGCCCATGCCGGACTTAATCGAGATTCAGAAAGATTCTTATGATTGGTTTCTCAAAGAAGGACTAGCAGAACTATTTGACGAGATAAATCCCGTGACTGATTTTATCGGCCGCGACTTGGAATTATATTTTGAAGATTACTATTTAGACGAACCGAAATTTTCGGAAATCGAAAGCCGGGAGAAGAATATCACCTATGAAGCGCCTTTGCGCGTCAAGACTCGGCTTCTCAATAAAAAAACGAACAAGGCTCTCAACCAAGAAGTTTTTCTTGGTGATTTTCCTTTGATGACCGAGAAAGGAACTTTTATCGTCAATGGTATCGAGAGGGTCGTAGTTTCTCAATTGATCCGCAGCGCCGGCGTTATGTTTACGGCCGAATTCGTGAAGGGCAAAAAATGTTATGGCGCGAAAATTATTCCGAACCGCGGCGCCTGGCTTGAAATCGAAACGGACTCCAATAAAGTTATCTGGGTGCGCATCGACCGCAAAAGAAAAGTCGCCGTTACATCCCTGCTGCGCGCTTTCGGCTATGTCACCGACGAAGAGCTCATAAAATTATTCGCCGATGTTGATTTAGTTAAGAGCAAGGAAGAAAAAAGTTTCATCGAGGCAACGATTGAAAAAGACGCCGCAAAAAATGAAGCGGAAGGCTTGCAGGAAGTTTATCGCCGCATCCGCCCGGGTGATTTAGCTTCGGTTGAAAATGCGCGCCAATTAATTTATTCCATGTTTTTCCGTTTTGACCGTTATGACTTCGGCCGCGTCGGCCGCTATAAGTTAAACCGCCGTTTCGGCTTGAATTTGCCGGCCAATAAAAAAGAGAACAGGATATTGCGCAAGGAAGATTTGGTTTTAATAGTTAAAGAAGTAATCAGATTGAATATCACCAAGGAATTGGAAGATGATATTGATCATCTCGGTAACCGCCGCATCCGCGCCATCGGCGGCTTGATTCAGAATCGCTTCCGCGTCGGTTTGGCCCGTATGGAGCGCATCATCAAAGATAGGATGTCGACAACGGATATTGCTTCTCTTACTCCGTCGAAATTGGTCAACGCCCGCCCCGTTATCGGCGTGGTGCGCGAGTTTTTCATGTCGTCCCAGCTATCCCAATTCATGGATCAAACTAATCCGCTCGCCGAGCTGGAACATAAGCGCCGCTTGTCGGCGATGGGTCCGGGCGGTTTAACGCGCGAACGCGCCGGCTTTGACGTTCGCGATGTGCACGCCACCCACTATGGCCGCATCTGCCCGATTGCGACTCCGGAAGGGCCGAACATCGGCTTGGTCGGCCATTTGGCGAGTTACGCGCGTCTCAATAGCTATGGCTTTCTGGAAACTCCATATCGCAAAGTTGTCCACGATAAAAAAGGCAGCCGCGTAACCGACGAAGTCGTTTATCTGGATGCTTTTGAAGAAGAAAAATATATTACCGTCGATGCGACCATTCCGGTTGATAAAGATAATTATTTTATTGTTAATAAATTCGAAGTTCGCAAACACGGCCAGCCGGGAGTGGAAGAGGTTGGAAAGATTGATTTTGTCGGGTTGGCGGCCAATCAGATTATCTCTATCGCCACTTCGCTTATTCCTTTCATGGAGCATAATGACGGCCAGAGATCTCTTATGGGTACGAACATGCAGCGCCAGGCCGTGCCTTTGGTTAAGGCGGAAGCCCCGATTGTCGGTACCGGCATTGAAGAAAGAGCGGCCCGCGACAGCGGCCACGTTGCGATTGCCAAGGAAGACGGCGTAGTGACGAAGGTTGAAGCCGCGACGATTGAAATCCATAACAAAAAAGGCGCGCTTGATCGCTATGCTTTGAATAAATTTTTACGTTCCAATTCTTCGACTTGTATCAATCAGCACCCGGTAGTTGATGTCGGCCAGAAAGTGAAGAAAGGCGAAATATTATCCGATGGTCCGGCGATTGACAACGGAGAGTTGTCGCTCGGCCGCAATGTGCTGGTTGCTTTTATGACGTGGGAGGGCTTCAATTATGAAGATGCGGTTATTATTTCCGAGCGCTTGGTGAAGGAGGATATTTATTCTTCTATTCATATTGAAAATTATACGATCGATGTTCGCGATACCAAGCTTGGACCAGAAGTGATTACCAACGATATTCCCAATATCAGTGAAGAAAAATTAAAGAATTTGGATGAAGACGGTATTATCAGAATCGGCGCCGAAGTTTCTTCGGGAGATATTTTAGTCGGTAAAATTACGCCGAAAGGAGAAACGACTCTGTCGGCTGAAGAAAAATTGTTACGCGCCATCTTCGGTGAAAAGGCCAAAGATGTCCGCGATTCTTCCTTGTATCTTGAACACGGCGAACACGGCAAAGTTGTTGATATTAAAATATTTTCTCGGGAAGACGGCGATAAATTATCGGCCGGCGTTTTGAAATCTATCCAAGTCGCCGTCGCTAATTTAAGAAAGATTCAGGTCGGCGATAAGATGTCCGGCCGCCATGGCAATAAAGGTGTTATTTCCCAAGTGGTTCCGATTGAAGATATGCCTTATATGGCCGATGGCACCCCGATTGATGTTATTTTATCCTCGCTCGGCATTATTTCTCGTATGAACCTCGGGCAATTGCTCGAGACTCATTTAGGTTTTGCCGCCAAAAAATTAGGTTATCGCGTTGTCTCCCCGGCTTTAAACGGCATTAACGAAGAACAGATAAAAGGAGAATTGCGCAAGGCGGGCTTGCCGGAAGACGGGAAGGTAACTTTATTCGACGGCAAAACCGGCAATCCTTATGACCATACGATTACTGTTGGTTACAAATATGTCTTGAAACTTAACCACATGGTCGAAGACAAGATCCACCAACGCTCGATCGGCCCATACTCATTGATTACGCAGCAGCCGCTCGGCGGTAAAGCGCAATTCGGCGGACAGCGTTTCGGAGAAATGGAAGTTTGGGCGCTTGAAGGCTATGGCGCGGCCCACACCTTGCAAGAAATGTTAACCATCAAATCAGATGATGTTCCGGGCCGCAGCAAGGCTTACGAGTCTATTATTAAGGGTGAAGAAATTGAAAAATTAAATGTGCCGGAATCTTTTAATGTTTTGATCAGGGAACTGAAAGGTTTGGGCTTGAATGTAGAATTATTGGGCGGCAAGGGCGGCCAGCCGGCTTCCGAGGTGGTTACGGAAATCGACGAGGAAATCCAGAATGATGATAAATTTGTTTATGACAAGCCGGAAATTATCGCGACCTTTGAAGAAGAAGGCGGCAAAGAAGAATAATTTATTAGCAATTATTAAAATATGTTAAATCCAATAAAAACTAGCGACTTCGATGCCATCCGCCTCAAACTGGCTTCGCCGGAAGAAATTCTTGATTGGTCTCATGGTGAGGTGACTCGTCCGGAGACAATCAATTATCGTACGCAAAAACCGGAAAAAGACGGATTGTTCTGCGAAAAGATTTTTGGTCCGACCAAGGATTGGGAATGTGCTTGCGGCAAATATAAGAAGATCCGCTATAAAGGCATTGTCTGCGACAAATGCGGCGTTGAAGTGACGCGCAGCGTTGTGCGCCGCGAACGCTTAGGGCATATTACTTTGCAGGTTTCCGCCACCCATATTTGGTTTTTGCGCGGATTGTCTTCGAAAATCGGCTTGCTTTTAAATTTAGGAATCCAGTCTTTGGAAAAAGTTATTTATTATGCCAGCTTTATCGTAACGGACGTCGACGAAGCTTTAAAAGAGTCGACTATTGAACAGATTAAGGCGGAATATAAAACAAAAGTTAAGAGTATTGATAATGATTATAATAACCAACTTCGCAAGATAAAAGAAGAGCATGGCGACAAAGCGGAAAGTGAAATTAAGGACGCGATTAAAGCCAAGGCCGATAGAATGGCGCGCTTGGATGAAGATTTTAGTGTTACTCAAAAGGAACTGAAAGAATTGAAGCCGCTTTTAATCTTATCGGAGCAGCAATATCAAAATTTGAGCTTGAAATTCGGCCATATTTTTGAAGCCTCTATCGGTGCGGAAGCTATTCGCAAACTGCTGGCGAAAATTGATTTAGACGGCAGCATTAAGAACTTGGAAGGCAAGTATGTCGATGCGGTTGATTCGAAAAAAGAGAAGTTAATCAAGCGCTTAAAACTGCTTAAGAGTTTCCGCAACAATAATTTGCGCCCCGAATGGATGATTATGACCGTCCTTCCGGTGGTTCCGCCCGATTTGCGCCCGATGGTCGCGCTTGATGGCGGCCGTTTCGCCGCTTCCGATTTAAATGATTTATACCGCCGCGTGATAAACCGCAACAATCGTTTGAAGCAGCTGATGGATTTAAATGCGCCGGAAGTTATCTGCCGCAACGAAAAAAGAATGCTTCAGGAAGCGGTCGACGCTTTGATTGATAACAGCGCAAGACACACCAAGACTGTAACTGCCTCAACCGGCCAAAAAAGACAATTAAAATCTTTGGCCGATACTTTGAAGGGGAAGCAGGGGCGTTTCCGCCAGAATTTGCTCGGTAAGCGCGTCGACTATTCCGGTCGCAGCGTTATTGTCGTTAATCCGAAGTTGAATATTGATCAATGCGGCTTGCCTAAGATTATGGCTCTGGAGCTGTTTAAGCCATTTATTATTTCTCAGCTTATTAAGCGTGAAATCGTGCACAACGTGCGCAGCGCTTCCCGTTATATTGAAGCCGGCCACGATGAGGTTTGGGATATCTTGGAAGAAATTGTCCGGGGCGCCTATGTATTGCTCAACCGGGCTCCAACCCTCCATCGATTGGGTATCCAAGCTTTCCGCCCAACCTTAATCGAAGGTAAAGCGATTCAAATCCATCCCTTGGTTTGTACAGCTTTTAACGCCGATTTCGACGGCGACCAGATGGCCGTTCACGTTCCTCTTACTAAAGAGGCGCGCCAGGAAGCGGAAAACTTGATGCTTTCAACCCATAATCTGCTCAAGCCGGCGACTGGCGATCCGATTGTCGCTCCGGCGCAAGATATTGTCTGGGGCACTTATTATATTACTTTGGTCAATAAAGATTTTGCCGATAAAAAAACCGAAGACATGCGCTATTTCTGCAATGAAGATGAAGCCAATTTAGCTTACGAAAATAATTTTATTGATCTTCATGAGGCGATTAACGTCAGATATAACGGGGCGATACTCAAGACGACTGTCGGCCGTTTGATATTTAATTCTCTTTTGCCGGAAAAACTGAAGTTTATTAACGATGTTATCGGCAAAGGGAAGCTTAAGGATTTGATCCGCGAATGCCTGCGCATTTACGGCGAAGAAGAGACGGTTAAATTTATTGACGGCTTGAAGAATCGAGCCTTTGCCTTTATCACCAAATCCGGTTTGTCTTGGGGATTTGGAGATTTGCCGAGCTTGCCGGAAAAAGACCGCTTAATCGAGGTCGCCAATAAAAATGTTGAAGTTATTCAAGAACAATATGAAGACGGCCTGCTCACCGAATCAGAGCGTTATGCCAAAGTTATCGAAGAGTGGACCAACACTAAAGATAAAATCGCCGATATTTGTAAGAAAGGCTTGCTTGATATTCTGCCGGTTTATTCCATGATTGACTCCGGCGCCCGCGGTTCCTGGGCTCAGCCGGTGCAGATTCTAGGTATGAAAGGTTTGGTTACCTCGCCGTCCGGCGCGATTATCGAGCTGCCGGTTAAAGGAAATTTTAAACAAGGTTTTGGTGTATTGGAATATTTTATTTCCACCCACGGCGTCCGCAAAGGTTTGTCCGATACGGCTTTGAGAACCGCTAACGCCGGTTATCTGACGAGACGTTTAGTCGATGTTTCTCAAGATGTTATTATTGCCGAAGAAGATTGCGGAGATAGCACGGGCATGGTTATAAATCGCGCCGAAATTGAGAAGAACGGCGATGATTTTTTCCGTCGCTTGATTGGCCGCTATCTCGCCAAAGAGGTTAAAGACGCGAAAGGCAAGGTTGTCCTGGCGGCTGGAGAAATTCTTAATGAAGAAAACATAAAAGTTTTGAAGACTAAAGATGTCAGCGAGGCCTGCGTCCGTTCCGTCTTAAGCTGCAAGATGCATAAAGGAATTTGCGCAAAATGCTATGGCTGGGATTTAGCTTATAATAAGCCGGTAAAAATGGGCTCGACGGTCGGAATTATTGCGGCGCAGTCTATCGGCGAACCGGGCACGCAGCTGACGATGAGAACTTTCCATACGGGAGGCGTCGCCGGACAAGATGATATTACCCAGGGTCTGCCGCGCGTTGAAGAAATTTTTGAAGCGCGCAGTCCGAAAAAGAAAGCGTTAATTTCCGATGTCAGCGGACGCGTCAAGATTGAGTTCGCGCAAAAAGTGATCAAAGACCAAGACGGCAAAGAAATTTTTGTTAATAATCCTCAAGCGAAAATTTTAAGCATTTTCTATAAAGGCAAAGATCATGACAAATATTATTTTTCTGAGAAGATTAACGAGATAAAGCTTACTAGCGGAGCAACCGCGAAAGATAAAAAGAAATTGGAAGTAAAAGTTCTGGTCAAAGACGGAGAAGAGGTTTCCAAAAATTCAGAATTATTTAACATCGGCGGGGAAGTGGTACGCGCAAAATCAGCCGGGACAGTCAATGTCACCGATAAATATATTAGCGTTGCCAAAGAAGTTGAGAAGGTAAAGGAATTTTCGATTCTCAAGGGAACAATGCTCATGGTCAAAGACGGCGATTTGATTGAAAGGGGCACTCAGTTAACCGAAGGCAGCCTTGATTTAAGAGAATTGTTCAAACTTAAGGGGCAATTGGAAACCCAGAAATATATTATCCGGGAAATTCAATACGTTTATTCTTCCCAGGGGCAGCCGCTTAATGATAAGCATATCGAAATCATCGCCCGCCAGATGTTTTCCCGTTATTTGGTTAAAGAAGCCGGTGATGCGGCGCTTTTGCCGGGAGAAACGATTGAAGATGAAGTTCTGGCTCAGGCTAATAAAGATTCGAAGAATCCGGCGAAAGCGGAAAAATTATTGCTTGGAATCACCAAAGCTTCTCTTACTACAGATAGCTTCTTGTCCGCCGCTTCTTTCCAGGAAACTTCGCGCGTGCTTATTGATGCCGCAGTCAACGGCAAGATAGATTATCTTGAAGGCCTCAAGGAGAATGTTATCATCGGTTGCTTGATTCCGGCCGGCACGGGGTATAAAGGGAAAAAGAAGAGAACGGATTATAGTAAATAATTTAGCTAAATTTAGATAAAAAAGAGGCTCTGAAGAAGAGCTTCTTTTTTTAACTGAAATGACGTAAAATATAAATAGTATGCTTAAACCGTTTTTCAGAAAATGGCAATTTTTATTAAAGTTCCGTTTATTCTTGGGACTTATTTTATTTATCTTTATTTTTTCTTTTTTATATCTTAAAATTGTTCCTTTCGGGAGCATCAGCTATAGCCGTGATTATACTCTTGATTTGCGTTCTGGAAAGGGATTTATTTATGGTTTTACGCCGCCCGAGAGAATAGATTTAAAGAACGGAGATGGACCGAAAATGATCGGCGATCCAATCTATTTCTCGCTTTTTACGCCCCGTACTTTTGATAAAGCGAAATTAACCATTACCTATCGCGATAACCTTGGTTTAGATACTCCGGTAATCGAGGCCGGAGTTCTGGCCGATAATATCGTTTGGCGCTACGAATTAAAACCGATAGATAATAAAGCTCTCGATTATTTAATGTTGCGCTGGCATAAGAGCGAAGGCAACGGCTATTTATTCCTGCAAAGAAATGAAAATTATTCTGATCCCGCCGACTGGGAAAAAGATCTGGCTCAAGGCAAGCTTAAAGATTGCCCCGAGGGGCTGGAAAAATGCTTGGCGGTTTATAATTTTTCTCCCGATTATAACTACCAGATTGCTAATTATCAGCCGGCCGTTCCTCTGGTTCTTGACAAGCCCTTGCGCGGCCCGCATCAATTTTACGTTTATCTGAAAGACGAAGCTTTGCATTTAGAATTTTCCCTGGTTGATTTAAACCAAGACTTAAAGCCGGCGCCGATTGATATTATATTGTCATCGGGCGGGAAGATTATTGCCAGCCAGAGCTTGGCGGACGCTAATCTGCAGCCCGGAAGCGGAAAAATTGAAGAGAAAAAGGTGGTTTTAGAGCAGAAGAAATTGCCGGCCGGAGCTTATAAGGTTGAAGTAAAGATTACCAGCGACATGGTCATAAAAAAAATCGTCAGTTCGGTAGACCGCCTTTCTTTTATAAATAAAGTCTGGCCGGTATCAAGTGAGGGGCCGCTGACAATTTATACGGACGCTAATTATCTTCAAGCTAAAGCTTTGAGCCCGGCAAGTCTCCAGGCTATAAAATTCGCTGGGCAAAATTTCAATCTGGACGAAGCCTATAAGCAATTTTATTTTAAAACCTCCTCGGCCACTGCGTATAAAGAAATAAAATTAGAAAAAGATGATATTGTGTTAGAAAACAGCGGCGTGTTCGCCTGGTCTCCGTCCAGCCTCTTTAACCCGACGCTTCCCAAAGTCGATCGTTTTTTTTCCGTTAAGAACCGCTTCAATTACATTATCGCCGACTATAAGAAGCCCGGTGAAGAAGAGGGGGTAAAAACGGCGACCGCCGAATTTAATTTAAAAGGAGCTTATCGGGAAAACGGCAAATATAGTTTCATCATTTCCGTCCCTGGTTTGAAAACCGAAGATGGGACGGATGATAATTTAGAAATTTATAAAATTAAAATAGAATTGGAAGGTAGAACTCTATGGCAAAAAATTTGGCAATAATCAGCCGGGAACTTTTTTATTTTTTCAGCGCCCTCATTTTCGTCGGCGTAATTTTAGAAATTATCTGGCCTAATATCATCCTCAGTTATTTCAATTTAAACTACCTTTTTATGTTGGCTGTTTTGGCCGGTTCTGTTTATTTGATTAAAAAATAAAATATATGTCTTTAAAGTATTTTTTCAACCCTAAATCAGTTGCCGTCGTCGGCGCTTCAAAAGATAAAATAAAAATCGGCCGCCAAGTCCTCGATAATATTATCAAGGGGGGATTCAGGGGCAAGATTTTCCCGATTAATCTTAAAGAAAAGAAAATAGCCGGCCTGAAGGCATATCCGGGCTTAGAAAATTCCGCGTCCTTTGAATTTGAATCGCTTTTGGTCGTGATCGCTATCCCCGCGCAGTTTGTTTTGGCAGAAATTAAAAAGTGCGCAAAACTCGGCGTTAAAAATATAATAATTATCACCGCCGGCTTCAAAGAAGCGGGCGGAGAGGGGAAGGAAATAGAGGCGGAGATTGCCAGATTGGCCGACAAGCACCACCTCCATATTTTAGGGCCGAATTGTCTGGGCCTTATCAACACTTGGCATAAATTGAACGCCACTTTCGCGAGTGCGGACACGTCTACCGGCAATACAGCCCTGCTTTCCCAGTCCGGCGCTATCGGCTCGGCGGCTCTCGATTGGTTAAAAGTTAAAGATTTTAATTTCGGCTATTTCATCAGCTTGGGGAACAAGGCGGTTCTAGATGAGAACGACATCATTGAGTATTTAGCCGGTGAAAAGAGGATTGATTTGGTGGTTGCTTATCTTGAAGAGATAAAGGATGGCGAAAAATTTATGAGTTTAGTTTCGCGCCTGGCAAAACATAAGCCGGTCGCCGTTTTAAAAGCGGGGCAAAGCGCCGCCGGCGGGCAGTTGGCGCTTTCTCATACCGGCTCTTTGGCCGGATCGAATGCCGCCGTGGAAACGGGCGTCAAAAGGGCGGGAGCCATTTGGCTGGAAAATCTTGAAGAGCTGTTTAACCTTCTTTTGCTTTTCCGGAAGGAGTCTTGGCACAATCCTGGCGGTCAGGAACTGCATGTAATGACAAATGCTGGCGGCGTGGCCGTGCTTACGGTTGATGAAATTTCCCGGCAGAATCTGCCTTTCGGCTCAAGCCAAGATTTATTGGGAGATGCGGATGCGGCCCGTTATGAAATCGGATTGAAGAAAATGCTGGCTGATAAAAAAATCAATAATCTTTTGGTGCTGCTTACGCCGCAAACCTCGACCGAACCGGTCAAGACAGCCGAAGTGATCATTAAGATGGCTAAAAAATATCCGCACAAATTGATTATGACCAGCTTTGTCGGGGGTGAAGCCGTGGCCCTTGCCCGGGATATGTTTGAAAAGAACAATGTGCCGACTTTCGACTATCCGGAAGAAGCGGTTCGAAGCTTCAAGAAATTAATTGCTTATAAAAAAACTTTGCAAACGATTAAGCCTTATAATAAGCCGCGCGTCCGGACGAAAAAAGTAGTTAAGAGCAATGAGTATTTAAAATCGCTCGCCCTCCTGCGCGAATATAAGATTCCGACGGTTAAGACATTCAAATATGAGGCGTCTAAAGCGATGGGTTATAAATATCCGGTGGTTTTAAAAGCGACCGGCCCTGACTTTTTGCATAAATCGGATAAGGGAGGGGTTATTGTTAATTTAAAAAATGAAGCCTCTCTCCGCGCGGCTGTGCGCCGAATAGAAAATAAAAACAAGAAAGCGCTGGCCAGCCCCTTTAATCATCTGATTATCCAGGAACAGGCAAATAAGTTTCAAGAAATAATTCTCGGTTTCAAGCGTGATGCTTCTTTCGGCCCGATTATGATGATTGGTTTCGGCGGCATTTATACGGAAATATTCAAAGAGATTAGATTGGCGACCGGCGATTTAGATTTTAAGCGCGCTTTAGAATTAATTGCCAGTCTGCGGACATACCCGATTTTAAACGGCGCGCGCGGACAGAAAAAGTATGACGTTAAAAGCCTGGCCAGGGCGTTTGTTAATCTGGCCCGATTAGCCAATGAACATCCGGAAATCAAAGAGCTGGACATCAATCCGCTGTTTGTTTTTGAAAAAGGCTGCCTGGCGAGCGATGTGCGCATAATTACTTAAAGTCCAATATGTATAAAAACCAAAAAATTATTGTTGTTTTGCCCGCCTATAATGCCGTTTCGACTTTAGAGATGACCGTTAAAGATATTCCGGCGCTAGTTGATGAGATAATTCTCGTTGATGATAAAAGCAGCGATGAAACGGTCGCTGTCGCCAAAGAATTGGATTTATTTGTCTTCCAACATGAAAAAAATGGCGGCTATGGCGCCAATCAGAAGACTTGTTATCGCCTCGCACTTGATCACGGCGGCGATATTATCGTTATGATTCATCCTGATTATCAATACGACCCGAAACTTATAAAATTTTTTGCGGAATTTATCGGTGATGATTATTTTGACGTCATGCTCGGCACGCGCATCCGTTCTCGCCGCGAAGCGCTCGCCGGCGGCATGCCAATTTATAAATATATATCGAATCGGGCCTTAACTATTTTTGAAAATTTTGTTTCCGGCCATAATCTCACGGAGTGGCATACAGGCATGCGGGCATATAAAGGGGAAGTGCTTAAAAATATTAATTGGCAGAAAAATTCTGATGATTTTGTTTTTGACAGCCAGATGCTTTTTCAAATTATTGCTAAAAAATATCGTTTAGGCGAAATTCCGGCCCCGGTTCGCTATTTCAAAGAAGCGTCTTCAATAAATTTTTGGCGCAGTCTGCGTTACGGCGTGGCAACGGTCGGCGTCGGCTTAAAATATTTTTTTCATTTTAATCGCTAGCGTTTTCATGGGTAATTATGATAAATTTTAAAAAACAACTCGGCCGTTTTTTTTCACTCCAAAGCTGGCGGCCTTATTTTTTTATTTTTGTTATTGGTTTTTTGCTTTATAGCCAAACGCTGACTTTTGGTTTAACTTATCTTGACGATAATACCTTGATTTTAGATCGGCAGGAAGTTTTAAGCGATATTAGAAATGTTTCAACTATTTTCTCAACCGATGCTTTTTTTTCCGGGACGAATTTTTATTACCGCCCGCTTTTAAATCTTTCTTTTATGCTTGACGCGCAATTCGGCGTCAATAATCTTTTTATCTACCATCTTGATAATATTTTTCTCCATATTTTAGCGGTTTTCTTATTATTTATTATTTTAAACAAGATACTTGCTAACCGATCTTTGGCTTTTTTCTTATCTTTGCTTTTTTTGGTTCATCCCGCCCTGTCGCAGGCCGTTGCTTGGCTGCCCGGTCGCAACGATTCGCTCGTGGCTGTATTTATTTTAGCTTCGTTTATTTGTTTGCTTAATTTTTCAGCGCAGCCGAAGCTTAAAAGTCTTTTGGGCTATTCCTTTTTCTTTTTTCTAGCTCTTCTTACCAAGGAGACGGCCATTTTTTTGCCGGTTTTAGCTTTTACTTATTTCTTTACTATCGGTCGAAGCGACCGGTTGGAAGCAATTAATAAATTTTTAGTCATTTTGTTTTCCTTCGCCTCGGGTTTTATTTGGCTAATTTTGCGAAGCCTGGCTTTTTCTAAAGAAAATATCGGAGTAGCCGCCGCCGCCTTATCAGTCATTAAAAATTTACCCGATTCTTTAATCATGGGCGCTAAAATGATTTTGCCCTTTAATTTGGCGGTTTTACCGATTTCAGCCGACTCTTCCTTCCTTCTGAGTTTAATCGCCTGGCCACTTCTAATCCTCGCCTTGTTTTTTTCTCAGAAAAAACGAAGAGACTATCTTTTCTTCGGCTTGGCTTGGTTTTTAATATTTTTTATTCCTCCTTTCGCTATATCCTCCGCCGCTCCTTATTTTTTAGAGCACCGTCTCTACCTGCCTTTTATTGGATTCTTAATTGTTTTAGCGGAAATAGATTTTATTAAAAATTTAGATTTTAAAAAAGGATATATAAAGATAATTGCTTTTTTCATTCTTCTTTTTTTCTCAGTTTTAACTTGGCAGCACAGCCTTAAATTTATCGATCGCTTAACTTTTTGGCAGTCGGCCGTCGCGGATTCGCCGCATTCGCCCTTAGCGAATAAGAATCTTGGATCGATGTATTACTTTGAAAATCAACCGGATAAGGCTATTGTTTATTATCGCCGCGCTTTAGAGGTCAATCCGAACGAAACTATGGCGCATAATAATTTAGGTTTGATTTATTTAGAGAAAAAACAATATGGAGTCGCCGAAAAGGAATTTAAAAAAGAGTTGGAAATTAATCCTAATTATGATAAGGCTTTGTTCAATTTGGGAAATCTTTATTTTTTAACCAAACGCAACGCGGAAGCGGCGTCTTTATGGCAAGAAACTTTATTGGTTAATCCCTATCATGCTGAGGCTTATTTCCGCTTGCTTAATTTAAAAAACCAGTTAAGATAGTAGTATGTTCAGGAGACTTTTTAGACAACAAATAAATAGTATTACGATTGCAGCCGCGCTCGTGGCGCTTTCTTCGCTCGCTTCTCGTTTTTTGGGAGTGATTCGGGACAGAATTTTGGCGGGGCAATTTGGTGCCGGTACGAGCCTGGACATTTATTATGCGGCTTTCCGAGTCCCTGATTTAATTTTCAATCTGATTGTTCTGGGAGCTCTTTCCGCC
Organism: uncultured Gammaproteobacteria bacterium; assembly: GCA_964648205.1. Lineage (GTDB taxonomy): Bacteria > Patescibacteriota > Patescibacteriia > Patescibacteriales > UBA12465 > UBA12465. The sequence continues at coordinate 16,943 of CAZYNT010000007.1, forward strand.
GGCTTCGTGCCTATTTTTACTAGCTTGATTAAAGATTTTTCCTGTGAACATAAAACTGATTGCGGCTCTGACGGAAAAAATAAAGATTCTTGGGACCTGGCCAACAATGTTTTAAATTTATTGTTAGTCGGGCTCATCGTCCTTTCGGCCATCGGTATTATTTTTGCGCCGTTTCTTACAAAGCTGATTACGCCCGGCTTTGGTTTAGAAGAACAGGCGACGACAACCGCTTTAACGCGCATCATGTTTCTATCACCTTTGTTTTTGGGCATTTCTGGCATTTTGGGCGGTATTTTGCAATCGTTTAAAAGATTTTTTGTCTATTCGCTCGCGCCTATTTTTTATAATATAGGCATTATTATCGGCGCCCTTTATTTCACTCAATGGTGGGGTTTATACGGTTTGGCTTGGGGCGTTGTGCTCGGCGCCTTTTTGCACATGGCCGTTCAGATTCCTTCGGTTTATTATTTAGGCTTTAGATATAAATTTAAGATTGTCTGGCGGGAAGCAAACACTTGGAAAATCGGGCGGATGATGATTCCGCGAACGCTCAGTCTGGCCATTTCTCAAATTAATTTGGTGGTTATCACTATTATCGCTTCAAGCCTTTCCAGCGGTTCGCTTTCTATTTTTAATCTAGCGAATAATTTACAATCTTTTCCGATCGGCATTTTTGGCATTTCTTTCGCGATTGCCGCCTTTCCGGCTCTCTCTGAATCTGCTTTTGATAAAGAAAAATTGACGGCTAATTTTTCTTCTACCATGCGGCAGATTTTATTTTTTATCGTGCCCGCGACCGTTTTGATAATTGCTTTGCGGGCGCAGATTATCCGGGTCATTTTAGGTACCGGCCAGTTCAATTGGCAGAACACGATCTCTACCATGAATACTCTCGGTTTTTTTGCCCTCAGTTTGTTCGCTCAAGCTACTATGCCGCTGCTCATTAGAGTTTTTTATGCGCGCCATAATTCTTCCACCCCGTTTTATCTTGGGCTATTCTCCATTATTTTAAATATCGGATTATCTTTTTTTCTGGGGTCGAGCCTGGGCGTCGCCGGTTTGGCGCTAGCTTTTTCTATCGCCAACATTTTGAATTTTGTTTTACTGTGGATTTGGCTTTATTTTACCATCGGCAATTTGGATATTAGCAATATTCTAATTTCTGTGTTAAAGTTTACGGCCAGTGCCATTGCGGCCGGATTAGCCGCTCAGATAATGAAGGTGGTCGTTTGGCCGTTTATTGATATGACTAAATTCAGCGGTGTTTTTATTCAGTTAATCGCCTCCGCCGGAGCGGGTATTTTAGTTTATGGATTATTTTGTTATTTATTCAAAAGTGAAGAGCTGTTCGGCTTTTTAGCTTCTTTACAGAACCGTTGGCCTTTCAAGAAAGTCAAAATTGACGATCAGGGTGAGGCTAGAGGAGTTTAATTTATGTGGGAGATAAATAAAATCAGGAATTTTTGTATTATCGCGCACGTCGATCACGGCAAGTCAACTTTGGCCGATCGGATGCTTGAGATTACCCATACCGTTGAAAAAAGAAACATGAAAGCGCAAATTCTCGATGGCATGGACATTGAAAGGGAGCGCGGCATTACGATTAAGCTGCAGCCGGTAACCATGAATTATCGCGGTTATAAATTAGATTTGATCGATACGCCCGGCCATGTGGATTTTTCTTATGAAGTTTCTCGGTCTTTGGCGGCCGTCGAAACGGCGGTTTTATTGGTTGATTGTACGCAAGGAATCCAAGCTCAAACCTTGGCGAATCTGTATTTGGCGATTGAACAGAATTTAACGATTATTCCCGTCATCAATAAGATTGATTTGCCCGCGGCCGACATACCTAAGACGAAAAGGGAAATTATAAAATTGCTCGGCTGCCGGGAAGACGAGATTTTTTCCTGTTCCGGAAAAACCGGCGTTGGAGTGGAAGCAATTTTAGATGAAATTATTAAAAAGGGCTTGCCGCCGGCCGAGCCGGAAATCGCGGAAAGCGGCCAATATCCCCGCGCTTTGATTTTTGATTCTAAATATGATACTTACCGCGGCGTCGTAGCTTATGTCCGCGTTTTTAATGGAACCATTAAGAAAGGAGACAAAATTCGCCTGCTCTCGATGCAGGCTGAGAGCGAAGTTCTTGATTGCGGGATCTTCAGGCCAGATTACGTTTCGACCGGCGAACTTAATATCGGTGAAATCGGTTATATTATTACGGGCTTCAAGACGGTTAGCGACTGCCGCGTCGGCGACACAGTGACCGCTAATCGCGGAGTATCTAATTTTGCCAAAGTTGAAGCCTTGCCCGGATACAAGGAAGTTAAGCCTATGGTTTTCGCCGGCATTTTTCCGAGGGAGGGCAACGATTTTAAGGAGCTGCGCGAGGCGATGGAAAAATTAAAATTAAACGACGCCGCTCTTATCTATGAACCGGAAAGATCGGACGCTCTCGGCTTCGGTTTCCGCTGCGGATTTTTAGGGCTGTTGCACTTGGAGGTTTTTCAGGAAAGGTTACGTCGGGAATATAATTTAGATTTGATCGTGACCGTTCCGAGCGTCGCCTATAAAGTTTTAAAAAATAGCGGTGAAGAAGTTATCATCAGAACTCCGCAGCGCTTGCCCGATCCGACTCATATTGATATTATTGAAGAACCCTGGGTGAGCCTTGATATTATTACCCCGAAAAGCTACCTGGGGAATATTATTAAATTAACCCAGGAAAAAAGGGGGGTTTATAAAAACACGGAATATATTTCCGCGGACAGCGATGAAGCGAGGGTAATTCTGCACTATGAAATCCCGATGGCCGCGATTTTAACGGATTTTTATGATAAGATTAAGAGTGTTTCTTCCGGCTACGCTTCTATCAGTTATGAATACCTTGAATATCGGCCGGCCGACGTCGTCCGCATGGATATTCTGGTGGCTGAAGAGCCGATAGAGTCTCTGGCCACCATTGTTTATCGGGAAGAAGCGATGCGCGAGGGCCGGGAAGTGGTGGAAATCCTTAAGAATAATCTGTCCCGGCAGATGTTTGCTGTCAAGATCCAGGCGGCTTTGCACGGGAAAATCATCGCTTCGGAAAAATTATCGGCTCTGCGCAAGGATGTAACCGCTAAATTATATGGCGGTGACGTAACTCGGAAACGGAAGCTCTTAGAAAAGCAGAAGCGCGGCAAGAAAAAAATGATGGCCGCGGGCAAGGGAAGCGTCGAAATCCCTCCGGATACATTTGTTAAAATACTAAAAAGATAATATGAAAAAAAGAAAAGTCGTTAAAATTCTTTGGCTGATTATTTCCCTGATTGTAGTCTTCTCAATGGTCGCCTGGACGGTCTCCCCCATGTTTTATTAATAAAATTTTTATATATCGCCATGAAACAATGGCAAATTTCTCCCGTAGCCACTCCCGAGTTTTTTAAGGAACACCCGGAAATCAATCCGGTGCTTTTGCAGTTGCTTTTTAATCGTGATTTGAAGAATAAGATTGATATCAAAGCTTTTTTAGATAGCGAATTGGCGTCCGATAAAGTTTTAATAATCGGCGCCAACCAGGCGCACGCTTTTTATAATCCGTTTTTATTCAAGAACATGGCGCAAGCGGTTGAGGTTATTATCAGCCACATTAAAAAAGGAGATCCGATTGTTGTTTATGGAGATTACGACGCCGACGGAGTTACCGCTTCGGTTATTTTGCTTGAAACTTTGAAAATTCTGCATGCGACCGTCGAAGTCTATCTTCCAAATCGGGTAAGCGAGGGCTATGGCCTCAATAAAGCGGCGATCAACCAGATTGTCGGCCAGGGATTTAAGTTGCTTATTACGGTTGATAACGGAATCCGCAACCGCGAAGAGGTTGCCTATGCGAAAAGTAAAGGACTGGGGGTTATCGTTACCGACCACCATGTTCTGCCCGAAGACGAAAAAGATATCCCCGATTGCCTTTGCATCGATCCGGCCGACAAAAATGAAGACTATCCTTGGCCGTATTTAGCCGGCGTCGGCGTAGCCTTCAAATTAATCAGCGCCCTTCTTTATAAGGCTAATCTGCCGGACAAGCAGAAGCAATTGATTCTTGAAAAAAGCTTGGATTTAGTTGCTGTCGGAACAATAGCCGATATGGTCAGCCTTTTGGGAGAGAATAGATTGTTAGTGAAGAGCGGCTTAAAAATCCTCAATACCAGCAAGCGCTTGGGGCTGAATGAACTGGTAAAAGTTTCTAAAATAAACAGCGGCCGGGATCTGGAAGCTTGGAATGTCGGCTGGCAAATTGGGCCGCGCTTAAATGCCGCTAGCCGCTTGGGCCACGCTAACAGCGCTTTCGCCCTCTTAACCACGACGGATCAAAATGAAGCGCTTGAACTCGCGACCGAATTGAACCAGCGCAACATTCTCCGCCAGCAGATTACCGAGGAGATAATTTCTCAAGTCGAAGAGCAGATTGATAAAGACAACCTGCCTAATGTGATAGTCGGCCTGGCCGGCGAAGATCAGATTTGGAATGAGGGCGTAATCGGCCTGGTCGCCGGAAAGATAACCGAAAGATATTATCGGCCGACTCTTATCATCACGCGCCTGATTGAAGAGGCGGAATTTGATGCGGCGCTTAAGAAGCTGGTTCCAAAGAAAGTGGCTTTTAAAGGTTCGGGGCGCTCAATTGCCGAATTTAATTTAATTCAGGCAATCGAAGACTGCGCGGAATATTTGGACAAATATGGCGGGCACCCGATGGCTTGCGGTTTTTCCATCAAATCAGAAGAAAGCTTAAAGAAGTTTATCGCTAAAATTCAAAAATTAGCCGGCGACAGGATTGAAAAAGCGGCTTTAGTACCAAAATTAAAGATTGAAGCGGAGCTTGATTTTTCGGCGATTACCTTGGAGCTTGCCAAGACGGTAAATTCGCTCGCGCCTTACGGCCAGAATAATCCGCAGCCGCGGTTCGTGAGTTATGATTTGAGAATCGACGATATTGTTTTAATGGGATTCGAGAGCCAGCACATTAAGATCCGTTTTTCGCAATTTGATCCGGGCATCAAGAGCGCCCAAGCTTTTTGGGGGATTGCTTTCGGCGCCGCCGATAATTATAAAGAATATAAGATAGGCGATCGGGTTAACCTGGTTTATTATCTTGAGATTAATGATTTTAACGGCCGCCGCGAGGCGCAGTTGAAGATGATTGATATTAAAAAATATGAATAAGCTTATTATTTTTACCGATGGCGGCGCGCGTGGCAATCCCGGACCGGCCGGGATCGGCATTGTTATTTATGATGAAAAGAAAAAGCTGGTCGCCGAATTTTCCGCTTTTTTAGGAGTGGCAACCAATAATCAGGCCGAATATCAAGCCCTAATCGCGGCTTTAAAAAAGGCCGGTGAACTAGGAGCGAGCGAACTCGACTGCTATTTGGACAGTGAATTGGTTGTTAAACAGTTAAAACGGGAATATAAAGTAAAAAACAAAGACTTGGCGCCTTTGTTTTTAACTATTCATAATTTAAGTTTAAATTTTAAGAAAATTTCTTATACTCATATTCCGCGGGAGCGGAATCAAGAGGCGGATCGGCTCGCCAATGAAGCGATGGATAAGGGGCGTTAATTACACGCTCCTTTTTTTAACTTTCCTACGCCCGTTACCGAGTTGGCTTTATCTAAATCACCGCCGCTCCAAATGTCTATCCTTTTGCCTTTTATGCCGCTGCCGGTGTCGGTAATAGTGTAAGTTTGCCCCTTAAAACAAACTTTAGTTCCGAAAGGTAAATTGCTTCGGCAGTTTCCCGGTCCGGCGATATCCCCGATTTTTGGTTCTACTCCGCCCGCGGTCATATTGCAGTAAGGAATATCCTTTTCAAAATATTTGCAGGGGTGGTAGTTAGGAAAAGTTTTTCCGTATAAATCATCACAATTTTTACTCGTGTCTTGGCCGTTAGGACAAGTGCATTGCATAGCAACAACGCAGCGGAACTTATCACTATTCTCCCAAGCCGGTTTATAATATCCGGTCGCATAAAAATCTACACCTGCGCTTAATTCGGCATCGGTTGCACAAGGTGCATCCTTATAAGTATTTGCTTGGCTGCCTTTACGAGCATTGGCTAAAAGTTCTATTTTTTTGACAGCGTTAACAGTGATGGGGTTTAAGTTAATAAGATCGGGGTTTATTTGTATTAAAATTACATAAGAGGAGGCTAATATAATTAAACCGGTTATAGAGCTAATGATTAATTCTTTAGCTTGGGTTATTTTTGACGCGTCTCCTCCGGAAACTAACCAAAGAACGCCGCCGGCCATAAGCATTATAGCGGCGAGAATTCCGGCGATGCTTAGAGCGTAATCATATATGCCACTAATATATTCGCCGATCCAGGGCACTTCGCATTGGCCCTCGTCTGTGCAGTTAGCCTTACTGAACTTTTCCATGCCGGGAATTTTAATTTGTAAATCAGGAATAGTAAATTTAGGAGGAGTGGTTTTATTTTTTTCTTCCTGGGCAATCTGCTCGACAGTTTTAGGCGCTTCACCTCCGCCGCAACAGCAAATGGAATTGCTGGTTGGAGCCGATAACTGGCAGCTTGAAGTGGCGGATTGCTGCTCGCTGCCCAGACAATAAACAGTTTGGGGCGGTTTATTGGGGATGTTAACGATTTGTTTTTCGCGCCAAAGACAGTAGGCTTTAGCATCAACAAACGGTATTAGTATTAAAATAAATAAAACTGGTAGAATAATTAAAAATTTTTTCATATTTTATATTTCCTTATGTTTTCGTCGGCTAATTTTTGAATAGCGCTAATATCTTCCGGTTTTAAGTGTTTGAACCTTCCTTGTTTTTTTAAGTATTCTTCAGCCGGCCGAGAAATAAAATTGGCCGTTATGCTTGAAGCGGTTAATTTTCCATTGCTGTATTCGAGCAGAGGATAGAGGCCGGTCTGCACGGCCAACTTTCCCATCATAACCGCTTCATCATTATTTATTTTCCAACCAGGGATGCAAGGGGACAGTATTTGAATATAGCTCGGCCCGTTAACCGCCAGAGCTTTTTTTATTTTGTTGGTTATATCATCGGGGAAGCCGGCGCTTGATTGCGCGGCATATTTGACGCCATGCGCGATGGCGATAGCTAACATATCCTTTTTTCTCTGCAGCGATCCGATAGAATTTTTCCCCGGCGGAGAAGTTGTCGTGTCGGCACCATACGGAGTGGCGCCCGAGGCCTGGATGCCGGTATTAGAATAAGCCTCGGTATCGTAGCAGATATACAAGACATTTTCGTCCCTTTCCCACAGGCCGCTAATAAGCCCCAAGCCGATATCGTAAGTTCCGCCATCGCCGGCCTGGACAACGACTTTAGTCTCGGCGTCATTCTTCTTATTCAAAGCCGCCCGGATTCCCGAAGCGAGGGAAGACGCATTTTCAAACAGAGAATGAATCCAGGGCAAGCCCCAGGCGCTTTGCGGGTAAGCGGTCGTGGTTACTTCCAGACAGCCGGTCGCATTGGCGATAATGACGTTTTTATTTAAGCCCCGCATAACCGCTTGAGCGGCCACGAGCTGGCCGCAGCCGGCGCAGGCATTATGCCCGGGGGAAAGAAATTTATTTTTAGTTTGCATATTTTTATTCCCAGGTAGCATCGCAGGTGCAATTATTACCAAAAACATTGCAATTACAGTCAGCATTTTGGCTACTTTTCCCGCATTTTAGCAAATTATCTATACATTCATAGTTTTTTTTGGCGCCGCTACAGGCATCACCGATTCTTTTACAGGGGTTGCATTTATTATTTTCGCAATAACCATCGGCACCGATGCTGGTCATGGTTAATTTACAATCCTCGCCTGGCTGGCGCCCGTAACAATATTCGTTAGATTTTTGTTGATCGGAAGCGCTGCCGCCACAACACCAAATTCGGTCGAGGGGGCAGCTTTGGTGCGCCCCTAATTTTTCCAAGCAAATTTTAGTATCAAGATTTATCGATGGCGGAGCCGTATTTGAGCATGGCATATCTGCGTTAGGCATACATATCCATTTAACACTGGTATCAACCGGCGCATTCTTCATATCATCAATTATCCCGTCATCCGAATCAAGGATGACTTTGGTGAGAGTGTCTGTTTTTATCAACGTTAAGTTTACTAAATTAGGATTGATCGTATTTAAAATTACCCAGGCGACCACCAAGATTATCAATCCGATGATGCTGCCGCTGATTAAGTCTTTCGCTTGGGATACTTTTCCGGAATCCCCTCCGGAAGTTAGCCAGATGATTCCGCCGCCCATTAAAACTATCGCCGCTAAAATGCCGGCGATAGTAAGCCCGTAATTATAGATAGAAACGATATATTTGGCGAGCAGGTCGCTCTCCATTTTGCTGGTCGCGGTATTGTATTTTCCGACATCGACGGTTTTGTTTATTTGAGAGTTGGGGATTTCGATTTGGGGAGTAAACTGCAACGATTTAGTGGCGTCGGAAGAGCTTTGCGCCTGCGCCGGCGAAGGGAAAGAAAAGATTGCCGTGAAGCCGGCGATTTGCAGAATTAAAAATAAGCTCGCCGCCCAGCCGATTAAATTGAATTTGGCTTTTCTCATATTTTTCCAATAAATTTTGTTTTTTTATTGCTGTGTTTAGCGCTTTTGATGATTTCTTTAATCATCTTTTCAGTAACGTCTCGTCCACCGAGTCCGACGATATAGTTGCTTAAGTTTAATTTATTTTTTGGCAAAGCCGCTTTGATGTCGGAAAAAAGCGGGCCGGATTGCCCCAGGCTTATCGCTTTTTCGATTACGGCGATATTTTTGGCGCGCAACAGTATTCTATTGATTTCTTCGCCGGGAAACGGGCGGTAAGTTTTTATTTTTAAAACGCCGATTTTTCTGTCATCTTTTATAGTTTCTCTTATGGTGCCGATAACCGAGCCCAATGCGACTAAGATTGTCTCCGGCTTCTTCGGCCCGAAATATTCAACCAGACCGTCATCATTGTTTTTTTTATTCAAAAGCTTCATCAGGCTCCGGTATTCTTTTTTGATTATTGCTAAGCTGGCCGTCAAATCGTCGTGCAGGGTTTCTCTGGTTTCAAAATAATGGGCGGGCGTAAAAAAGGCTCCAAGCGTAACCGGATTATCGGGATTTAAATAAGTTCCGGCCGCGGGCTTATAATCGGGCAGATATTTTTTAAGAAGACTCGGCTCGTAAACAGCCACCGGTTCAAAGGCGTGAGTTAAAATAAAGCCGTCAACGTTGACCATAACCGGCAAGCTTAATTGCTCGGCGATCTTATAGGCAAGAATATGGAGATCGACCGCTTCTTGGTTGTCGCTAGCGAACAATTGGATCCAGCCGGCATCGCGTATCGCCATCACATCGCCATGGTCGCACCAAATATTAATCGGCGAGGAAACGGCGCGGTTGGCGCAAGTCATAACTATCGGCAAGCGCAGGCCGGCGATATTGAAGATTACCTCCGACATAAGAAGCAGCCCCTGGGAGCTCGTCGCGCTGTAAACTCTCACGCCCGTCGCGCTCGCCCCCAATATTATCGAGGCCGCGGCAAATTCGCTTTCAGCGCGCACGTATTCATAATCGCCCTCGCCGTTGGCTTTCAGCTTGGCCAGTTTTTCGACGATATGAGTTTGCGGCGTAATCGGATAAGCGGAAACAACCGCCGGTTCAAGGTTTTTGATAATTTCGGCAATCGCCTGGGAACCCTCCAAAAGTTGTTTTTTGTTTTCCATATTAGTAATCATCTTCCATTTTTATCGCCTTGACCGGACATTCGCGGACGCATAAGGCGCAGCCCTTGCAATAATCATAGTCGGTTACCGGCTTCGGCTTGGGGAAATTTGCTTGCGCCCTCATCTCGATGCAAGCTTCCGGGCAAATTTTCGCGCAAGTCGCGCAACTTATACAAACGTCATAGTCGGTCACCGGCTTTTGCGTGCGCCAAGCCCCCGTCTTGTTGTTAAGCGTGGTGTTCGGTTTGGTAATCAAATTAATTTTTGGCTTTTTCATAGTCTTTGGTCACGGCTAGGATATTTTTTTCAATTATTGTTTGATCCTTGTCTTTGAATTTTTCGGTAATCGCCTTTTTAAGCGATTCAAGGCTTATAAGATTGGTATGTTTGGCAAAAGCGCCGAGAATGACGGTGTTTACAATATTTTTTCCGAAAATTTCTAAAGCAATCTCGGTTGCGGCCGTAAAATATAATTTTTTGAAGCGGGCGTTCAACTCGGGCCATTTATTTTCTGCCGAGTTGATGATAACGACGGTATTTTTGGTCGTGCCGGAAAAAACATCGACCGTTTCCAAGAGGGTCGGATCCTGAACGATTAAAATCGATGGCGCGTATATCTGTTCGCGGGTGATGATAGGGTGGCTGCTTATCCGGGCGAATGATTGGATGGGCGCGCCGGTTCTTTCGACACCAAAGCTCGGGAAAGCCTGCGCTTGCCGGCCCTCGTAGAAGGCAGCGAGCGCAATCAGTTCGGCTGCTGTGACCACACCCTGTCCGCCTCGGCCATGAATTCTAATTTGTTCCATATTTTTGGAGTAGACCGTCGAATAATTCTTGGAATTTTTCTATCGGATAATAACCGGTTATCGGATAATAATTAATAAACCAAGTCGGCGTGCCCTGTATTTGCAATTTATTGCCGTCATCGTAATCGCGTTTAATCAAATCGATATAGCGCCTTTCCGTGAAACAAGCGTCGAATTTAGTAACGTCAAGCTGTAAAATTTCCGCCCAGGCAAGCAGATTAGCCTTTAAAGTTTCGCCGGTGTCTTTCAAGTTATCTTGTTCCGCAAATAAATAATCATAGGCTTCCCAATATTTTCCCTGTTCGCCCGCGCAACGGGCCGCCAAAGCAAGATCGATTGAATTGTCATGAATTGGATAGTCGCGGACAACCAGCTTCACGCTGTCTTTATACTGTTCCATCAGCTTTCTGGTTTCGGGGGCCGATTCTTTGCAGAAAGGGCAGGCAAAATCAGTAAACTCAACCACGGTTATTTTTGGATTAAGCGAGCCTAGAGTATAGCCGCCTGGGCCGTTAATCAAATCTTCGTAAGATTTCCTTTGGTTTTTAAGATAATTTTGCGATTCTTCGGTCTGGAGTCTCTTTACTTCCTTATAAACATAAAAAGCCGAACTGATAAGGCCGATAAGTATGAGGGCGGCAATCACTAAAATAAAAATGCCCCACCATTTTCGATACCAGGGGCGAAGGCGCTTCTCGTGGCGGGCCTTCATTTCCGCGTATTTTAATCTGTCAGCTAAGCTCATACAAATTGAAAAATAAGCTTACTTAAAGTATAATTTTATTATAACATAATTTATGAAAATAATCTCCTGGAATGTTAACGGAATCAGAGCGGCCGCCAAGAAAGGCTTCTCTCTTTTTTTGCGTTCGGCCAAGCCGGATATTTTATGCCTCCAAGAGATAAAAATTTCCGATTCCGCCCGTCTGGAAACGGAGTTTGACTTCGGCGGTTATACAGAGTATTGGCATTCGGCCCAAAGAGCGGGGTACAGCGGCACGGCCGTCTTGGTAAAAGACGGATGTAAAGACGTTTTGGGGGTTAAGAACGGGATCGGCAGGTATAAATTCGATGACGAAGGAAGGACTCAGACGGTGGAACTGCGAAAATATTTTTTAGTTAACGTCTATTTTCCTAATTCCAATCCCGAGCTGTCGCGTTTAGCTTATAAATTGGAGTTTAACGAAGCGCTGTTAAAATATCTGAAGAAGCTGGAAACCAAAAAACCGGTCATTGTTACGGGCGATTATAATGTCGCGAACGAACCGATAGATTTGGCGCGCCCCAAAGAGAATGAGGGAAGCCCCGGTTATACAAAAGAAGAAAGGGCTTGGTTGAAGAAATTTTTGCGATCCGGCTTTATCGACACATTCCGATTTTTAAATGGCGATAAAGTCCAATATTCTTGGTGGAGCTTCCGAGCCGGCGCGCGCGCGCGGAACATAGGTTGGAGGATTGACTATTTCTGCGTATCCGATAAACTTAAAAAAAATCTAAAAAAAGCCTATATTTTAGATAAAATCACTGGTTCGGACCACGCCCCGGTCGGGCTCGAACTTAATTAAAAACCTTAAATATAGTAAAATGATAATTGTGGGCTGTTAATTTAACTTATTCTATGAACTTAATTTTTAAAATAGACAAAAAGTACGACGAAAAAATGCTTTTTGAATTTTTACCTAGCAAGAAAGATTTAACTAAATTAAATTTAGCCGATCTATTAAGAACCGATTTTGATAATATTCCCGATAATTTAGAGAGTAAAAAATTTGATGTAATATTATTAATAAAATCTCAAGTTCAAGAGAAATATAACAAAATTACTCCTTATCTAAAAAATTCCATTACAGATTATCAAAAATCTTGGAATTTAATGAATGATAAGTTTGCGACCATGGTTGAGAAAAAGACCGGCCAGACCTGGAAATATAAAAAATATTACTGTGTTGTCAGCGCGTATCATGAAGGTATTAGCAATTGGGGCGGAAATATAATCGCTCGTCGCTGGTCTGTTAATGCCGATGTTCAAAGAAGGGTTACAGCCCACGAATTAGTTTTGTCTCATTTTTGGAATATGATGGAAAAAGATGGGGTTACGAAAAAATGGCCTAATAATAAAAAATGGCGATACGCCGAGATATTTTCTTGGTGCTTGTTGGGATTGGATAAAGATTTTTTTATCTTTTGGCCATGGTGTTTAAAAAAAGATTTATTTCCCGAAAATCATCAGTATAAAGATATTTTGCCGCTACAAAGAGAACTTCGAGATTTATATGCTAAATGTTCCAATTTTAAAGAATTCTTTAAGCAAGCGATTAAAACTGATAAGTAACAAAGGCGCATAATAATGCGCCTTTGTTAAAATAGTAAATGATTATAAGTTTTGTTGTTTTACAAAATCATCGATTATCCATTTGACCGTCGCTTTAGAGTGAATACAAAATATTTCATCTATAGCATGTATATCACCACTCCTAATTTGAGCTCTACAGGGACAACCGCCGCCACAAAGTCCTAGAGCAAAACAATCATAACATTGAGGCATTGACAATGGTGATCGGCTAGACCAATCAGTAAATGTTGAACTTTTGTAAGGGGATGAAGTTTTTTTATATTTTGTAAAATATTTCTTCGATCCCATAAATGCCTGGCATGGTCCAATCTCTCCGCCGGGCAAAGCGACGAATTGCCGCCCACAAGCCGCACAATCATTTGGGTAGATTTTTTTATTAGTAAAAAATTCAACCTTTCTCATTACTCGATCTTCATAGATTCCGCGGTCACGTAAATATCCAAAACATTCCAAAATTTTTTCTGAAACTTCTTTTGCATACTCTGGTGTTGCGATTATATTATTTTCGCTATCCATCAAAATATTATACCCCAAACTTTTTACAGAAAAATTATCTAGAATATATTTAGTATTTTCAAGGAGATTGCCTACATTATGGTATCCAACCGTTAACGAAATACCAACATTTTCTACTCCTGCGGATAATAAATTTTGATAACCTCGCATAATCGCATTGAACGTTCCTTTGCCTGACATAAATTTTCTGCAGATATCATTACAATTAGGTTGCCCGTCAATTGATAAACCGACGTTAATCCGATTCTCATGAATAAATTTGGCTATTTCTGGAGTTATAAGAGAACCATTAGTTATTAAACTAATGTCTGTATTCTTTGGCAGCAGATTTGTTTCTTTTAATTTTTGAATATACTTAACCGCATTAATAAAGACATTTTTGTTTAAAAGCGGTTCGCCGCCATAAAAAAGAATCGATTTATTTTTTGAAGGTTTTTGTGCGCTCCAACCGGCAAATAAATTAATCATTTTTTTAGCCATTTCGCTACTCATGTAGGCAAACTTGTAATCTTTCGACATTCCATTTTCGACAAAACAATAAGTACAAGCAAAGTTACATTCATCAGTTAGTATAAGGTACATTAAATTTATCGCTACCCCAGGTAAATTCTCCTTTCGGCATGTTTCTATATCTTGACGTTCATCATGCCTGATTGGAACCAGCATTTTATACTCAATAAGAAGATGTATTAACTTAATAAAAATTGATTTATCCTTTCCGGACAAAGACATTTGCTGAATAATAGATTCGGCGGTTTTACCTAATCTAAAATGTTCAATGATTTTAGAAAAACCACTTACCAGAAATACAATTTCCATGCTCAAAGAATGAAATAGTACGTATTGATTATCATTTTGAGGAAAAATGTGACAAAATCTGGAAAATCTTAATGCATTTTTTAAATTCTCTTGTGTTTTCATTTCATTCCTTTTTAGTTATTTGGGTTTAAAATAGGGCTTGCGCATTTTACGTGCGAAGCCCTTTTTGTCTAATCTACCAGATAGCTTAATAGCCATCCGTGCAGCTGCAAGAGCATCGGCAACTCTGCGAACCGTAGGCGCCTTGGAATTTTTTTAAGTCAATGATAATATTTTTTTAACGAACAAAGGCGCTCGTGTCTAAATAATAGAAGATCATCAAATATTTGTCAATTGTGATTATACTTAATAAAAAATGAAATGGGATTTCGGTTGGATAGACAAAAACGTCTTCTTATTGTAAAGTTTTAGTACTAATACTTGCTATATGTACAATCATCAAGAAATAGAAAAAAAATGGAGTGAAAAATGGATTCGCGACGGACTTTATAAGACCAAAACGGACCAAAGCAAACCGAAATATTATATTTTAGACATGTTTCCGTATCCCTCGGGAGTCGGTCTTCATGTCGGCCATCCGAAAGGCTATATCGCAACGGATATTTTTGCGCGCTTGAAGATGATGCAGGGTTTTAACGTCCTGCATCCGATGGGTTTTGATGCCTTCGGCTTGCCGACGGAAAATTATGCGATAAAAAATAAAATTCATCCGCAAAAGGCGACGGACGATAATATCGCTACATATAAAAGGCAGTTGGCGATTTTGGGCTTTTCCTACGATTTAGAGAGGGAGGTTAATACAACCGACCCCGAGTATTATAAATGGACGCAATGGGCATTTTTGCAGATGTTTAAGAGAGGTTTAGCCTATGAATCGAATGAGCCGATTAATTGGTGCCCGTCTTGCAAGACCGGATTGGCCAACGAAGATTTGGAAAACGGCCGCTGCGAACGTTGCGGCACGCCGGTAATCCAGAAGCCGCTGCGCCAATGGGTTTTGCGGATTACTGATTATGCGGATCGCCTGCTTGATGATTTAAATAAATTGCTGTCCTGGGAGTCATCGACCAAAGAAATGCAGCGCAACTGGATCGGGCGCAGCGAAGGCGCCGAAATTGATTTTGCAGTTTATGGAACAGACAAAAAAATAAAGGTTTTTACTACTCGAGTCGATACTATTTTCGGCTGTACTTATGTCGTGGTGGCGCCGGAAAACGAACTGGTCGGCGAACTCCAGGCAAAAATAAGCAATTGGCCGGATGTTAAGGCATATATCGAAGAATGCCGGAATAAAACTGATTTGCAGCGCACGGATTTAAATAAAGAAAAAACCGGCGTGCGCTTAAAAGGCTTAAAAGCGATAAATCCTTTCAATCAAGAAGAAGTCGATATCTTTTTAGCTGATTATGTCTTAAATTCCTATGGAACCGGCGCTGTTATGGCCGTACCCGCCCACGATGAGCGCGATTTTGAATTCGCGCACACTTTCGGTTTAAGAATAAAGACGGTCATCAAGCCTGAAGTTGAAGATGAATTTGACGGCAAGGCGGCTTTTGAGCTTGACGGTGTTTTGTATAATTCAGGAGAGTTCACGGGATTAAGCTCCGGCGAAGCGCGCCAAGCGATGGTCGCCTGGCTGGCCAAGAATAATTTGGGAGCGAAAAAAGTTAATTTTAAAATAAAAGATTGGGTTTTTTCTCGGCAACGTTATTGGGGTGAGCCGATTCCTCTGATTCATTGTGAAAAATGCGGCGTCGTGGCTGTTCCCGAAGAAGAATTACCTCTAGTTTTACCCGAAGTGAAAAGCTATGAGCCGACTGATAACGGAGAGTCGCCTTTGGCGGCGATTACCGAATGGGTTAACACCAAATGCCCTAATTGCGGGGGGAAGGCGAAAAGAGAGACCAATACAATGCCCCAATGGGCCGGTTCCTGCTGGTATTATTTGCGCTACTTAGATCCTAAAAACAGCCGAACCCTGGTTGATAAGGAATTAGAAAAATATTGGTCGCCGGTTGATTTTTATGTCGGCGGAGCCGAACACGCGACACGCCATTTAATCTACGCCCGCTTCTGGCATAAGTTTTTATTTGACATCGGCGCGGTCAACTATGAAGAGCCGTTTATCAAACTCAAGCACGTCGGCCTTATCATGGGCGAAGATGGAAGAAAAATGAGCAAGCGCTGGGGAAATGTTATCAACCCCGATGAGATAGTGGTTAAATATGGCGCCGATTCATTAAGAGTTTATGAGATGTTCATGGGCCCTTTCGAGCAGGCTTGCAGTTGGAATACGAACGGCCTTATAGGAACTAGAAAATTTTTGGAGAAATTGGTTAACCTGGGAGAAGTAAATGAATTTAAAGAAGTCAAAGAGATTAAAGCCCTGCTCCATAAAACCATAAAGAAAGTCGGCGAAGATATAGAGGGTTTTTATTTTAATACCGCCGTCTCCGCCTTGATGATTTTGGTGAATGCGATTATTGAAGCTAAAAATAAGATTTCCGCGCTTCCTTTAGTGAAAGATGATTTTATGAAATTGCTGAAAATCATCGCCCCCTTCGCCCCGCATATCAGCGAAGAGCTGGCGGAAAAATTAGGCGGAGAAAAAAGTCTCTTCGCTCTTTCTTGGCCGGAGTATGATAAAGACCTTATAAAGGATGAGAAAGTTAATTTGATCGTGCAAATAAACGGCAAGCTTAGAGCAAATTTAATTGTTGACTGCGATATCGCCCATAAAGAAATTATTGCCTTGGCCCAAGCCGAGGAAGCGGTTAAAAAATGGCTTGAGGGCAAAGAAATAGTCAAAACGATTTTTGTCCCGGGGAAACTCTTAAATATCGTCGTCAAATAAGAAATAAAAAATGTCTGATTTATTACCTAAAATTAGGGAAATATGTAAGTTATTTGCGATAAAGCCGGTGCGCGCCAAAGGGCAGAATTTTTTGGTTAACGAACGCGTTTATGACGATATTGTTAAAGCCGCTGATTTAGACGGCGAAGATACGGTTTTAGAAATCGGCCCGGGCTTAGGGTTCCTTACCTTTAAGCTGGCAAAAAAAGTGAAAAGAGTCTTAGCGGTCGAGCTTGATGACAAGCTGGCTAATTATTTGCAAATAGGCATAGACGCGCAAGGCATAGAGAACGTGGAAATTTTTAATGAAGATATTTTACGCTTTAATTTGGAGGCTCATTTGCCGGCCGAAAATAAATATAAAATAGTTGCCAATCTCCCCTATAATATTACTTCATTTTTTTTACGCCTTTTTTTGTCGTCTTCCCATAAGCCGGAGTCTTTTATTTTAATGCTCCAAAAAGAAGTGGCACAGAGGATAATCGCTACGCCTCCTGAAATGAGCCTTCTGGCGCTTTCGGTCCAATATTATGCGGAGGCCGAAATAATCCGAGAAGTAAAGGCGGGTAATTTTTGGCCGGAACCGCAAGTTGATAGCGCGATTATAAAATTGGAAGTAAAAAATAAGAATTATCCGGGCATCAGCCGTCCGATAATTGAAGATAAGCTGTTTTTTCGCCTGGCCAAGATCGGCTTCAGCGCGAAGCGGAAAATGTTGAAGAATAATCTGGCGGGCGGCCTTAAGATACCGCAAAAAACCGTGGCGGAGATTCTTCTGAAAAATAAATTCAATCCGCTCGCGCGCGCCGAAGATTTAACGCTTGACGATTGGTTGAAATTATTTGCGGCTCTGCGCGAGTTTATGGTATAATAAAGTCAAATTAAAGCGAGATTTTATTTGTCTTGTTTATTATGCCGAACATTAATCCGCTGGAAAGAAAAGAAATTGCAAAAGCAATGGTAAATTCACCACGCCGGCAAAAAATGGCCGTGGGTTTTTTAGCTTCGGGCGCGATTTTAATAATCGTCCTTTGGGTTTTTCAATTTAGCGCCCAATTGAACAAACCCCTCAGCACCGATAAGAAGCTTGGTAAAACGGCGACTTCGACGGATATTGATCTGACCCTTAAAGATTCCGACGGCGACAGCATATCCGATTATGAAGAAATAAATATTTATAAAACATCGCCCTACTTGGAAGATTCTGATTCCGACGGCATTAACGATAACCAGGAAATTTCCGAAGGCACCGATCCTAATTGTCCGAAAGGAAAAATATGCAATGCGGCTGAAAGCTCGCCCGCTCCTGCCGCCAGTTCGACGATTAGCCAAGAAGAAGTTCCGGTTGTTAGCGGAGACGCCGCCATTGTTCCTGGTATCGGAGACGAAGTGACGCCGGATACTTTAAGGCAGCTTCTTTTGCAAAACGGCTGGGACGCGGCCACGCTGGAAAAAATCAGCGACGAAGATATTATGAAGAGCTACGAGGAGGCGATCAAAAGTCAGAGCGGAGAAAGCGCCGCTAATTAGATTATTACTAATAATCAATAATTTGGATTAAAATAATAAAATGAAATCTTCTTTAAACCCAGCGAAGAAGAGTATAGCTAAAACTTTTAAAAAGACAGTTGTTTTTTTGCTCGTTTTTGTTACTCTTTTTTCTTTTTTAATAACGCCTCTTAACACCGCCCAGGCGCAATCAATAACTCACGACCCGATAAAGTTAGTTTGGGATAAGATAACTAACTTTTTTAAAACAGTGCTGCTTAAAGGAGGCGCGACCGCTTTCCAACAGGTTCTCCGCACGGCGTTAAACAAAATAGCTTATGATACGGCTAATTATTTAGGCTCTGGCGGTAAAGGGCAGAAGCCATTATTTATCACTCAAGATTGGGGAGCTTATTTATTACAAATCGGCGATGAAGCGGGCGGTCAGTTTATAGAAAGTTTTGCTTCTAATTTGTCGAAGCCGGTCAATAAGGAGTGCCAGGCAAGCTACCAGACTTGTACACAAAATTGCTTATTGGCGCCATCGGCGCCGATAGAGGCAACATTCGATGATACCCCGGGGGCAACTCCCGCAGCAGAGGCAGATAATTCGAGCTGTATCCAAGAATGTAAAAATCAGGTTGTAAATTGTGATAATAAAGCCGCTTTGAGCAGTGGTAACTCGGGGGGCACAGGAGGCACGAGCAGCGACAAATCAGCCGCTGATTTCAATCAAGCTTCTTTTAATGTCTGCCAACCCTCTTCTTTGGAGGCTAAAGTAAAAATCGGCCTGGGCTTGGTCGAACAGCAGCGCCCGGGAGCGCCGAATTGTACTGCCTCGGAAATGATACAGAATTGGGGGGATGAAGCGCAAAGATTAACTGATTTTAAAGACCCGCAATTTTTAAATAAATTTAAAAATATTTTTGATCCCGCTTCAAATGATTTGGGGATTTATATGTCAGCGCGGACCGATATGATCAATAAGCAGGCAACGGTCGACGCTAATTCCAAGCTTAACTTGGCGGCCAATAAGGGCTGGCAGGACAAGACAAACATCGCTAAAAAACTGGTCGGCGTTCCCGGCAAGGCCGAGTCGGATCAGAAGAGCACGGATGCGGCCCAGAAAAATTCTATGCTGCGCACGACCGGAGATATTCTCGTCGATGCCGCCAATGTTTTTTTAAACCAATACGCGATTACCAAGTTTAACGACTTGATGGGCCAATTGGGCAAGAAATCTTCAGAAGGAGAGGGCGAGTCCAGGCCAGACCCGACTAATCCTACCACTGATCCCAGCATTCTTTACGGCGAAGGCAATTTACAAGAAGTGACATCATCAATCATAAAACCGGACTTCGGTATTTCGGCGGACTATGATATCTTGTCGCAATTAGTCATCTGTCCGGATCCGAAGAATCCGGGGCCGACCAATTGCGTTATTGATGATAAGTTCCTGCAGGGCGTTACGGCGAAAAAAACCGTAGCGGAGGCAATTAAGGACGGCTATATCCACGGCGATTGGCAAATGACTAAGGATGCGGCCGATAGTACTTATTCTTTGCGCAATATTTCTATTTTAAGAAAATATCGTATTCTGCCGATTGGCTGGGAAGAGGCGATTAACCGGGCTTTTGCGGATCCGGCTCAGATCAAGAAAGTAACCGTTATGGATTTAGTTTCCTGTTTTGATCAATATGATAGCTATAACGAATTCAGCTCCGATTTTGATGTGACAAATCAGACTTGGTGCCGCGGGCTGGTCGATCCTAATTGGGTTTTGAAATCATCCCCTAACTACTGTCGCAAGCAGGGAGCCAGCGCGCAAGTTATTAATAAAATTGTCATGCCGAGCATTCCGGGCGTCAGCAGCAATCCTTATACTCCCAGCTATTTAACAGTCACCCGCCAAGACAATTATTGCGCCGACGAGCAAACCTGCATTAAAGAAAAAGACGACGGTAGCTGCGAAGTTTATGGTTATTGCAATGAAGAAAAGAGAACCTGGAAATTCGCCGCCGATACCTGCACTCCGATTTATAATACCTGCCAAAGCTTCACTAACCCGACAACCGGCAAGAACGTTTCTTATTTGGAAAATACTCTGGATTACACGGGGTGCAATTCCGAAAGCGCCGGTTGCCGCCAATATTCGACTTTCGGCTCCTATTCTACCTCGACCGGAACAGTAAGCTGGCAAGCCAATAAAAGCATTTATTTGAATAAAAATATTACATCCTGCAACAGCAAAGACGAAGGTTGTACGGAATTATTGCGGGTCAAACCGACCTGGGGTTCGAATCTGGTTATGGATGCCGACTATAATAATGATGAGGTCGGCGCTTCATCAACCGGCGGATCGCTTCTTAATACTTGGCCGTATCGGTCATCGCCCAACTCTATCAATAGCAGCCGCGTCGCCACCATCGTCGAAACCAGCCAAGAGCCGGGCGGAATGATCGGCAAAGCTTTGAAGCTTGAAGTGACGAGAGTTCCCGCCAATAATAATATAGTAGTCGTCGGCACTTATTCAGATTTGACTAACTCTCTCTTGCCGGAAAATTTTCAGCTTATTCCCGGGCAGTCTTATACGGTTAGCGCCGATGTTTTCTTGGCCGAAGGGCAAACAGCCTATCTTTATTTGGGCGATGTTAATGACGGATTTGTTAAATCAACGGGCGTCACCAACCAGTGGGAACACCTAAGCGTCACGCGCGCCGCCTCCGGCTCGTTCAGCGAACCGATCTTCGGAATTAACGCGGATAATACCAGCGGCAATAATGTTAAGGTTTATATTAAGAATTTGAAATTCGAAGTGAGCAATTTTGCTACCAATTTCGGTGTTTACGGAGCCTATAAAGTTTATGAGAAGCTTTTGCCGCCATATTTGGAGCAAGCTTGCTATGTTGATATAACTAGCGCCACCAAAGACTATCGCTTGGCGAGCGACGCTCCGGCTATTTGTTCGCAGTTCGCCCGCAAATGCAACCGTTCCGAAGTCGGCTGCGAATTGTTTACCAATGTTAAAAACGAGTTGTCCGTCCCCGCGCAAGTTATGAGTTCGGACTACTGCCCGAGCGAATGCCTGGGCTATGATGTTTACATCACCAAAGAAGATCATTTTAATTCTCCGCAATTGGAAAATATAATTCCTCAGGCATCTAGAACTTGTGCTTTAGAATCGGCCGGCTGCAGCGAGTTTACTAATCTCGATGAATTGAAGCAAGGAGGAGAAAAGAAAGAGTATTACACTTTCCTTAAGCAATGCATCGAGCCGAGCCAGACTCTTTGCGGTAATTTTTACAGTTGGGAGGGGACAGATAGCGGCTATCAATTAAAAGCTTATAGCTTGAAAAAAACTTCGTCCGGAGACCCGGAAGTGACCGATGATGACAGCACTCTATGTAATGCTGAAATTTATAATAAACCGCTGGGCGATCCCAAGCATGACCCTGATTGCCGGGAATTTTATAATTCAGCCGGTGAAGTTTCTTATCATTTAAGTTCAAGGACTATAACCTGTTCTGAAAATTGCCATGCTTACCGCATGAGCGATAAGAATATCGACAGAACATTGACTCAAGCGCAGTGCGAAAGCAGCCCGTCTAACAGCCATTGGGACGCCAGTGTCAATGTTTGCTACGTTTGCCTCAATGGCGGCACCTGGGATACGCAGTTGAACTCTTGTATTTACCAAGCGATTCCGGGGGAAGGAAAGACTTGTAACGCTTCAAGCAACGGTTGCCGCGAATATAATGGCAACGACGGCAATAACGTTAGAACGCTCTCTTATTATAATTTTGAAATCGGGCTGCAGGGCTGGTACTCTAATTGCTCGGACGGCCTGGCGTTAACGACAGTTTCTAATAATAAGGACGGACATTCCGTGCTCTATAATGATGGGGCCAATGACTGCGCGGCGGCTGAAGAAGGAAATACAACTTCCAAACAGCCCTTAATAAAACGGGTTTTTGCTTCGACAAATGTAGTCGCCCAGCTTAAGGTTTCCAGTTTGGTAACCCAGGGCAAGGCTTATAACCTGCGTTTTATTGCTAAGGCCTCTAGCGACACCAATGTCCAGATTTATTTTTATAACAACAATTCGGCCGATCCGAAGAAAGCTCATTTCGCCACCAGCACGCTGGTAGTTAAAGGGGGCGGCGATTGGGGAATATACCAGACGAATTTAGAAAATCTTGACCATGCCGTCACCGCCAACGAAATTCTGGCTATTAGTGGCGATCAAAATTTCTATTTCGACGATGTAATTTTGACGGAAATTTCTGATCGATATTATCTGATAAGAGGAACAAGCCAGATTCCGGATATCTGTTATTACGATATTTTCGACCAATACCAAGGGGCGGATTATAATCTAGGCTGTTCCCAGTATACGGATCGCAATAATTTAAGCCATAATCTTCATAAATTCTCAAAGCTTTGTTCTGATTCGGCGGTCGGCTGCGAACAGATGATTGCTACACAAAATTATACTCCGTATACGAGCGGAATTTGGGGAGACACTAATGATAATGGCATTTGCGACAGCGGGGAAATCGATTGCGTAAAAGTCGGCGGAGATAAAGCGATTTACGCCGTCTTTGATTCGAATAAGCAGTGCAATGCGGCCAATTTGGGCTGCAGCCGATTAGGCCAAGGAACTCTCGGCGGAACCGCCTGGTCGGATGTTTATAAGAAAAATAATCCGAACCTTTATGACAAGACTCTTTGCGGCCAGGGAGAAGTCGGCTGCGAAGAATGGAAGGCAAGCGACGGCACCTTTAATTATTTCAGGGATCCGGAGAATAACGCCTGCCAATATCGCGCCAGCCAGGATATTACTGTTCTAGGAAAAGCGTGGTATAAAATTCCGGTTAAGCGCTGTGATAATAATGAAAATAATAAAATAGACGGTGATGAAATGACAGGAGCGGTCTGCAGCGCCAACAGCAACTGCGGCGATAAAAAATGCATTATCGACACCAATGATTATCCTTGCTCCTATTCTTATTTCAAGACCTTCGGCTTAGGAGGCGCCGGTAATCAATTGCCGGTGCCGGATCAGCAGGCCGGGCTTTGCGAAGCTAAATCTTCCGGCTGTACGGAATTTATTGATCCGGTCAGCCGCTTCGCGCCCAATTTAATTTATAATCCGAGCTTTGAGGGAGACGGCAACGGCTGGGGTCCGTTATCGGGAGAAAAATGGAATGGTAACAATATAAATTCTGATGAACAGATTATAACGATCGAGCCCAATAAACTCTATATTTTCTCAACCCGTGACACCGGCGGTACGGCCGAGACCAGATTGGACTCCATCAATGGCATAAAAGAACTGTTGATTACCAATAATTTGGCGACCACGTCCGTAAATACTCTGATTATTCCGGCCGGCACCAAACAAAGTATAATTTTTGCCTCCATCAGCAACACCAAAGTAAAGATTCAAGGCGGCCAATCAGGCAAGCAGATCGAACTCAAGGCGGCGGTCATAAATTATCAATTGCAGGAAAATATCGACCGCAAGTCTTGTAACGGCGTGGTGAATTTTGACAATGGCTGTGTCCTCTTTAATGAGCGCAGTGTTAACGGCAGTCTGGGTTTGGCCAGCTTGGCGGACAAATGGGACGCCGTTAACAGCTCTGATAAGCAAGCGCCGGTCAATTGCAATAATAATGTCTCCGGATCTTGTTCGGCTAACCAGCTGATCAAAGTCAGGCCGGATAGAACTTGTTATAAATGGCTTGATTGTTTATCTTATGTCCAAGATCCGACCACCAAGGAAAGAACCTGCTACGCCGTCGGCCAATGCACGCGCTTAGATGATAAAAACGATTGCGCTAATTTTGAAGATGTCGTCGTCGACCCTCCAACCATTAAATTTAGCGATTTAGGCAGCAACAAAAACGCCTCGGGATACTATCTGTTAAATAAGTACCATCTGAGCAATATGCAGGAAGTCGGCTTTGATACGACCGCCCACTATGATTTTGAAGACAGCGCGCCGGCTTTAAGCTGCCAGCGGGCGGATACGGGAGGAGAGTGCGTCTTCAGTAAGAATATAGTTTCCGATTTATTGATTCGTGAGCCGGAGAAAACTCCGACCGATTATCCGGCGCATGGCGCCAGCTTCTTAAGGGTTCCCTCGGCATATTTTATTTCCCCCCAATCAGGCAGCAACTCTGTATCTCTGTTAGCCGATAGAGAATACTATATTAATTTTCTGGTTAATACGAAAAATGCGGGTATCGGCGCGAGAGTAAAAATAACCGCCAAGGATCCGGCAAAAAACGGCGAGGAAATAGATATAATATCCCGAGATTTTTATTCCAATAACGGCTGGAGCCGGAAGATTTTCTCTTTCCAGACGGGTAATGATTCAAGGGATATTAGGATCTATCTAGGTACTACCGATAAAACCAGCGACCGCGAAGTTTACTTCGATGACATTAATATTGAGCCGGTTTTAGAGATTAGCGGCAACGACCAGGCGTCTAAGCAATACGTTTCCCGCGAATGCCGCCTTTATCCGACTAACGACAGCTTAACCTGCGTCAATAAAAATAATAATGTCTTGAAAGACGGCTGGGAGGGTTATTGTTTGGAGCACGACCCGAATAATCTGGATGTCTGCCTGCTCTGGTACCCGGTCGATCAGATTTCATCAACTAAGATTACCCGGAATTCTTCCGGCTATCAAGGCAAGTTTCCTCTTAATTACTGCACGGAAGTGAACGGGAACTTTGATTTAGTCGAGAAGCGTAAGGTAAAATATATTAGTGGCGGAGAAGTCTCCACTAATAAGGGACATATAATTTTCGTAGAACCAGAAGAAGAACAAATCTGTTGGGACGATGGCTATGTTGCTGTATTCTATTATTATTGGACCCGAGGTGAAAACCAACATTGGCAGGTAGAAAAGTGGTGCGTGCCCAGAGAAGACTCTTCTTCTATACAAGTTAGGCTATATACCGAAGACGAAGATCATTGTGATAACCCAGCCGTGTGGGAGCTATCCGTTAACGGTCACGGCCGCGATAATAAAAATTTAGTTCCTACGGCCGAAGGTGAATGGGTGCGGGGGGCTGATCTTCCTGGCGGAGCTTGTGGAACCAGGGCAGAGCTGCGCTCATTAAATGGCGAAGGCTGGTATAAGTATAATGGCTCCTTGTCGCAAGGGGAAGATAAGAATGCTGATCCGGCGGTGCGGGTATTTGATTATAACCACGTACCGGCGAATGAAGACGGCTTGAAGCTGCTTTCAGGAACCGACGAAGAAAAGATTTATCGCTTGACTTGCAATAATTTTATCCAAACGGTCGACTATAATGGAGATAATGTCGCCTGGGCGGCCAGGACCGGATTAAATTCGGCTTGGCCGACAAGCACGCCGCCTTATTTTGTCGATCAAAAAGCGTCAAACGTTTTTGCTTTTTACGGCACATCCACGGGCAGCGTCCATTCGCTGGAAAAATACGGCCGCAATCGCCAAGATGTTCCTTTCGGGTCGGCACTCTGGCCGGATAATTATAACCTTTTAAATAGTGAAGCGATAAGATTAAGAAATCAGTTTTCAGTCAAAAACAATGAAGAAGTATTAGCCGGCCGGCCGTACGGATGCTCTAATTATAATGGTGTCGATATTGGTAAGGGGTGCGATAATATCGGTTATTGCAGTCTTGACCCCAGTGTTTATTGTATTGTTGATAAAACATCAATAACAATGGATGTTTTTAAGAAGACTTGTTCCGAGGGTGGATTCGGAACATGCGTTCCGCTTTGGTCTAATTATTTAGGGGGGCTAGATGGTAATGCTAATAACCCCCTGAAAGACTACCAGATGATTTTGCAGAATCTTTTCCTTAAATCTTATAATTCATATACTTTTAGCGATGGTGCTTATATTCCCGGAAACCTTGAGATAAATCAAAGTGCTGAGATAGAACTTTGCGAATCGACGCGGCCGGAAGCGAGCTATAACAGCATCGCCTCGTCCACCGCCTCTTTCTGCGCAATCGACCCCAAAATCGGCAACCGAATCGTAGTCAAATATAATAACCAGATAATTGCGACCGGCAGCCCGTTCTTCGTTCCGAAAAAAGGAATATATAGCCTGGAATTCAATACGATTGTCGATCCGGAACAGCAGCCGCTCAAAGAAATTTATATTAAATGGGGAGAAAAAGACACGGAGCAGTTGATAACCGGCCAAGATAGCCGTCCGTCCGTAAACAACCCCCATGTCTTCTATCATTATTATAAGGAGACTGGAGATACCGGGTTTAAAATAGAAATCAGGGATAATTGGGGCAGGAAAGCGGAGTATGGCGGCTGCACCGTCGTGCCGAATGTCTGCTTGCCGTCAGTTTTTGATATATTGACAGAAACATAATGAAACTATAAGATTGTACATTAAAATAGTTTTTTAAAAGTCTTAAAATCAAATTCAACCCAAATACTGTATAACCATGAAAAAAAACCTGTATTTCGTCTGGATGATTATAATCATTCTGGCGGCAGCTCTTGCCGGCTGTAGCAAGGATGGTGATTCTACGCCTAAACCCCCCGACCCCGGTCCAAATGACACTATCCATAATCCCGGATCCGATTCCGTCGTAATAGCGATTAACATCAAAGTGCCGTTATGCACTATTCTGTCCAGCGTTGAGATAAAATTTTGGCACCCGGCTCTGCCAAACGGATACTTTGATGTGTATTATGGAGGAGACAATCGATTTTTTCGATATGTTTATAAAGGAGACATCGCCAAAGCTATGATCGGGACAGATTGTGATTTTTATCCCTGCCTTGAAGGAGGATGCAACGGCCTTCCTGCCTCGCTGTATCTGCCCGGAGGAACACAAACCGAAGTTCTTCACAAAGGCGTAAATCCCGTAATTCTGGAATACGCCATAAAGCCGCATTAGTGGCTGTTAAAGCGCCCGCCCCATTTCAGCCCAAACTGGAAATCCGGCGGGCTTTTTATTTTGACAAATAAGCCTTTAGCGTAGTATTATTAGCTTATATGGACAAAAATAAACAAAAAATTATTGATGAAATTTTAAATCGGGGCGTGATAAAAGAAATCTTGCCCGACAAAGAAGAATTTAGAAAACGGCTTTTAAGCGGCGATAAACTCAGTTTTTATATCGGTGCCGATCCGACTTCGACCGCCCTCCACTTAAGCCACGCTAAAAATTACCTGCTGCTTGAAGAATTCCGCCGATTGGGGCATAAGGTCTATGTCTTAATCGGCGATTTTACGGCGCGCATCGGCGATCCGTCCGAAAAAACAACCGCGCGTAAGCAATTATCGCGCGAGGAAGTTTTGGTTAACGTCAAAAGCTGGCTCAAGCAGATTAAACCCCTGATGGATTTTGAGACGAAGGACAACCCCCCAGAAATTGTTTATAATAACGATTGGTTGGCAAAATTAACCATGGAGGAAATAATCAATTTAGCCTCGAATGTGACGGTTCAGCGGATGCTCGAGCGCGATATGTTTGAAAAAAGGCTGGCCGAAGAGAAGCCGATTTATCTCCATGAATTTATGTATCCCTTGATGCAAGGCTATGACAGCGTCGCTCTCGGGGTCGACGTAGAAATGTGCGGGACCGATCAGATTTTTAACGCGCTGATGGGCCGGACACTGCTCAAAAAATTGAAAAATAAGGATAAATTCGTCGTTGCCGTCAACTTAATGGAGAACCCGATAACCGGAGAACTCATGTCGAAAAGCAAAGGAACCGGCATATTTTTAGATTTCTCGCCCGAAGATATGTATGGCGCTATAATGGCTCAGCCCGATGAAATGATTAAGGTTTTTTTAGTAAACAATACGCGGCTGCCCTTGCCGGAGATAGAAGAATTGCTTAAAGCGCCCAATCCCAGAGACGCTAAAATGAAAACGGCCTATGAAATTACGAAAATTTTTCACGGCGAAAAGGAAGCTACTTCGGCGCAAGATAATTTCATAAAAAAAGTCCAAAAAAAAGAAGCGCCTGATGATCTTGTAACAATTAATTTTGGGACAGAGTCCGAAACTTTGTTCAATATCTTAAAAAAGTGTTTGGCGGGTAAAAGTAGGAGCGATATTAAGCGTTTGGTTGATCAGGGGGCGGTTAGAATTGACAGCCAAGTTCGCACCAATTTGGAAGAAGAAATTAAATTAACAAAAGATGGTTCAAATTTGAATGTCGGCAAGAGATTGTGGCTGAAGATAAAGAAATAAATTGATTGAATTTTAGTGAAAAAATATTTAAAAAAAGACTGTTTCATAAACGGTCTTTTTGTTTTGCCTTTCTTTCTGTTTTATTGTATAATTTTAGGGTAGAGTTCGAGAAATATTTTATAACTTATGGCTCTCGACGAACAACTTATTGATCGTAGTAATCAGAGAGAGGAAGGGGCGAATAACTCGAAGAGCAATGCGCCAGTTTCTGGCTACAGAGAAGATGATAGCGCCGATCGCGCCGGTAATTTAAGGGCGGCCACTCAAGAAGCTAAGAATGGTCCGGCTCTAAAATCGCAAGGTGATTTAAATGCGGATAAAATGGCGGCTAGCCGCCAGAAAGGTTTAAAAGCAAAAGCTAGCCAGGTGGTCGGGGCAGCTTTATCGCCAATCAAAAAGGCAACCTCTGGTTTATTAAAATGGGCTTGGGGGAACCTAATTGTCAGTTTCGGCACAACACTTCTTTGGATTGATATTCATGTTTTCTGTAATATGGTTATGGGTAAGAAATTGTTTTGTGACTTGGGCGAGGAATGGATTCCGGAAAAACCGGTTATTCCGGGCGCCGGGAAAAAATAAAGATATGGCGGAAGAAAAAGAATTAAAAGATCCGGCTGAAGATGTAGCCGGCCAAGCTAAAAAATCGGTCGGTTTGGTTGAAACCATGGGCTGCTGCTGTCTGAATCTCGGTTGCTTCTTTTTAATTTTAGCGCTCTTATCTCTTGTCGCTATGATTGTCGGCGTCGTTTCCAACCCCCTGTCAGCCCTCCCTTCGATTGTATCGTATTTTTGGAATTCTATTTTTGAATAATAATATGACAGCAAAAAAGAAGAAAAAAATATTTCCCTATCTCCTCACAATATTTTTAGGAGTTGGTATTTTTCTTTTAGCGCCCAGCGCGCACGCTAATTGGCCGGCTGACATTATCGGCGGGCTGATCGGTATGATTATCGGCGCTGTCGGCCTTATTCTGATTTTAGTGATGAAGGCGCTGGTGGCTGTCGCGCAATATAATAGCTTTATTGCCTCGGCGGCGGTCGATAACGGCTGGACGATAGTGCGCGATGTCTGCAATATGTTTTTCGTCCTGATTTTGCTTATTATCGCTTTCGCGACGATTTTAAAAATAGAACAGTACAATTATAAAAAATGGCTGCCGAAACTAATTCTCATGGCCATTTTAATAAATTTTTCCAAAACTATCTGCGGCCTTTTAATAGATTTCGCGCAAGTCGTCATGCTTACTTTCGTCAACGCTTTTAAAGATGTCGCCGCCGGGAACTTAGTTGAAAATCTCGGGATAACGAAAATTCTTACGCTCGCAAAAAATAGTGATAAGGTCGGCTTTTGGGAAATCATCGGCGCTTATGTCCTGGGTTTACTTTATATTATAATTGCGCTGGTCGTTATTGTCACCATGCTCGCGATGCTTGTTATGCGTATCGTGATGATTTGGATTTATATTGTTTTGTCTCCCGCCGCCTATTTATTATCAGCTTTTCCTGGAGGGCAGACGTATGCCAAGCAATGGTGGTCGGAATTTTCAAAAAATTTAATTGTCGGCCCGGTCTTGGCTTTTTTCATTTGGCTTTCTTTCGTTTCTTTGCAAGCGCCCATTAGCGAAGCGTTTCCGGTGACCGGCGATATAAAGACAGAGGCTGAGGAGGCCGGAATTTCTACCGAATCAACAGGCAACACGGGCGCCACAGAAGCATCTTCTCCGGAAGTCTTTATTAAATTTGTTATCGCCATCGGCATGCTTATCGGCGGACTTAAGATTTCTCAGGAAATCGGCGGCGCCGCTGGCAGCATTGCCGGCAAAGGGATGTCAAAAATTAATAAGGGTGCAGTTTTCGCGGGCGGGTTAGCTACCGGCGCGCTTGCTTTTAGTGGCAAGAAAGCTTGGCAGGGAACTAAAGCGGTCGGCGGTGCAGTCGGTAAACTCGGCGGCGCGGCTTTGGGCGGGCTGGACAGGACAGTCGGAAATATAGTGGATAAGGGAACTAAAATATTAAGTGAGAAGGCTAATAAGCCGGGTTTAAAAACTAATTTTGCCAATAAAGGGTTGGTAAATACTATGGCTACGGGCATCGTTAATGCCCCCGGAAATATCTGGAAGAAGAAGATTCTGGCCCCGCTTAATAAGAATAAAGAGCTTAATGATAAGCGACGCAAGTTTGCGGAAGATGAGAAGACGATGGGCGAAGAAGCCAGACTTAACTTTAATGGCAAAAACTATAAGAAAGATAAAAATAATAATTTCGTAGCGGTTGATGAGAGTGGCAATGAATTGAATAAAAAAGATGCGGATGGTAACGATACTGGGGAAAAAGATATATTGACTACGGGCGAGCCGGGTAAGGAAAAGAAAGTTAAAACAATGAAGCCGCGAAACGCCGCTTGGTATGACGCCTGGCGCGAATCGGGGAGCTACTCAAAAGGAGTGGCCAATAAAGAGCAGGAAGAAGCGATTGCTAAAGAGCAGCAGAAAATGGTTGATTCCGGAAAGACGACGGATGAGATGCGGCGGGAATTTATGAGCAGCTCTACCTCCGCTACTAAGAAGATGGCTCTAGCTATGACTTTAGCCATTAAAGCGGGATTTAAAGACAAGAAAGAAGTCGACGAAGCTAAGAAGTATATCGGCTCCAACGCTATTATGATGAGCAAGTTTAACGACACGGTTGATCAGAACCAAGCCCATCTTAATTACGATTTGAGCGTTGACAGCACGGGCAAGTTTAATAACGAAAACGACGTGGCTAAATTTAAAGACAGGATCGATACCGGCAAAATTGATTCGACAAAATTATCGCCCGATGCTTTTAAGGGTAATAATAATGGGATGATTAAAGCTCTGCGCGACTTCCACGGATCAGACTTTAATCGAGTTATAGAGACTAATTATAAAAGAAGCAAGAGGTCGGGCGATGCGGTTTCCGGAGCTTTGCTGCGGGAACGTAAAATGGACCCGGCCAATCCAGACAAGTTGGCAAGCAATGATAAGAACGCCGAGCTCCATGCTAAATTGACCGGCAGAGTCGAAGAGGCTTATACCGTGAATAATAAGATTGATGCTAGCGCCCTAAAGAAATTCGTCGGTGGCGCCAAACCAGCCGATTTGAATAAGATTAAAGTTGAAGATATTGAAAAGAGCCCCAACGCCGACCAAATCAAACAATTGATAGCCGAAGGTTTGAATTACGGAAAGTTGAAATCGATGCACAAGCAAGGGGACAATGCCGATTTAGTCGCAATGATGGCCGAAGAGATGGTAAGGAGTAACCACAAAGACACGCAAAATATCAAAGCCGATAGTGAGTTGTCCTCAACCCTTCCTCCGAGCTCACCAATTATTATGCCCGGCAATCCAAATTTTAATATGAATCCTTAAAATATGACTATTACAAATAATAATAAAAATTTGCCCGCTGAAATTTGGCCCTATCTTGTTTCCATGAAAGCGACCGAGCTCAATCTTCTGATTGAAAATAAAAATAAAATCAGCCGGGAAGATCAGGGGAAAATAACAGAAATAATCAACCTTTTGTTTACCAAAGAGCTGAAAGTCGCCGATTTGCCGTTAGTTATCAAAAATAATTATAAATTAAACGATTTGGCCGTCAAAACCTTGGCTTGCGATATTGTCGGCATCAGGCTGCTAGTTATCAAAGACTGGCTTAAGGAAGATTTGGAAAACTATATAAAAAATTGGGGAGGGAATCCGACTGACTATTTTCATTTTATTGACGAACAAAAAAGAGCCGTTGTCGAAGAAGCTAAATTATTTGCTGAAGAAATTAAAGTTGAACCGGAATTTGTTTTTAAGCCGAAATCTCCTGTGACCGATTCCGCGGAGATAGAGATAGATGAGGAGCAAGAGAAAATTGACTCGGCCGCTCTTTTTAACAAAGGCCTGGTCAGCCTTCTCAAGGATCCGGACGCCGATGAGTTTATTTCTGATTACAATATGATACTCATTAGCCTTATTGGGGATGATCCGATGTATCGGCAAACTTTAGAAACCTCTCTTTACTCCAACCCCGATGAATTGACCTCCGGCCGCATTTTGCTTGAGGATCGGGAAGTAACCCCTTCAATCGCCAATTGGCTTAAAGATTTTCTCAAAATTCAGGGTAGCGAGATGTTTGACGATTTGGCTCTGGCTCAATATTTAAGCACTTCGGCTAACGCCAAGAAACTAAATTCGGCCGAAAAGGATTTATTGAGAAAATTGTTGAAGCTTTATCGCAATCTTTCCTTTTTTCCGGAAAGCATGGAAAATGCGCCGTTCGATGATTGGCAGATTATTCCTGTCGCTCAGGACATTTTAAGCGAAAAAAAATCGACGCCAAAAATCAGGCCGGCCGCTTTAAAAGCCGAACCGAAAAGAGCGCAGACGCCCGATAAAATAGAAAATAAAGCGGATAACAAAACGGATAAGGCGGTTAATCCACTGAGCGAACTGCAAGCTGCCCTGTCTAAATATGTGCCTGACAGCCTCGAGTACAAGGCGGTCGCCCAGGAAATAAAGCGTTTAAAGACGAAGAATTAGAAGATTACCATTTATCATGTTTGATTATTTACAACAATTTAATAATTTGCCGAAAGATTTGCGGGACAAGGTCTCGTCGCCTTTGGCGATGGCCGCTTTGGCGGAACTGGAAAAAAAATATCAGGTTGATTTGGCTATGGCGGTCATGAAAGTGATGACCAAAAGCTTGGCGGTTAAAACTTTGCCCGCTTATTTTATCAGTGATTTTAATTTGGCCCAGACGGATGCGGAAAATTTAACGAAAGAATTGACCGCCAAGATATTTTCCGCCGCTGCCGCTTATCTCGGTTTAGGAAACGAAGTTAAATTTTTAGATTTAGATGCGGACATAAATTTAATTATCTCCGAAGCCGGGTTGGTCCTTCCCAGCAGCGATCTTATTAATCGTTTCAAAAATATCCTGTCCACCTACTTAAAAGGCATAAGGAGCAAGCTGGCCGCTCGGGATGCTTTTGCCAAACCATCGGAACTCGGCGGCCTCAATTTGACCCCGCTTGAAGTCGATCGTATTTTTAAAGTTTGCGGGCAAAAGACTTTTAAGAATTTGGAAATTAATCCGGTTTCAACCGAAAAAGTCGCAGCGCCGCCAAGCCGTCTGGATAAAATTATTGCTTCAGCCGACGGAGCTGTGGCCGCTGAATATAATTTAAAACAAGCAATCGCCTCCGGCCAAATTAAAAAGCCGGAAACGCCGCCAGCCAGAACGGCACCGCTGGACACCAAGCATGAATTGCCGATTCCGGAAAAAGAATTGGATCTGCCTTTAGCCGAAAAAACTCCGCCAGCTTTGCCGCCGGCCGCTCCGGCAACCCCGATTGCTCCGGCCACTCCGGCAACCCCAATCGCTCCGGCCGTTCCTTCTCCTTCTCCTTCTCCTTCTATAGTAAAGCCGGCATCAGTCAAACCAATTAAGCAACCCATTAATCCTGCGCCCGCCGCCCCAAAACCGATGAGCCCCGCGCCCGCCGCTCCGGCAAAAACAGTGGTCGCTTCGCGCCCGGTATTTACTCAATCTGCTTCCAAGCAAGCGATGCACGATATTAGGCCGGTCCCTAAAGTAATGGGACCGCTTGAAGAACTGCAATTTTTAGATTTAGTTAATTTCCGCCGTCTCGGCAAGACGCCGGCAGAAATTACCGCCAAAATATTTTCTAAAATTAAATTGTTGGAAGCGGATGGCTATGATAAAATGGTTTCAGGCGTGCATGCCTGGCGGCAGAGCCCGGTTAACCGATTATATATAAAAATGGTGCAAGAAGCCATCGGCAAAGGGCTGACGCTTAAAGAATACGCGCTTGCCCGCCAGAAAGAAAATAAGGATTATTTGAACCTGGAAGAGATAGAGGCGATTTTAACCATGAACAGCAAGTTGGTTTTTTAATATGCAACAATTTACCGTCCCCCAATTTATCGACGTTGAAAGCAAGATTATCGGGCCGATCACTACCCGCCAATTTTTAATTATTTTGGCGGCCGCGGTCATAGTTGGCATTTCTTACAAGTTATTTGATTTTTCTTTGTTTTTATTGATTACTGTCATAGTTTTGGCTATCGCTGCGGTTTTTGCCTTCGTTAAAGTAAATGGCCGCCCCTTTCATTATTTTATTTTGAATATAACCCAGACTATCCGCCGCCCCGGGGTCAGAGTTTGGAATAATCGTCTAACCGTTTTCGAAGAAGTAGATAAGACGCCGATAGTCAAAGCAGAGAAAAAACCGGTCGTGAAAGAGCAGTATAAAAAATCAAGGTTGGCCGAGTTGGCGCTCGTCGTTGACACAAAAGGAAGGTATAAAGGAGAATAATTATTATTATGCCTAAAAGCAAATTGGCTAAAAATAGCGTTTCCGTTTCAACCCAGCAGTATCTGGATATTGCGGAAGTGAAAGAAAACACCATCGTGATGAAGGATGGCACTTTGCGCGCGGTTTTGCTCGTTTCCAGTATTAATTTCGCTTTGAAAAGCGAAGACGAACAAAATGCGGTCATTGATTCATATATTCGTTTTTTAAATAACTTGTCCTTCACCCTGCAAATCGTCATCCAATCCCGAGAACTAGACATTGATAATTATTTAGGATATTTGAAAGAAAAAGAAAAAGAGCAGACCAACAAACTATTAAAGGTGCAGACGGCCGACTATATTGAGTATATAAAAGAACTGACATCTCTCGGTAAAATAATGAATAAGCGTTTCTATATAATCGTTCCTTATAATCCGCTGACCGATAAGCGCAAAGGCTTCTTCAGCTTGATCGGCGAGGCTCTAAAGCCGGCGACGATTATAAAATTGAAGGAGAAGACCTTCAGGGAATATCAAGAAATGCTTGAGAGAAGAATTGAGAGCGTTGTCGGCGGCTTAGAATCGATGGGCGTCGCCGTCGCCCGCCTGGACACGCAGAGTTTGATTGAATTATATTACAAGACCTATAACCCCGAAACATCAAAAAACCAGAATTTGGTCGATTTGGAAAAAATAAGGGTCGAACGCTAAAAGTTTATGGTTAATTTTAATAAAGAAGAAAATCCCAATAAAATCACTTTGCAATCCAAGGTCACTTTGGGTGCGCGCGATTTTGCCCCCGTCATTGAAGCTGACCCGGAATTGACGCGGGAAGTGATCGAAGAAGAGAAAGCCTTCCGGCGCGGCGTCTTATCGGTGCGCGATATTATTGCTCCCGCCAGCCTTAAAATAGACGCTAACTTTTTGCGGCTGGGCGATAAATTTTTGCGGACTATTTTTGTCATCAGCTATCCGCGCTATATCTCAGTCGGCTGGTTCGCGCCGATAATAAATTTAAACCTGACGTTCGATGTTTCCATGTTCTTTTATCCGGTGCGGAGTTCAATTATCTTAAAGCAACTGAAGAATAAAGTCGGCTCACTTGAGGCGCAGATTATTTCCGATGCGGAAAAGGGCGCGGCGCGCGATCCTCTCCGCGAAACGGCTTTGCGCGATATTGAATATCTGCGCGACGCGCTTACCCAGGGCACGGAAAAATTCTTCCAATTCGCTTTGTATGTCACCTTATATGCCGATAATTTAGAAGATTTGGACCGCGCCTCCGACCAAGTCGAAGATATCTTCGGTTCCCGCCTGGTTTATTCCCGCCGCGTTTATTATCAAGCGGAGCAAGGTTTCAACTCGACTCTGCCGCTGGGTAACGATGAGCTCTTCATAACATTCAACATGAATTCCTCCCCGATCGCCTCATCCTTTCCGTTCATTTCCAGCGAACTGACGAGCGATCAGGGAATTTTATACGGGATTAACCGCCACAATAACAGCTTGATTTTATTTGACCGCTTTACGCTCCAGAATGCCAACTCGGTCGTCTTCGCGACGTCTGGCGCCGGCAAAAGTTATGCGATTAAGCTGGAGATCCTGCGTTCGCTTATGCTCGGCTCAGACGTAATAGTCATCGATCCGGAATATGAGTATAAGCATTTGTCCGAAGCGGTCGGCGGGACCTATATCAATATTTCCTTGTCGTCTGAAAATAAAATCAATCCTTTTGATCTGCCCCGATCGGTCGGCGGGGAAGCTAAGCCGAAAGATATTATCCGCAGTGCGGTTATTACCTTGAAAGGCTTGGTGCGCTTAATGCTGGGCAATTTAAATTATGATGAAGATTCGATTGTTGATCGGGCGCTCTTAGAAACTTACGCGAAGAAAGATATTACGCCTGACTCAGACTTATCGAAGATTGAGCCGCCGATTATGTCCGACCTTGAGCAAGTTCTCGACGGGATGGAAGGCGGTAGTGATTTAGCGCTAAGATTACGTAAATTTACGCAAGGAACATTTTCCGGGTTGCTTAATAATCCGACGAATGTAGAGATGAACAATCAATTAATCTGTTTTTCGGTGCGCGACCTTGAAGACGAACTCCGCCCGATTGCTATTTATACTGTAGTTAATTATATTTGGAACGTCGTCCGGAGCGAAATGAAAAAAAGAATCCTAGTGATCGATGAGGCTTGGTGGATGATGCAGCATGAAGATAGCGCGAAGTTTATTTTTGCTTTGGTAAAACGCTGCCGCAAATATTATTTAGGAGTCACGACCATCACTCAAGATGTTAATGACTTCTTGACCTCTCCTTATGGCCAGGCAATCGTGACGAACTCGTCTCTGCAGATCCTCTTGAAACAATCGCCGGCCGCCATTGATTTAGTCCAAAAGACTTTCATGCTGACCGAAGGAGAAAAATATCTGCTCCTAGAATGCGGCATCGGGGAAGGGATATTTTTTGCCGGCAATAAGCATGTGGCTATGAAGGTAGTGGCTTCTTATACGGAAGATCAATTGATTACTTCCGATCCGCGCCAATTGCTGGAAATTGAAGAGGCGAAAAAAGATTTTGAGGAAAGCCTAAAGCAATAAAAAATATAATTTTAAATATATGCAAAATAATAGCCGCAAAAAACTGGGAATACTTATCATTGTCCTCGGGTTGATAATAATTATTCTGATCATTTATTTCCTTTTCTGGAAAAAGTCTCCCTCAACCGTTCCTACGACGCCGTCCGGTTCGGAGATAATCGGCCCGCCTCCGTCTTTGCCTGAAGTCGGCACAACCACGCCGAGCGACAAGCCGAGGAATTACCAGCAATACAATATAGCCAATGAACCAGAACACAAAATAAACGCGAATGATCTGGGCAAGATTTCTATGTCTTTTGCGGAGCGCTTCGGCTCTTTTTCTAACCAGTCCAATTATGGTAATTTTACCGACTTGAAAATACTGATGACCGATAGTATGAAGACCTGGGCGGACAAATACGTTACCGATTTAAAGAATCAGCCGCAGGCCGGCAGCTCTTATTACGGCGTGGTGACGACCGCCATCACTTTCGAAGTGAAGAAATTCGACGACAAGGCGGGACAAGCTAATATTATAGTAGCGACGCAGCGCCGCGAAAGCACGGAAAAGATAAACGGCGGCGCTCCCTATAGCCAGAACCTAGACTTGAGCCTCGTGAAAAAAAATGGCGAATGGCTGTTTGATAAAGCTTATTGGCAAAAAAAATAATTCAGAAAAAATATAGCTATGCCTGCAATTAAAACAATTTTTGTCTGCTCTAATTGCGACGCCCAATTTCCGAAATGGAGTGGGCGTTGTTTGGAGTGCGGTTCTTGGGGGACTTTGCACGAAGAAGTCAGTGATACCAAAGACGCGCAGAAAGAAATGGTAAAAAAATTAGGAGGGGCTGAAGTCATCGACTTAACGGCGATTAAAACAGCCTCCTTAGAGCGTTTAAAGACCGGCATCGGCGAAATCGATCGGGTTTTGGGCGGCGGATTAGTGCCGGGTTCATTGGTGCTGTTAAGCGGCGAGCCCGGCATCGGCAAATCAACTCTAGTCGCCCAAATAGCGGATGCGGTCGGAAAAAATTATAAGACCGTGTATGTCAGCGGCGAAGAATCGGCGCTGCAAGTCAAAGCGCGCCTGTCCAGGCTGGAATGCGATTTAAAAAATTTGAAATTTATCTCGGAAACTAATATTGAAAAGATTGTCGCGACGGCCGCAAAGATTAGCCCTGATATTTTAATCATTGATTCTGTCCAGACAGTTTATTCTTCTTTGATTCCGGCCGAGGCTGGCAGCATTTCCCAGATCAGGGCGGCGGCGGTCAAATTTTTAGAGCTGGCAAAAGGGAATAATATCGCGGTTTTCCTTATCGGCCATATCACCAAAGACGGCCAGGTCGCCGGACCGAAATCTTTGGAGCATATCGTCGACACGGTTTTGTATTTGGAAAATGAAACGAATAATAATTATTGCTTGCTGCGGGCGACCAAGAACCGTTTCGGCTCCGTCAACGAGCTGGGCGTGCTTGAGATGACGGGAACCGGCTTCAAAGAAGTAAAAAATCCGAGTTTAGTTTTTGTCGAAGGTAATTTAGATAATATTTCGGGATCCGTTATCGGCTGTGTCATGGAAGGCACGCGGCCCTTTCTAATTGATCTCCAAGCACTCGTTACAAAAACGGTTTTCGGCTATCCCCAGCGTAAAGCCAGCGGGTTCGACATTAGCCGCTTGCAAGTTTTAAGCGCGGTCATTTCCAAGCGCAGTAAAATCAATTTAATCAGCGCCGACATTATTTTAAATGTGGTCGGCGGCTTGAAGATTTCCGACCCCGCCCTTGATTTAGCGGCTTGCGCGGCGATTATCTCCTCAAGCGCCAACAAGAATTTCGACCGCCGCACCATCGTTTTGGGTGAAGTCGGCTTGGGCGGGGAAGTAAGAAACGTTTTTAGGCTCGAAGAGAGATTGAAAGAGGCGGAGCGTTTAGGCTACTTGAATGCGATTATTCCAAACGTCGAAGTCAAATCCGGAAAAATGAAATTGATTAAGATAAAAAATTTAAGCGAATTGATTGAAATTATAAAGTAGGGCAAGCCTTTCTGTCATAGATTAAGAAAAATAAATTGAGAAAATGAAAAACGAGGTCTCGCGGACGCTCGTTTTTTTTATCTTTTTGGCCCTCTCCGGCAACTGGCTTTTAAGCGGTCATCGCTGCTTTTTTGTTCAGTCTTTGCCGGCGGGCGGCGATTTTTATTTTTTTGTTTCTGTCTTTAACCTTCTGCCGTTCGGCTTTGAAAATTGCCTCCAGCTTTTCTTTGTTCGTCGGTCCGAGCTCAAGCTCGCGGAAGTTTTCATATACGGGGCGCCTGTCGCCTCGGTCAAGGTTTTTGTCCGGGTAGGTTGCCACGGTCATATTGGTGCCGGCGGCATTAATAGCTACGTCTCCCGGATCAATGGTAATCCTTGATCCACCCTTAAAAGAATACATAAAATTTTGCATCTTTTTTTCTTTTTAAAAGGTTAATACTCAATGAACATAAAATAACATTACCATCTATTTTTAATAATGTCAATGTAAAAAAAGTTTGTAATATTAGCATCTATTGACAGTATATTTAAAATATGATATAATAAGACCAAGCAAAAAATGATAAAACAACCCAAAAAACATATACCGATGACAACAAGTTCTTTTTTACCAAAATTCAACCAGGCGGTTAAAATCGCCGGATCAATCTCAATGATTATCTTAGCATCCGCCTTTTTTCTCATCTTGGGAATTGCCCTGGGGAAAATCGAGCCCTCCGGCTCTACGGTTGAGGTAGTAGTAAAATTTTTTTTGGACACCCCCTGGGTGACAATTACGTTGTCTGCCCTGGCGATGTACGCTGTGATCCTCTTTTGGATCAAGAAATAATTTGCTACTGAATTTCTTTCGAGAAAACCCTGCAACTTCGGTTCGCAGGGTTCTTTCTTTTTTGAGGATTATTTCATTTTTTATATTTATTCCAGATTTTTTATTTATTCAAGATGAATTTTATCTTCCCATTCACCCAGCTTAGATTTTAGAAACGGATATTTTTTCAAATCCGGATCGCTGTTTATTAGCGCGCTTGCCTCGGCCTGCGCCTTTTTTATATTCTCATAATCAAAGAGGGAGGCGATTTGCAGTTCCGG
This sequence comes from uncultured Gammaproteobacteria bacterium, assembly GCA_964648205.1. Classification (GTDB taxonomy): domain Bacteria; phylum Patescibacteriota; class Patescibacteriia; order Patescibacteriales; family UBA12465; genus UBA12465. The sequence continues at coordinate 57,781 of CAZYNT010000007.1, forward strand.
AAAACCGCTTTGATCAAGGCCGTATAACTCTCCGGCGCCGCGCAGCTTCAAGTCCATTTTAGCAAGCGAAAAGCCGTCGTTATATTTAGCCATCGCTTCAAGGCGGGCGATAGTTTTTCCATTACTCAATTCTTCGTTTGAGGGAAAGAGCAGGCAGTAAGATTGGAAGCCGCTGCGGCCAACGCGGCCGCGGAATTGATGGAGCGCCGCCAGGCCGAAACGTTCCGCACCTTCAATTATCATCATGGTCGCATTCGGCACGTCGACTCCGACCTCGATTACGGAAGTTGAAACTAAAATCTGGATGCGGCCGGCAAGAAAATCAGCCATAATAGCTTCTTTCTCTCGGCTTTTCAATTTGCCATGGAGCAAGCCGACTTTCAATTCGGGAAAGATTTCTTTATCAAGCCTTTCGTGTTCCTTTTTTACAGATTTGACACCCAGTTTATCAGACTCATCAATTAGCGGGCAGACGACAAAAGCTTGGCGGCCGCTTTTTATCTGAGCGCGTATAAAATCATAGGCTGCCGGCCGCTTTTCCTCGGTAATTATTTTGGTAATAATTTTTTTGCGGTCAGAGGGCATCTGGTCGATTAAAGAAATATCTAAATCGCCATAAATAGCGAGCGCCAAAGAACGGGGAATCGGCGTCGCCGTCATCGAGAGAAAATGGGGTGTTTCTCGGCTGCCGTCTTTATTATTTTTAAAATCAAGCAGCTTCTGCCTTTGCTTGACGCCGAAGCGGTGCTGCTCGTCGACGATGACCAGAGCCAGATTATTAAATTTGACGGTTTCTTGGATGAGCGCCTGGGTGCCGATAATTATATCCGCGCCGGTAGTATCCCCCTTCTTATGGCTATGAGTTAGAAGCTCTATCTTGAAATTATAATCCTTTAACAATTTTTTTAAGGAATTATAATGCTGTTCGGCCAGTATTTCCGTAGGCGCCATCAGCGCCGCCTGTTTTTTGTTAAGAGCGACATTAAGCATCGCCATAACCGCGACCAGTGTCTTGCCGCTCCCGACGTCTCCCTCAAGCAAACGGCTCATCGGCGATGATTTTTCCAGATCTTGGATGATTTCCCAAGCGGCTTTTTTTTGCGCTCCGGTCAAAGTAAAAGGCAGGGAGCCGACAAAGTCTCGAGTAGCCTGTTTCTGGAAATTAATTAGGGGCGCTTGCCGGCTCTTCAATTGCCGTTTTATGAGCTGGGCTTTTAATTGGCGCAGGAACAATTCGGTAAAGCCCAATCTTTTTTGGGCCAGTATAACGTCCTGAGCATTTTTAGGAAAATGAATTTTTTCGATAGCGGCGCTTAAATCAAGCAGCGCCAGGCGTTTTTTTATCTCACTTGGCAGCCAATCCGGAATATTTTTGGCGAGCAAGACGACTTGCTTGATTAAGGATCTTATTTGTTTTTGGCTTAAGTCGGCCGTTAAATGGTAGTTAGGAACAAGGCCTTTAGTATGGACTAAATCGTCCGAGTAGACCTTTTCGTATAAAGGAGAAACCATTATTAATTGTCCGTGGTTTTCGCTTACGCGCCCGGCCAAAGAAATCCTGTCGCCAACCTTAAGAGTCCGGGTCAAAAAAGGCTGGTTAAACCAAATTACTTTTAAGGTATCGCTTTCATCGCTAATCAAGGCTTCAGTCAGATACATTTTCCGCTTGAAGCTTCTTTTATTCTGGATGAGCTCGACGGTGCCGATAATATTGGCGGTTGTTTCGGCCTTAAGATCAGAAATAGATAGGCTTTTAGAAAAATCATCATAACGGAAAGGGAAATAAAAAATCAAATCGGAGGCGGTGCGGAGGCCGAGCTTATCCAAGGTTTTAGCCGTGGCGGCGCCGACCCGGTACAATTCACTTATCTTAGAGTTAAGAGTAATCATACTAAAAGTCTAACAAATCTGGAGGTCGACAGCAAATAAAAAAGAGGCCTCCCGCAGGTCAACCTCTTGTTGCTTTTAAATGATTTCCGGTTTAGGACCGGTTATAAAAAACGCCGCTCCATTTTTTTCCGCCTCTTTCTGGGCGGCTCCCCACGATTTCTATCCGGCTGATCTCTTTTCCTTTCGCAGCCGCTTCCTTTCTGATATGTTCAATAATGTTCGGGACTTCCGGCGTCGGGATAAAATTTTGTACCCAGCCGCTAGCTAATTTTCCGTTTTTGAAAGTTACCGCCAAATCGTAGTCGCCAGCCGGAGATTCGGGCGGATTTTTCTTCGGAGTCAGATGACCGATGAATTTTTGACCGTTTATAAAATCAATCTCGAATTTATCGATTTTGCCGGAGAGAAATTTCTGGAATTTTTGCATCGCTTCAGTAATCCAAAGCTCGCCTTCAATCAACGGCCGGGGCGGACGGTCTTTTTCCGTATATTCGTTCCACATTGAGCCATCATGCCAAATGACGAGACGGTATTTTTTCTTTATATCGTCATTGTAGCGGTTAGTTTCTTCAACGAAGCGCGTGCCCATACAGGTTTTTATTGTCGGCACATCGTTTTCGTAGCAGACGAAACGTTCGCCGAAACGAAAGACTGGGTCGTCTTGCAACTCATCGGGAAAAGCATAATCGCCCAGCAGGTTTTCATCACCCAAGGCGTAGAACCAGGGAACGAGCAATCCGCAGGCGACCAGGCGTTTGAAACCGGGAAGTTTAGGGAGGTTTTCGCGGTTATTGGATTTCGACCAATGTTTTTCATAGGCGGCAATCGCTTGGGTAATGGTTTTCCATTCATAGAAAGTATTGCGGCCTTCGCCGTTGGCTTCATAGATAACAAAGGGGTGGCGCCCTTCAGGCGGGTTCTTTATTTCCAAAACCTCGATGAAGCTCCAGCCACCGTATTCATTCGGACCACTCCCAGCATATTTATGCTGTTTAAGCTTGAAGCGGCTATAACCGCCGTGGCTGCCGTGGCCGGTGACTGATTTATGGGAATTAGGCAAATTAATGAAACGGATGTTATTAGTAATAATCTCGGCTACTTTTCCCTTATCTTCGGGAGAGCAAGAGAACTCAAGAAGCTGCCCGTTCCTAGTCCGAGCTTCGCCTTGGACGTAATGGTCGATTTTATTTTTCATGATAGTGGAAATTAAGTTTTTAATATACGATTTACTGATTTTTGATAATCATATTAGTCTAGTATGAAAAAGGGAAAATATCAAGGGGAGCGGGGGAGTATACAGCCCATATAAAAAAACAGAAGCTTTAAGGCTGTCTGCTTTTTTAAAATATTCAAGCTGGTAGAGTTATGTGCTTCCGCCAGGAATCGAACCTGGATTACAAGATCCGCAATCTTGCGTCCTATCCGTTGAACGACAGAAGCTAAATTTCTTCAAGGCATCAGCCCTGAACTGCTAATTATCTTATTATAATTTAAGCAGTTTAGTCAACTGTTCGGATAGGGGCGGCCCGGTTCTTTCTAGGTCTTCGTCTAGGTAGCGGACAAGAAAATTGCGAACCTCGAGAGCATCCATTCGCCTGAGAGGCAGGGAAAGGCGGAGGCGGGCGGTATTTTTAAATTCAAAATAGAGATTTTTTATGCTCTGTTTCGGCTTGTAGAGCACGCAGAAATTTTTCAATTCGTCGTAATCGTAAAATTTGGGACCGACTTTTATGCCCTCCGGCCCGAGCTCGACATTAATCATCTGGGGCGGACGGCTTTCAAAAACATACATGATTGAAGCGGAAATGATGAGAATAAGGACAAAAAGAAAATTCGAATTATAACTCAAAAAAACCAAACGCCAGTGGCTGATCGTAAAAAAGGAGAAAAAAATGCAGATAAAAAAGAAGAGGGCGGCCACGATATACCAATTGCGGCCTCTTGGCGGTACGCGGTATTCCGGCACCTGCCATTGTAAAAATTTTGGGTTAGTTTGAGACATATTTTGGTTTGACAAGCAAATTTATATTTTATATAGTGATTATACCATAAAAAATAAAAATATTGGAGAGGTGGCTGAGTGGTTGAAAGCGGCAGGTTGCTAACCTGTTATAGGGGTGTAAACCCCTATCGAGGGTTCGAATCCCTCTCTCTCCGCACTTGATCTGTACCCCAAAAAGTAGACACTTTCGTGTCTGCTTTTTT
>CAZYNT010000008.1:0-43458 GCA_964648205.1 uncultured Gammaproteobacteria bacterium
TTTCGCCCATTGAGGAAGATTCTCGACTGCAGCCTCCCGTAGGAGTCTGGGCAGTGTCTCAGTCCCAGTGAGTGGGGCCATGCTCTCGCACCCCATACCCGTCGTAGCCTTGGTGAGCTATTACCTCACCAACAAGCTGATAGGCCATAGGCTCCTCCCTAAGCGCCGGAGCTTTAATTAAAAAGCTTATGCTCTTTAATACTATCGAGTATTACTCTCGCTTTCGCAAGGTTATTCTCGTCTTAGGGGTAGATTGCCAATGTGTTACTCTCCCGTTTGCCATGCCTGTATTGCTACAGGCATTCGACTTGCATGCCTTAGACACGCCGCCAGCGTTCATCCTGAGCCAGGATCAAACTCTCTAAAATTTGATTGGCTCGATAGAAACAGAAGTTTCTATTGATATGTGATTCCGTTTTAAAAACGGACAAAAATTTATACTTTCCGAATTGATGCCGATTAGCATCAAAATTAACCATCACCATGATTGTTTGCTATAAAATTTTTAATGTTCTAAATAGACAGAAAAAAACAGAGATATAAAAAATATCTTGTTTTCTTATGTTATTCTATTTTAATTTTTAATAACCTTATTTTATACTAATAAAAAATAGATGTCAAGAGCCGCATATTCGCTCCTTTTTGTTTGACTTTTTAGCATTTTTAAGATATAAATATAAAAGGTAAAATATAATAAATTAATAAAAATTATATGAAATTTGGACTAGGTATAGAAAAATCTGAAAGTGTTGAGAACTCGCTCCACGGAATTTATAAATCAGGCGACATTAAAGGCGACGCTGTTCACCCCGAGAATGATTATAATGATAGTGAAGAAGGGTTTTTAGGGGAAGTAAAAATGAATGATAAGCGTGAAACTTTGACGCCAATTGAAGAGATGGTCGATGAAGCAAGTGATCCCGAAGAATTTATTAATCGATTAAGCGATAAATTGGAGGCAGAAATCCCCCCGAGCGAAGACAAATATGATTTTTTGCCGATTCTCGATGGTTTGGCCAAAACGGCTAAAAACAACGGCGCGAAAGAATTAGATGATTTTATAACTAAGGCCAATCAATTCTTTACGCAATATAAAGAAATTTTAAAATCAGGCCTATCGGACGAAAGAAATGAAGCCAGGCAAAGCGAAGGGCGAGAATATGAAGCTGTTCGCAGAGCTTTTAAAAATATTTTTGGGGAAGTTATTTATAGTGATGGTAAAATGGAAGCTTATAAATCAGGCTTTATTTCTATCAAAAAGCCGCCAGTTAATGAAAAGGGGTTTGTTGAGCTTGGCAACAAGATCTATTATGATAAGCGAGGAATTGGATATTTAAGCGAGGCTGAAGCAAAAAAGAGCAGCTCTAACAGTGACAAACGCCGAAATAATTATAAAAAAGTAGCCTCAAAAGTTTAATACATTAAAACAAAACTATAATGCGCATTAAATTTCATCGCGTCGAAAGAAAAGAAGAACCAACTTTTAGATCGAATCATCAAATCAGAGTACCTGAAGTTTTTGTTATCGACGAAACAAACGAGGCTCTAGGAGTCATGACAATCGGTGAAGCTTTGGAAAAGGCTCAAGAAGCCGACCTGGATTTAGTAGAAGTAAACCCCAAGGCCAACCCACCGGTAGTTAAAATTGTTAATTTGGGTCAGCTTAAGTATGAAAGAGAAAAATTTGCTCATAAGCAAAAAATGCAGCAAAAGAAAATAGAAACCAAGAATATCCGCCTTACTTTTCGTATCAGCGAACACGACCAGGAAATGCGCTTGCTTCAAGCTGAGAAATTTTTAGCTAAAGATAACAAAATTAAAATTGAATTAATTTTGCGCGGCCGCGAACGGCAATATCCGGCCAAGGCGGCCGAAATAGTGCGCAGTTTCGTGTCTAAATTACAAGCCAACCCCGGTTTGTTAATTGAGATTGAACAACCCTTGACAAATCAAGGAGGAAGATTTACTATTATATTGATCAATAAAAAGTAAAAAAACCGTTGAATTCAGGTGTTTACCTGTTTTTTAATCTGGAAAATTATGCCAAAAATAAAGACTCATCAAGCGACCGTAAAGCGCTTTAAGAAAACCGCCAACAATAAATTGCTCCAACGTAAGGCCGGACAAGATCATTTTAATTCTCGCGATACCGGCAATATTACTCGTAAGAAGCGTTTAGATATAAAAACCCATAAAACTTTGGTTAAAACCATCCATACGCTGACGCCGTATAATTATTAATTATTGTAATTGACCATATGCCTAGAGTAAAAAGAGGGATGACCCATGTAAAAAAGAGACGGAAACTTTTAAAGGCCGTTAAAGGTTACAAATGGGGTCGTAAAAAATTAATTAGATTAGCTAAAACTGCTCATACTAAAGCCGGCGCCCATTCTTATGTTGATCGTCGCAAAAAGAAAAGAGTAATGCGCGGTTTGTGGCAGATTAAAATCAATGCTTTTGTCCGCGAATTTGGTTTGTCTTATTCTCGTTTTATAAATTTGCTGAAAATAAATAAAATTGAGGTCGATCGGAAGATTTTGGCTGATTTGGCCGTATCTAATAAGGAAGCTTTGACCGCTTTAATTAATAGGATTAAAAAATAATATGATATTTTGGATTAAAGTCATTCAAATTATTATAGCGGTTCTATTAATGTTAGCGATTTTAATGCAAAATCGAGGAGCCGGTTTAGGCGGTGTCTTCGGCGGAGGCGGTGGCGTTTATTTAACCAAGAGAGGTTTAGAAAAAAAACTTTTTATCGCGACTATTGTCTTAGCCGCCATATTTATACTATTATCTTTAGGCGTTTTCTTTAAAACTTAAACGCCAGCGAACTTCGAGAGTTAAAAGATTGCTGTGAACTCACTTAAAACAAAAACTATTTTATTTAAAAAAAGGGCGTTTCAGGCCTTGTCTTTTTTTGGTATTAACAGAAGAAAAAACATGAATCAAGTGGAGGTTGATAAAAAATTAGTCTACGCCTTATCTCCGCGCAAAATTCCTACAGGTAGCCAGTTAAAGCATTTGAACAAGTTTCTTAATCCGAAAGAATATTTGATAATAAAAATTTGTCTGCTTCTGATTTTTGTTAATGTTATTTATTTAAGCATCTCCTTCTTGGGCAAGCATCTTCAATATTCCCCGGTTTCAGGCGGAGAATATGTCGAAGGGGTGGTTGGATATCCAAAAACTATTAATCCTCTCTATGCGGTTAATCGTGACGTTGACAGTGATTTAAGCCGCCTGATTTATTCAAGCTTATTTAAATATGATCAAAACGGCGTTCTGGCTAATGATTTAACAGAAAGCGTTGAGATTAATAATGATAAGGAATACACCATTAAAATAAAAGAAGGCGTTAAATGGGGAAATGGTAATAAGTTAACAATCGATGATATCATTTTTACGATCGATGCTATTAAAAATGCCGATTATCGTTCCCCGCTCCGAACTTCTTTGAGCGGAGTCGAAGCTGAAAAGATTGATGACCGGACAATCAAATTAACCCTAGGTTCTCCATATGCGCCATTTCTGGAAGCCTTAACTTTCGGTATTTTGCCAAAAAGCGTTTGGGAAAATGTTAATCCCGGTTCGGCTGCTCTGTCAGAATTGAATTTAAAACCGATAGGTTCCGGCCCTTATAAATTCAAATCATTAATAAAAAATAAAGATGGAGATTTGAAGGAATATAATTTAATCGTTAATGATGATTATTATTCTCGAAAGCCTTATATAAAAAATATTAAATTTAAATTTTTTGTCGATTACGCCGAAGCCATTAAATCATTGAATGATAATCAAATAGACGGGCTCAGCTATTTGCCGCTTGAGGAGCGGAAAGAACTGCTAGCTAAGGACTCCTTATCTTTTAATGAGCTAGTCCGCCCCCAGATTATCTCCCTCTTTTTCAATCGTGATAAAGATAAGGCGCTGGATGATAAAATAGTTAGAGTATCTCTTGCCCAGGCAGTTGATAAAAACCAAATAATCAAAGACGCTTTTGCTGGTATTTATAAAAGAGCGGACGGCCCTATTTTAGCTAGTAGTTTTGCATATAACAGCCAGATTAAAAATTATGAATATTCTCCGCTTGAAGCGAGCACTAATATTAAAAATAAGCTGGCATCAACAACTCTAACCGTGATCGATTCCGGCAGCAACGTTAGCGTTGCCGAAAAAATAAAGTTCTATTGGGAAAAAATCGGCGTAGCCGTGCAAATAAAAGTTATCCCCGGAGAGCAAGCTGCCAGCGTTATCAAGAATCGTAATTTTGAAATATTATTATATGGAGAATCAGTCGGCGGCGATCCCGATGTTTATGCTTTTTGGCATTCAAGTCAGATTGGAGGCAAGGGGTTGAATCTGGCGGGCTATAATAATCCGGCCGCTGATGCCCTGCTAACAGAGGCTCGAACTACGACCGACCTTGAAGAACGTAAAATTAAATATCAAAAATTTCAAGAATATATAAATAATGATGTCCCCGCAATTTTTCTTTATTCGCCGACCTACACTTACGTACAGGCGAAAAAGATTAAGGGTTTCAACGGCTCAATGGCGGTTGAACCGGCGGATCGCTTCGCCAGTATCAGCGACTGGTATTTAAAGACTAGTAAAAAATTGACGTGGTAATTTTTGATGCCGAACTCGCATCTAGTTTAAACCGCGTTTATATAACTCATAAAACTTAATAATTAAAAAAATGATAGTAAAACAGCAAGTTGCTCCGACGGCTTTACCTCGGAAAAAATTTTATAGTCGCCCGTTACAGCGTGGCGTAAATAGCCAAGTTCAAGGGGGGCGCCCCGGGCTTCTTCCTAATCCGAAAGCGGCGGCTATCGGCTCTAGCTTAAAAATTTGCCCGCTTGGCGGGCAGGAAGAAGTCGGACGTAATTGTACGATTTTTGAATATGATAATGATATTATTATTCTTGACATGGGTATGCAATTCGCCGATGAAGATATGCCCGGAGTCGATTACATAATCCCGAACGTAGCCTATCTGCGCGGGAAAGAAAAGAATATCCGCGGCGTTATTTTTAGCCACGGCCATCTTGATCATATCGGCGCCGCCCCGATTTTATTGGAACAGCTAGGTAATCCGCCGATTATTGGCCGAAAATTAACCTTGGCCATGATTAAACACCGCCAAGAAGATTATAAACGGGGGACGACTAAAAATCTTAAGACGATTGTTATTGATTCGCTCAGTCAAAAATTAATTTTAGGAAAATTCAAAGTAAGTTTCTTCCAAGTGGAGCATTCTATTATTGATGCGGTTGGCGTTATCATCCAAACCCCGCACGGGACTGTTATTCATCCCGGAGATTGGACGATTGAAGAGAATCCTATAGACGGGCCGGTTGTAGACTATGAACATTTATCACGGCTACCTTCCCCTCGTATATTAATGCTGGAAAGTCTGGGCGTCTCTTATTCAAAAGAAAGAGTGCCGGTTAAAACAACCCAGGATAATTTGGAGCGTTTAATTAGAGAAGCTAAGGGGAGAGTTATTATTGGTACGTTTGCCTCTCAATTGGAAAGAGTCACTCATTTGCTGGCCTATGCAGAAAAAATTGGCAAAAAAGTGGTGCTCGACGGCTATGGCATGAAAATGAATATCAAGATTGCCCAAGAACTCGGCTATATTCCCGCCCATAAGCACACCCTGATACCAGTTGAAGATATACATAAATATCCGGAGAATAAAATAGTGGTAATTTGCACCGGTGCGCAGGGAGAATCAAATGCAGTGTTTGCGCGCATTGTTAACGGGAATCATCGCTATATAAACATTAAAAAATCAGATATCGTTATATTTTCTTCTTCGGTTATTCCGGGCAATGAGCGCTCAGTCCAAAAAGTAAAAGATCAAATATATCGTTTAAGCGATAATGTTATTCATAGCAGCATTATGGACGTTCATTCGGGCGGGCACGCCAATGCTGATGATATAAAAAAGATTTTGCATCAAATAAAGCCCGATTATTTTCTCCCCGTTTACGCTAACCATTATATGTTAGTTGAAGCCAAAAAACTGGCACTGCGCGAAGGATTTAAAGACGATCGGGTTGTAGTGTTGGATAACGGCCAGATAATCAAATTCCAAAAAGATCGTAAGCCGGCCGTCCTTAAAGAGAAGATTAATACTGATTATGTGATGGTTGACGGGCTTGGCGTCGGGGACGTTTCAGAGATAGTGCTGCGCGATCGTCGGATGATGGCTGATGATGGCATGATTGTTATCATAGCCACCATTGACGCGAAAACCGGCGCAATCATCGGCAACCCCGACCTTATCTCCCGTGGTTTTGTTCATATGAAAGAAAATCGGGAGTTAATAGAAAAAACGCGCATGAAAGCTAAAAAAATTGTGAAGGATAAAAATCCAATGACAGCCGCTGATGATGACTATATAAAGAATAAAATAAGGAATGAAATCGGCCAATTTTTATTTAATGCTACTAAACGGCGCCCAATGGTTTTGCCAGTGGTGATAAAAGTTTAATATAATTTATTTAATATTAAATAAAAAATCTCCTATAATTTTAGGGGATTTTTTATTTTTGTAGCTTGTGGATAAAACTATTGACAAGTATATATACTTATGATATATTAATTAGTCACTTAAAAAATGATTTTTCAAATTTAGAAAAGACCGCTTTAAACGGGTCAGGCACGACAAGCATGGGGATTTTCTTGCTAGGGTTTTTCCGGCTTCGCGCTCGAAAGTGCCTAGAAGAAATTTTCTTGCCTACCCGTTTAAGTCGGTCTTTTTTTATTCAAATAATCTATTTTTCCCCACTATAACGCTAACCTTGTCTTTCATAATGCCTATTTGGACCGGAGTGTCTATTTCTACAACCCCATCAACGATTAATTTTTCTTGAGGGTTGCTTATCTTCAGGCTCTGAGCTGTTATAAGGGACTCATCCCGCTTGCGCGTTCTGATCAGGATATCAAGTTTGCCGTCATGAGGGTTTGATTTGATGTTTTCTTTTTGGTCACTCAATAAATTTATTATTCTTACTTCCCCTCTCTCCATTATTTCCAGAGAATAATCATTTATTTCTATAATGGTTCCCAAACTTTGGATTGAAGCTTGGTTAAGAAAATAGTGATTGCCGACCAGGCCGAGATCGATTTTTTCAACTCGCCGGGCAAGCAAAATATTGCAAGCATCATCAATGTTTTTAATACCAAAAGAGGCTGCGATAGAATTATCATCACCGATTGGGACTAAGCCAAGCAGGGTCTTTTTCTGGAAATCGCCATATATTTCCGTATCAATGATGGCTCCGATTATTTTGTTAACCGTCTGATTATTACCGACAGCAATAATAGTTTTTGCTCCGAGTTTTATTTCGTTTTGGATGGTTCCCTTTATGTTTTTTATTCCGCCCAAACGAATTATTTTTCCATTCAATCCAAGATCAGTAAGGCGAATTTCGAGACGGTTAATCGCACGATTGTACTTAGTTTTGTTTAAATATTCATCGTAAATGTAGACGTGCATAGTTGGCTAGAAACAGTTTATTATTTTTCGTTCTCTTCGTTTTTTGCTTCCGTTTTTACTTCCGCCTTCTTGTTGTCTCCGCGTCGCTCTCCTCCTGCTATCATGGATAGTTGCCCGTTGATGACTGCGCCTTTTTCGACAGATAACTCAGCGTATTGGATGTCCCCAAAAATTTTTGCTGTGCCGCCGAGAGCTAAATAGCCGTGTGCCTTTATATTTCCTTGTAATTCCCCGTTAATAACCGCATCTTTGGATTCTATACTGGCAATAACTTTGGCTCGGTCGCCGACAAAAAGATTCGCCTCGGTTTTAAGCGATCCCTCAAGTGTGCCTTCTATAATAATATTTCCCTGCCCTTGGAAGTTACCTTTAACTTTAATTGAGGCACCAATAATAGTTTCCGCGTCTTTAAATTTTTCTAATTTGTTTTCTTTACTAAACATATCGTTTATTTTTAATAAAAAATAATTTAGGGCAACCTTTTATGCTTTTATTTTAGGCTAATCAATCATTATTGTCAAAGAAAAATTGAAATAATTAAGAAGTTGGGTTAGAATGAATAGGTCAAATATTTGTTGATTTTTAAAGCAATTTTGGTCCTCGTAGTTCAACGGATAGAACAAGAGCCTCCTAAGTTCTAAATCCAGGTTCAATTCCTGGCGAGGACACTTATTTTTGCTAATATTAAATAATTTATTATGTTATATTGACAAATATTTATATTTGTAGTATTTTTAGTAATATTGACATAGTTTATATTTTAGTTATAATTCAAGAGTGGTTTTGATATTAATGCTTAAGAGTTAATAATTGTTCCTCAAAGAACAATTTTAAAAAATATGGGCCATTAGCTCAGTTGGCTAGAGCGCTTCCATGGCATGGAAGAGGTCAAGGGTTCAAGTCCCTTATGGTCCACAAAACAGAAAGGCATCACTTCCGCGATGTCTTTTGTATTTTGATGTTTATGAATGTTCCTTAAAGAACAATTTAATTAAAATATCTAGTTTTAATATAATCCAAGGCTGTAATAGTGCTTTTGTCCGTAATCAACTCCTTCGCCTTAATTAAATCTATCCATTCGACAGAATAAAATTCGGTCGCTAATTTTGATGGATCTGGATTAAAGTTATTTTTATCAATATCTATAAAGTACCAAATATCAAAGTGTGTTCGGCAAGTTTGTTTAGTGGGATTGTCTATATCTGTTATTGTTAATAGTTCAGGAATGCCAATTTTAATATTATTTGTGTTGATTTCCCATTCTTCATTAATTTCTCTTTCAACTGCTTGGCGTAATGTTTCTTCTTTGTCTACATGGCCGCCATTAAATAGCCAGAGGCCAGATTTTATATGGCGGCCAATAAATATTTGTTTAGATTTATGATCATAAGCGGCGAAAGAAACACAGAGGTGACTTTCAGGGTCATCGTCTTTTGTATACTTGCTGTTAGAAATTTTTTGTTTAAATTTATAGGCAATATTTTTTTCCGGAGCGTCGTTTAATAAGTTATTTAAATCTATCAATAGTTGTTCGTTCATAATTATTAAAATAATTTTTATTATCAGATTTATATATAAAATTATATCATTTTTTTTAATTTTATAAATACTACCAAATTTAATTAACAGGGAAGAGGGATAAGTCTACAAAAATGTAGACTTATCTTTAAATATTCGCTAATATTAAATAAATAATAGTATTGGATAAATTGTGGAAAATATGTTAAATAATATGTTTTTTAGGACTAATATTTAATTAAAAAATTTAGGTTAGAGAGATTTTTTTATTTGCCTTTCATTATAAAAAATTTTATAATTAGAGAGTAATTTAATTATTTTAGAAAAGAAAATTATGTATGATGTGATTATTATCGGCTCCGGGCCGGCTGGAATGACAGCAGGAATCTATGCTGTACGTCGAGAAATGAAAACTCTTATTATCGGGAAAGAGGTGGGCGGCCAAATGGTTTGGGCAAGCGAAATAGAAAATTATCCCGGTTTTGAAAAAATTAACAGCTTTGAGCTCATAAATAAATTTAAGCAACAGACGGTTAATTTTGGCGCTGAAATGAAGGATGATGAGGTAAAAAAGATCGAAAAAACAGCCGAAGGAAATTTCTTACTTCATACTAACCGTGAAACATTTGAGGCTAAAACAGTGATTGTCGCAATGGGGCTTTCTCCTCGACGTTTAGCGGTTGATGGAGAGATTGAACTTAACGGCCGGGGCGTTTCTTATTGCGCTAATTGCGATGGGCCGTTTTTTAAGAATAAGACGGTGGCTGTTGTCGGCGGCGGCAATTCCGCTCTGGATGCCGCTGAAGTCCTCTCTAAAATAGCTAATCAGGTTTATCTTATCCACCGCAGCGACGGCTTTAAGGCTTTTGATACCCTCGTGTCAGAAGTAAAAAATCGTCCCAATATTGAAATAATTTTAAATGCGGAGGTTAAGAAAATTATTGGCAGCGCCAAGGTAGAAAAGGTACAGGTATTTGATTCTAAAACCAATCAAGGAAGGGAAATAGAGCTTGATGGTATTTTTATTGAAGTCGGGCGTTTGGCGAGCACGGATTTGGTTGCTGATTTTGTAGAGAGAAATGATAAGAATCAGATTATTGTTAATAGCATGGCTGAAACAAAAACGCCGGGGCTGTTTGCGGCCGGCGATGTGACGGATTGTGAATTTAAACAGATCACGATTGCTATGGGGCAGGCGACAGTAGCTGCTCTCAGCGCCTACCAATATATACAATTAAAATCTGGGAACGACTTTGTGGCTAAAAACTATTAATTTTTGCTATAATATAGCTATGATGACTAAGAAAATAAATTTAGTAGCCGCCGATATGGGGTATGGCCATCAGCGCGCGGCTTATCCTTTGCTTGATTTGGGCGGTGGAGAGGTTATTACTATAAATGATTATCCCGGTATTCCTGATTGGGAAAAAAAATATTGGATAAGCAGCTTGAAGGCTTATGAAAGAATATCTCGTTTTAAGAAAATCCCCATTTTAGGAACGTTAGTATTCAAGATAATGGATAATTTCCAGAAGATCCAGTCTTTTTATCCTTTTCGCGATTTATCCCAGAATACTATACAGCAAAAATTATTTTTTCGCTCAATTAAAGCAGGTCTTGGAAAAAATTTAATCGAAAAATTAAATCCTAGCGGTCTGCCGTATTTGACTACGTTTTTTGTGGCCGCCTATATTGCCGAATACCACAAATATCAAAATGATGTCTATTGTTTGGTGTGCGACACCGACGCTTCCCGCGCCTGGGCGCCGCTTGATTCTAAAAATAGCCGAACTAAATTTTTATTGCCCAGTGAAAAAGTTAAAGAGAGATTTTTGATGTATGGGGTCAAGCCGGAAAATATTATTATTACCGGATTTCCTTTGCCTAAAGAAAATATTGGTTCGCAGAAAGAAATATTAGAAGCTGACTTGGCGCGCCGCATTAAAGCTCTTGACCCGAAAGGGGAGTATATGGAAAACTATGATTCTTTGTTAAAGAAAATTTCAGCCGACCGACCTTCTTTAAAACCAGAACCGCTAACTTTAACTTTTGCCGTCGGCGGCGCTGGAGCGCAGAAAGAGATTGGCGGCCTGCTTTTAAAAAAACTGCGGGCTAAAATTAAGGATAATGAACTGCGCTTGAATTTGGTGGCCGGGAATAGGCCGGAAGTAAAAGATTATTTTATTTCCCAATTGAAATTGAATGAACTTAAAGAAGGAGAGGGGGTAAAAATTATTTTTGCTCCGGAAAAAAATGATTATTTTAGGAAATTTAATATTTGTCTGCGCGAGACAGACATTCTTTGGACCAAACCGTCAGAACTGTCTTTTTACTGTGCCCTTGGGCTGCCCATTATCATATCTACTCCAGTCGGCTCGCAAGAAGATTTTAATCGAGAGTGGTTGTTGTCTGTGGGGGCGGGGATTGATAGCCAGGATCCAGAATATGTTAACGAATGGTTGCCGGATTTACTAAATTCAGGACGGTTAGCTCGGGCGGCCATGGACGGGTTTTTAAATGTAGAGCAAATGGGAACATATAATATTGAGAAAATAATTAGTGGTAAATAAATAAGATTAAAGAGATTAAGTTTATGTCTTGGATTTTAGTCGCCTTGCTTGCCTATCTATTTTTAGCCGTTGCCAATCTTCTTGATAAGTTTTTAGTTGATAATGTTTTGACGAGCAGCAAGGCTTATGTTTTTATTGCTTGCCTAATGGGGGGCGTTGTTATTTTGGGCGCACCTTGGTTTTTAAGGTGGCCGGGAACGTATTGGCTGGTTATTGATCTTTTATCAGGGGGTGTTTTTGCGGTTGCCCTCTGGCTTTTATATGAGTCTTTGCGCCGCGGCGAAGCTTCACGGGCGATTATTTTTGTCGGCGGTTTAACTCCGATTTTTTCTATAGCCTTATCTATTTTGTTTTTTGAGGAACAATATTCTCAATTAGAATGGATCGGAGTCATCACTATCATCTTGGGAATATTTCTGGTCGCCCTCCTGCCCAAAGATAGAAGTTTTTTAACCAGAATAATCGCTAAGTTAAAATTTACCCAGGAAATTAGATCGGGTTACTTAATTTTTGCTATTTTTTCCGCTCTGGCCTATGCTGTTTATTTTGTGGCCACTAAATATGCTTATTCGGCCCAGCCTTTCGCCAGTACCTTTATTTGGAATCGCTTGGGAGCGGCTCTTTTTGTTCTTTTGTTTTTAATACGTAAAAATGATCGCAAAAAAATATTAAGCGCTTTCCAAAAGCCAAAACACAACAAACATAAATTATTAGTGATTTTCAATCAGGTTTTGGGATCGGCCGGCTTTGTTCTCCAAAATTATGCTATTTTTTTGGGTTCGGTCGCCCTGGTGAACGCTTTTCAGGGCGTTCAATACGCCTTTCTTTTAGTGGTCAGCTCAATTTTAGCGGTTTTCTCTCCCAAGCTGCTTAAAGAAACATTTTCTTGGAAAATATTTTTACAAAAATTAGCCGCCGTTTTAGTTATTGGGTTTGGCTTATATTTTATTATGGTCTAATATGGTAAAAAAACAGGAGGTCGAAGAGGAAAAATTTAAAAAAAAACGGTGGATTAGGGCTCGGCACGCTGCCGTCGTCTTGATTGTTATTCTTTCCTTTTATTTTTTTAAAGTTGCTTCAAACTATCCTTGGCGCCAAGATTTACGCTTCCAGCCGGGATTTTTTGGAGTGACATTTTCAACGAAATTTTGTTCAGAATTAGGTCTCGACTGGGAAGAGGTTTATTCGGCGATTATTGATGATTTGCAGGTGAAAGAAATAAGGCTCCCCATTTATTGGGATCAAATTGAAAAAACGAACGGCGATTATGATTTTTCCGAGTATGATTACATCATTCAAGAAGGTGCGAAAAGAAATGTCCGCTTTATTGCTAATGTTGGTTGGCGTCTGCCGCGCTGGCCAGAGTGCCATGCGCCAGAATGGGCCGTTAAAAAGAGCTTAGCCGCCACCCAGGCCAAGGCAGTCAAGATGTTGGAAGTGGTAGTTGAGCATTATAAAGATAATAAGGCAATTGTTGCCTGGCAATTGGAGAATGAACCATTTTTCGACGCTTTTGGTGTTTGTCCGCCGAGCGACGAAGCGTTTTTCAAGCGTGAGTTAGATATCATTAAAAAGAGAGATAATCGTCCGGTTATGGTTTCGGCCACGGGCGAGCTGAGTTGGTGGAAAAAAGAAGCAAAATATGGCGATTTATTTGGCAGTACCGTATATAGGGTAGTTTGGGGGCCTTATACAGGATATTTTCGTTATCCGATTCCAGCCTGGTTTTATCGTTTTAAGGCTTATTTGGCCGGGATAAAACCGGAGAATAGGTATATTATCGAACTTCAGGCCGAGCCCTGGGTACCGAATGGTAAAATAATTTATCTTTCTCCAGAAGAAGCGGCTCTATCCTTTAATTTCGAACAGTTTAAAGCCAATCTACAATATGCGATAAACGTAAATTTTAAGAAGACATATCTTTGGGGAGTCGAGTGGTGGTATTATCAGTATAAGAACGGAGATAAGAGCTATTGGGAGCTGGCTCGGACAATTTTTAAATAAAATATGCTTTCAATTGTGATCCCAACCTTGAATGAAGAAAAATTTTTGCCGCTTCTTTTAAGCTCTATAAAAATTCAATCCTTTTCTGATTATGAGATAATTGTTTCCGACGGCGGTTCCCGGGATAATACCCGAGAAATAGCTCTTAATAGCGGTTGCCGATTTGTTGTTGATTTGAAGCATCATCATCCATCGTGGCAGAGAAATAACGGCGCGGCGCTTGCCCGGGGAGATGTGATTTTATTTTTAGACGCTGACACTGTTTTGCAAGCAGATTTTTTGAAAAAAGTGATTGATGAGTTTAACAGTAAGGGTTTGTCCGGGGCCGGTTTTTATATAAAGTTTAATCCCAATAAGCCAAGCTATAATATATATTCATTTTTGTATAATTCTTTCTGTTTTTGGCGCCAATATTTTGCTCCGGCCTCTATTGGCGCCGGCATTATGATAAAGAAAGAGACTCATGATTTGATAAAGGGATTTGATACGGAGATTTATGTGGCCGAAGATTATGATTATTGTTATCGTTTGTCGCGCCATGGAAAGTTCAGAATGATTACCTCTACCCGGCTTTTGTATTCTTCCCGGCGCCTCCAGAAAGAAGGAGGAATAAGAGTAGGGTTAAAATGGGGAAGCATGGCACTCTTTACTTTATTCAATTTTAAAATTAAGAAAAAAATCGTGAAATATGATTTCGGCGATTATTAAATCAAAAGAATACTTAGAGCGCCCCATGAATATTATAAGGATTTTTCTTTCCCTAGTTTTTTTATCGGCCGGATTGTTTCGTATTTTTAATCCCGGAGCAGCTACGCTTGAGTTGGCCGGCTTGCATCTCCCCGCCTTCTTGTCGGTATTGATAATTATTTTTGAAATCATGGCCGGGCTCGCCCTGCTTTTGAATAAATATGTAAAATATATTTATTGGCTGTTAATTTTTTTCTTAGTTTTTATTTTGATTTGGGGGCTGGCTATAAATGGCCAGGCGATAATCAAGAATGCCGGGGAATTGTTTGTTTTTAATCTTACGCCCACAGATTTATTTTTGCATTTTATCTTTTTGCTTTTAACCATTGTTTTATTATTGGGGAGGAAATAAATTTGTTTTATATAAATATATACTTTTTGTTAAATTTTTAAGTAAAAAAAACAGCCTTTAGGGCTGTTTTTTTGTTTAGAGCGGGTAAGGGGAATCGGACCCCTCTCATAAGGTTGGAAACCTTAGGTAATAACCACTATACGATACCCGCCTGGGCTCTAGTTTATAAAAAAATAAGATTAAAGTCAATTATTTAGTGTCCCGGATAGACGCCACGAAGCCTATTCCGGAAAGACTGATTAGAGCGACTATTAAAAAGAAATAGTTCAAAGGCATAAAGCTGAGAGTTATTATGGCGATTCCGGATCCGAGAATATAGCCCAGAGGAGTGGCTGTCCGAAAAATATTAATGTAGCCGACATCTTTAGCATCAACGATCTTAAAGAAATAGGTTTCCCGCATCGCCTCGATCAAGGCGGCTCCAACCCGGCTTAAAAACAGGGTAGCCGTCCAGATCCAGAATGCGTCAGTTTTCAGATAGAAGAATAAGAACAGGGAGGCGGCTAATATAAAAAATCCTAGATATAGTATTTCTTTTTCGCCGATATATTTGTCGGCGATTATCCCCGCCGGTATTTCAATTATCAAAAAAGGAACCAACATGATAGAAAACATAATCCCTAAATTAGCCCAACCGATGCCGATAGTTTGGAAAAGATAAATTGGGACGTAAACAACGGCTGTGCTGAAAAATAACTGGAGAAGAAGAGCTACAAAAAAAATCCCGCGCAAATTTTTATTTATCCAAGTCTTTTTAATGGCGGTTAGTAATTTTTCTTTGCTATAGGCGACCTTGTCCTTCAAGTGTCTCCCTTGATACAGAAAAATAAGGAAAACGGGGATAACCAAAAAAGCGGCCACGAAGAAGGAGAGTTGATAATTTCCTAATTTAATCAAATAGCTAGAAAGGGAGGGAGAAAGTATCCAGCCGATATTGATAAACGTAAAATAGATAGTCCTAGTTCTTCCGGTTGAAGAGTTGCTAGAAAATGTTTCGATTAAAACGTCCATATTTATCCAGAGGAGATTGGTCGCGACCGTAAATAAGATTGTAGCCAAAAGAGCAGACGCGGGGTTATTAGCAATAACCATCCCTAATAGGGAAACAGCATGAACGATCAAAACAATTTTAGTAAGAAAAAAATTACTTAGTTTTTTAATTAGTTTGGGAAAAGAGAGAATGCAGAAAAGAGTTATAGTATTAGCCGCCATGAAAAAATAGCCAAGGGACTTAAGACTAATGAACTCATTTAAAAAGTTAGATTGGAGATAGGCCGGCAAAGCTGAGGAAATGGCCAAAAGAAGACCCAGGAAATATAAAATAATTAGGCTCAAGCGTTTTTTAAGATTCGTTTTTTTTTGTTTTGGCATGGGGGTTAAAAATTAAGAAACCAGCGAAGATTAAGATAAAGGTCAGGCTTATTATTTGCGGCCAACGGAAACCAAAAAGAACAGGGCTAAAATCAATTCGGATAAATTCGAGCAAAAATCTTAATATAGAATATAATACCATATAAAGAGACGCCATCAAAATAAAGTAATAGTTATTTAATTTGTCTCGCTTTATTAAAATGAGGTTAAGGCCGACAAGCAGGATGAATATTAGCAGGCAGCCGAAGCTTTCGTATAAAAAAGTCGGCTGGAAGAATGAGCTGCTTAAGTAATCCCAGGGCCGATTAGCTAAATCAATCGGTATTCCCCAAGGGAGACTGGTCGGCAAGCCGAACAGTTCCTGGTTGAAATAATTTCCAAAACGACCTATGGCTTGCGCCAGCGCCAGCCCGGGAACAACCAAGGAGACTAGTTTCCAGGGAGAAATTTTTTGCTTTTTAGCAAAAAAATAAATAGTTATCAAGCTGGCAATAATTGCCCCATGAATCGCCAAACCGCCCTGCCAAATTTTAAATATGGCCAAGGGCCGGTTTATATAATAAGGAAGTTGCAAGAAAATATCATAGATACGGGCGCCGATAAGGCCATTAATTATCAGCCAGAAGGATAGGTCAAATAAAAATTCATGGCTAACCCTGTAATACTGGGCAAGTTTAAAGCTGACCCCAAGCGCGGAAATAATACCTAGGACAATAAAAAAGCCATACCAGTAGATATGGATAAAACCGAAAGAAAAAAGGATCGGTTGGGGATGAAAAGTGTGGAGCCAATAAATCATATTAAAATTTTAGCAAGTTTAAGCCGGCGGAGCAAATAAAAAGCAAATAAAAAAATAGCGATTTAATATCGCTATTCTTGTGCGGACGGAGAGACTCGAACTCTCAAGGGTCGCCCCGCTTGGTCCTAAGCCAAGTGCGTCTACCAGTTTCGCCACGTCCGCCTGCCGACTCGCTAATTGGCGTAATTCTATCTTAAACAATTATTTTTATAAAGTAAAGAATGTGTTATAATAAAAACATAAATTAAAACACATAAATTAAAATATTTTTTATGTTTAAAAAGAAGTTTGTTTATTTTTTTAATGAATTAGGAATCAAGGATGTACCGCGGGTCGGCGGTAAAAATGCGTCTTTGGGCGAAATGTACGGCAACCTGATTAAAAAAGGATTGCGCGTGCCCAACGGCTTCGCGACTACGGCTGAAGCTTATAATTATTTTTTAGAATCAACCGGACTGAAAAAACAAATCAAGGAAATTTTGAAAGGTCTTGATACTAAAGACGTTAAGGATTTGATGAGAAGGGGGGCGGAGATAAGAAAAATCATAATTGCCGCTGAATTGCCGAAAGATTTTACTAAAGCTATTATAGACGCCTATAGGCGGCTGTCTCTCTCCTATAAGAAGAAAAATATTGATGTGGCTGTTCGCTCAAGCGCTACCGCCGAAGATTTGCCCGACGCTTCTTTCGCCGGGCAGCAGGAAACATTCTTGAATGTTACCGGAGAGAAAGACCTTATCTTGGCGGTAAAAAAATGTATTGCCTCTTTGTTTACCAACCGCGCGATATCATATCGGGTAGACAAAAAATTTGATCATTTTTCTGTCGCCTTATCAGTCGGCGTCCAAAGAATGGTTCGCTCTGATTTAGGTTCGTCGGGCGTTATTTTTACCATTGATACTGAATCTGGATTTAGAAATGCGGTTTTAATTAATTCTATTTTTGGGCTTGGTGAAAATATTGTCCAGGGCCGCGTTACCCCTGATGAATTTTATGTTTTTAAGCCGACCAAAGCGATTATTTCCCGAAATTTAAGCAGGAAAGACATTAAAATGGTTTATGATTTGAAAGGGAAAAATCCGGTAAAAAATGTTAAGATCCCTGAATCCGAGCAAATTAAGCCATCGTTGAATAATAAGCAGGTTATTCAATTGGCTAAATGGGCTATGATTATTGAAGATCATTATAAGCGCCCGATGGATATTGAATTTGCGCTTGATGGCCGGACTAACGAGCTGTTTATTATCCAAGCCCGCCCGGAAACTGTCCAAAATTTAAAAAATCTTCAAGTTATTGAACACTATAAACTTTCTAAAAAAAGCAAGATAATTACTACCGGCCAAAGCGTTGGTAACCGAATCGGCGCCGGCATCGCTAACAGAATGATGAGTGTTAAGGATATTAATACTTTTAAGCCAGGTCAAGTACTGGTAACCGATATGACCGATCCTGATTGGGAACCGATTATGAAAATTGCTTCCGCTATTATAACGGATAAGGGCGGTCGAACTTGCCACGCTGCGATTGTTTCCCGTGAATTAGGGATTCCTTGTATTGTCGGCACGGAGAACGCCTCTAGTTTGATTAAAAGCGGCCGCGCCGTGACAGTCGATTGTGCTTCAGGGGAAGACGGTTATGTTTATGAAGGCAAATTGCCTTTTAAAATCGAACGAACTGACATTAAAAATTTAAAAAAACCAAAAACCAAGATTATGTTGAATATTGGCGAACCAGATTTGGCTTTTTCTACTTCGTTTATCCCTAATGACGGCGTCGGCCTGGCCCGTCTGGAGTTTATTATTAATAACTATATCAAAATACATCCGCTTGCCCTTATTAATTACAATCGGATTAAAGATCCGGCTGTAAAAAATAAAATTGATAAATTGACCGCGGGCTATAAGAACAAGCCGCAGTATTTTGTGGATCGCTTGGCTCAGGGGATAGCCAGAATTTCGGCCGCTTTTTATCCGAAGGATGTTATTGTCCGTTTGAGCGACTTCAAAACCAATGAATATGCGAATTTGATAGGCGGAAAAGAATATGAGCCGGTTGAATCCAACCCGATGATCGGTTTCCGGGGAGCAAGCCGTTATTATTCCCCCCTATTTTTACCGGCTTTTAAATTAGAGTGCCAGGCGATTAAAAAGGTGCGCGAAGAAATGGGATTAAAGAATCTAAAAGTAATGGTTCCTTTCTGTCGCACGATTGAAGAGGGTAAAAAGGTCCAGCAGATTATGGCCGAGAACGGATTAAAGCGCGGCGCAGAGGGATTAGAAATATATGTTATGGCGGAAATCCCCTCTAATATTATCTTGGCGGAAAAATTTTGCCATATTTTTGATGGTTTTTCTATTGGTTCTAACGATTTAACTCAATTAACCTTAGGAATTGATCGTGATTCCGGGGGAAGCCTCGAGGTGGCCGGGATTTCTAACGAAAAAAATGAGGCCGTTAAAGAACTAATAAAAAATTTAATTAAAATTGCCAAAAAGTATCGCCGTAAAGTCGGAATTTGCGGACAAGGACCAAGCGATTTTCCTGATTTTGCGGAGTTCTTGGTAGAACAAGGAATAGACAGCGTCTCATTAAATCCAGATACAGTTATTTCTACGACTATCGCCATCGCTCAAAAAGAGAAACAAATTAGGCGGAGCCGGGGAATACTGAGCCTCTTCTTCTAATTCTAGAATTTAAATAAAAAACACCCGAAATCAATTGGGTGCTTTTTTATAGGTAATTTAAAAATTATTTTAAGACTTGTATCTTGGCGACTTTAACGCCGAAATGGATAGCATCGTGTCGGTCTTTCATCCAGACATCTACGCGGTCGGAATGTTTCTTATTCATGCGGTCGCGAACGACGAAAACACGGTCGCCGAATAGTTCTGGGATTTTTACTTTCGTGCCCATCGGCAAGAAGTTGGCGGCGATTGTGTCCTCGATGCCGTGCTCGCAAACATTAAAACCGTTCGCTGTTATACAAGGGCTGTTATCGGTTTGCCCGACTTCAGAATTGTAGGCAGTCATTGTATGAGTGCTTTCTCGGACAACCTTCTCGGCTACAGTTTCTTCGCTATTTTGCGGGCTAGTTGTCGCGATTTGAATAGCCGGCTCATCGGGAGAGGAAGTAGTGCTTGAAAATGAAGAGGCGGCGAAGTTTAGCCTAGCAGCCTCTAGATCCATTGTCCCGGTCTTAGCCATAGAATCCATAACAATGATTTCCTGATCATTACTTTGAGCGTTAGCCGCTTGGACGGCCTCTTCCGCCAAAGCTGGAGCGTAAAAAAGGGCAAATTGGAAAATGCAGGCGATAATAGTAAGTAAAACAATGTTTTGTTTTCTACTGAGGGGCACTATTTCTTCTTTAATGAATTGGAGTATTTTCATATTTGTTTAATATTAGCAAAATAAAAAATCCCTAGCTTACCATATTGAATGATATTAAAGCAGGGATTTTCTTGACCGATTATCTTAGCATTTAGTTGTTAAAAAGTCAATGTTAGCCTGTGGATTGAAAGGGGACAAAATATTGACATAAGTTAGTATTTATGATATATTATTTAAATAATCGAAAGATTATAAAAATAAAAAAGGAGCAGGATACCGCTCATTAATAATTGAAAAATATAAAAAAACACCATAAAACAGAAAACGTATAATGAGAAACATCGTCAGAATTTTGGTAGTTGCCGTTATAGTAATGGCCGCCATCAGCAACATGGGACTTGCCCAGATGTCGAAACTCCAGAAATCCCAATTGGATTTGTTGGATAAAAACATCAACCGGGCCAAAATCGAACTGGCTCGGATTGACAATCAACTGATTGGCTTATTCGATCGCTCAGCCGAAGTGCAAAAAATTCAGGCTGAAGTCGATTCTATTAATCAGATCACCCCTCAAACCGAGTACGGAAAAAATCTAAAGCGCCAGACGCTGAAGACTAAAACTGCCGAGCTCGAACAAGCCCGGAAACTGCAGCGCGAGTACACTGCAAAAAACCAAAGCGATAAAAAGAACCATCTCCTCGCTAACATCAGCGGCTGGGAAGCCCAGAAAAAAAAGATCATTAATTCTTTCACTACTACTATCAGCCCGTATTCCATAACCACCGGCTTGCCCGAACAGATGACGCGATGTACTGCTAGGCGGTACGAAAACTCAGACAATATTGCTAACGCCAGACTTGATTTCCAGATCAAAAGCGACCAAGCAGAAATGTCCATCAAAAAGATGGCGAACACGCCGACCATTGCCGACTCTGTTAATGGCTATCAGGGCGTACTCTGGAATTTGTCGCCTCGGGAAGTCCTTGACTTCCAAGTGTTCAGTGTTGATCCTAGCGGCAAGCTTAATCGGATCGATCAGACTGGCGGGTTTTTGAGACCTAACCAGAAGGTTGTAGCCTATCTCCTTCCGGGGAACTATATCTGCAAAGTTTATTGCAGGGGGGTGAATTTCTATAACCATAAGTTCTCGGTTAGCCCCCGCACATATTGGGTGCTTGACTCCTGGGAGCACTGGGGGGTGCATGCTGAAGCCCGCTCGTATGGTGATTATATGTATTATTAAAAATTCTGACTAACGCATAATAAAAAAGGGGCAGCCAACCGGCCGCCCTTTTTCATTTATATTTATCAATCAATTTTATGTTTATGGACTAGGAGGAGTGCCTCCGCCGCTACCGACAACGCCGCCGAATGATCCGCCGCTAAATGGTAAAACTGTAAAAATAAAGTAAGTGACAGCATAGGCCGCTAAGACGATGATAAGCCCAATGATCGATGTTTTTATGGTGTCTTGTGCTTTTTTAACCTGAGTCTCGTTGCCGCTCGCCGTCATCCACTGAAAACCGGAAAAAACCATTAGAGCCAGGAAAATCACCGCCAGCAAACTGAGGACGGCCTGGATGGCAAGGGCAATAATAGAACCGACTGAAGCTTGTCCGAAACCGCCCGCGCCGGCAACCGCATTAGAATTGGCCTCTAATCCTTTAATTGCTTTTTCTCCGAGCACAGAAGAGGAATCGGCAGCCGAAACAACATTAGCGAAAAATAATAAGAAACCCAGAGACAGTAAGATGTTAATAATTTTTTTCCCTTCCATATATTTAGATAGCTTACCTGTTAATAAAATAAACAAAGATAAAGGTCCAGATAGCCCAGGAAGAAAGAGTGACGATTAGGCCGATAATCGCTCTTTTTATCATGCTTTGGGCTTTTTCTACGCTTTGTTCATTGCCGGAAGCAGTCATCCATTTATAGCCGGCAATAACCATTATGATAATAAAGATAGCGCCGAGAAGGCCGAGCGCGGCCTGGATTATTGTGCCGACTACAATCATCAATCCTGGTCCGGTGTCTGTATTGTATCCGGCGCTAGCCACAGTCTTTAATTTGCCCAGCATGGAGTTGTCGGATGTCCCATTTTGAGCGAATACAAAATAAGGTAGAATTAATAAGGTTGTTAGGATTAATAAAGAGGAAATTGATTTAAGATGTTTGCGCATATGTATTATTTTAGCTGGCCGCTGAATGTTTGTATAATAAAATAAGCGATAGCGTAGGCGCCGACAACGACGATCAGACCGATAATAGATTGTTTTAAAATCTGGACTGATTTGTCTACTTTTTGCTCGTTGCCGCTCGCCGTCATCCAAAGATAGCCGGCGTAAAATATGAATATAACAAATACGGCGCCGACTAAGGATATGATAACCAAGATTATATCTCCTAGAATCGATTCTAAATTTTGAGAGGTATTATAGCTGCTGCTGGCCGTTTCCTCAGCCACCTCAAAAGCATTTTTTAATCCCGTTTTGTTGCTTGTGGCCGGTGCTTGCGCAAAAACGGAGCTAGGTAAAAGAAGGAAAAACGCGGCAATTTTTGACAGGATATTTTTCATAAATAAAGTTTTTATTTGAGGGAACTCGTGCTGAAGTAATTAACAATAAAGAAGACAATCGCGTAAGCGGCCATGACGATAATCAAGCCGACAATCGATTCGGTTATTATATTCTTTGCTTTTTCTACCTTTTGTTCGTTTCCCTGGGCCGTCATCCACGTAATACCGGCGTATATCATAAAACCCAGGAAGGCGACGCCGAGCAAGCCCAGAACAATTGGAATAACTTGGCTAACCATTGTTTCCGGTTTGGTGACGGTCAAGTTATATCCGGCTTCTTTACCGGTTGAAGAAAGGCCGCTGCTGGAGGTAAAGTCATAATTTTCCGCCCGAACAGCCAATGTTAAACCAAAAATTAAAAAAAGTCCGAAAAGGGCAAATAATTTTTTTATAGTATTTTTTAAAACTAAGTTTTTCATTGAATTAGCTGTTTACTGACAAAGTCTCCAACAAAGGCGGTTATAGCATAAGCCGCAAAAACGATAATAATCCCGATTATGGAGTTTACTAATAAATCTTTAGCCTTAGTAACTTGCTGGTCATTTCCCTGGGCCGTCATCCACATAATGCCGGAAAAAATCATCATAATTAAAAATAAGACACCGACAAATGACAAGACGGTGCCGATTATCGAGCCCGCTCTGGTTTGGATAAAATTAGAGTCGGGCAGCGTAGTTGTTTTAAAAGCATCCACTCCTTGGGCGGTTTCATCAAGGCCTTTCAAAGAGGGGTCGGTAGTTTCCGCGTTTACTCCGAAAGCGAGCAATAAAGAGAAAAGAAAAAGAAAGACAGAAGAAAAAAAGATTTTCTTAGACATAGAAATAAGTTTATTCACTGCTCTAACCCTAAGATAATCTTATGATTAGAGCAGTGATCCCCATAGATAATGAGAACCACTTATATTATTATGCACCCTCCACACCCGCTGTTGTTGAATAAATCTGTTCGATAATGAAGGTCGCCAGCGCCCAAGCCGCTAGAATGATAACTAAGCCAATAACACCAGCGCCGAGGAGCTTTTTCGCCTCGCTGACCTTTTCTTCGTTACCAGCCGCTGTCATCCACTTGAAGCCGCCGAATAAAATAATCGCCACCGCGATTACGCCCAAGAAACCAAGGGCGAAATTAATAATCTTGCCAACAATAGCTCTCGGATCTCCTCGATGGAGGGTATTAGTTCCCAAGCCGGTTTCTACGGAATCAAAGCCAAAGTTAGCGTCTTGAGCTAATACTGGAGCAACGAAAACTGGCAGGACTAAAAAGGAAATAATGGCAAAGACAATTAAGTGTTTAGAAATTTTTTTCATATTTCACCCCCCTTCTTTTATTAATAATTTATTTATATCTTTAATTTTAGCATATTGTTTGAAACAAGACAAATAAATTGGTTCATGTTAAAATTAGGGGGAGAAATCTAAATTATCTAATTATTATGTTTATATTAGGCAAAAAAGTAAACTTTTTAGTGATATTTTGGTTTTTGTTTTATTTTTTGGTCTTCGGGCTGCTTCTTCGAAACTCTTTCAGCTATTTAGATCCTGATTTGGGCTGGCATTTAAAAGTCGGCGAAAGTATAGTGCAAACCGGCACCTTGCCTCAGGCAAACGCCTATAACTATACTTTCAAAGGTAATTGGGTCGACCACGAATGGTTGATTAATCTGGTTTCATTTGAAATTTATAATAAATTCGGCTATTTTAGCTTGAGTATTTTCTTTTCCCTAGTCATTGTTTTTTCTTTTATTCTGCTTAATGTCTATATTCGTAAATTTTTTCCATCAGTGCCGGGTTGGCTCCTGGCATTTTTGCAGCTCTTCGGCCTCATCGCCTGCCTGCCTCATTTTGGCGTCCGCATGCAAGAATTTGGTTTTTTGTTTTTGCTGCTAGAGCTGTGGATAATTACAGATTTCAATTATAAAAAAAAATGGCGCCGGCTGTTTTGGCTCTGGCCGCTCTTTTATTTATGGTCGAATATCCACGGCAGCTTCTTTTTGGGGCTCAGCCTGCTTTTTATTTGGCCGCTGGTTAAATTAGCGGAACGTTATTTGATTAGTGGCAAGTGGCAAAAATATTTTTCCGGGGAAAAAGCTGTTGCGGCGAGAGAGACAAAAAATTTTTTTCTTTTTTTTCTCGGTTCGCTTTTTGCCACTCTGCTTACTCCTTACGGCCGGGAGCTTTATACTTTTTTGGGCGGATATAGCCACACTTTTTATTTGGGGGCGATTCAGGAATGGACGCCGCAATTTTACTTTCCTTTCAATTACTGGCAACTGGCGTATTTAGCTTTATTATCTTTTTCTTTAGGGATTTATCTTTATAATTTGATTCGTAAGAAGGCCGTGAAGGCTGATCTTTGGCAATTAAGCTTAGTTTTTATATTTTTAGCTCTCAGTTTTAAATCGCGCCGGCATTTTCCCTTAATGTTTGTAGCCACTTTCCCTTTTTTAATCAGAACAGTCTATGATTTATTGGACTTAAAAAAAATAAAATATTTTTTGGTCAGAAAGGAATTAAAATATTTTTTTCTGGTTTGTTTGGGACTAACCGGCGTTTATCAATATATCGGTTTTCCGCTTATGGCAGACCCATTTCATCATTTTTGCTCAAAATACCCCTGCCAGGCTGTGGAATTTTTGCAAAAAGAGACGAAATATAAAGAATTAAATATTTTT
Source organism: uncultured Gammaproteobacteria bacterium (assembly GCA_964648205.1). Classification (GTDB taxonomy): domain Bacteria; phylum Patescibacteriota; class Patescibacteriia; order Patescibacteriales; family UBA12465; genus UBA12465. Next base: position 25,457 of record CAZYNT010000008.1, read on the forward strand.
AATGAATATAATTGGGGTGGTTATTTGATTTGGACTTATCCCGAAAAAAAATTATTTATTGACGGGCGCATCCCTCAGGCGGAATATGCGGGGCAGACATTTTTAGAGGAATATTTAGATTTTTTAAGGCCGCAGGCCGACTACGCCGCCAAATTAGAGCAATATAATATTAAATTAGTTCTGATTAAAACCAAAGACGGAAAAATCAAGGCGAGCAGATTAGAAAAATTAATTTTTTGGCTTCGGGATTCTGAGTTAAATTCCCCGAATTATTTAAGGCGTTATTTAGACGGTTCTTCCGACTGGCAAAAAATTTATTCCGATCCTCTCGCTTCGATTTACTTAAAAATAAAATAATAATATGCTGGTAGAAATTTGCTTGCCTGTAAAAAATGAAGAAAATATCCTGGCCGCTAACTTGCAGCGGATTTTAGATTTCTGCCAGAAAGCCGATTTTAGATTTTCTTGGAAAATCGTCGGCATTATTAATGGTTCAACGGACAAGACAGCCAGTATCTTTTTGGATTTTAAGAACAGGTATCCAGGTCTCATTGATTATGTTGAATTTGGCGTTTCCGGCCGTGGCCGGGTTTTAAAAAAATATTGGCAAGAAAGCGGCGCCGACGTTCTAAGCTATTTAGACATTGATTTGGCCGTTTTACCCGATCAGCTGCCCGCTTTAATCCAGCCGATTATAGATGGGAAAGCCGATTTGGTAATCGGCTCGCGCCTGCTGGCCGGCTCTAATACGCGGCGCTCATATCTGCGCGAAACAACATCGCGTTTTTTCAATTTTTTAACCCATATTTTTTTACCGAATAAAGCCTCTGATTTGCAATGCGGCTTTAAAGCGATTAAAGCTGATGTTTTTAGAAAAATATCTCCATTTGTTCGGGATAACTATTGGTTTTTTGATTCAGAGTTGGTTATCTTGGCCCAGCATTTTTCTTATCGGCTCGAAGAGGTCCCGGTTGATTGGGCGGAAAATCGCTATAGAAAAAGGACTAGCAAAGTAAAAGTTATTCGCGATATCGCCAAGTCTTTGAAAGATTTATTAGTTTTCCGATGGCGCTTGTTTTTTATTCCGAAGAGTTAAAAAATATCTAAATAATGTTTCAATTCCGCTTGGCGCGCCGCCTTGTCAATAAGAATAACAATCAGGTCTAAACGGACATTGTCTAGATTGATTTTGTTTTTTAGGCAATAAGTGATTAAAGCATTTTTTAAGCTTTTCGTTTGTAGCCGCGTTAAAGGCGTTTCCTTTAAGCTTTCAGTATTTTTTATTCTAGTTTTAACTTCAACAAAAATAACCTTTTTCCCAAGGCGGAAAATCAGATCAAGCTCTTGGTAGCTTGATTTGTAGTTTTGGGCGATAAATTGATAACCATTACCGATAAGATATTTTTTAGCCAGACTCTCTCCGAAATCGCCCAAATTTTTCTTGGCAGTCATATAATTTTTTATTAAAGACTTAAAACCCTCCGTAATCAGGAGGGTTTTGAATAAGAAAAAATTAAATGTTTAAAGTTTAGGGAAGATATTTCTTAAGCTCTTGTTCGCGCTCTTTCTGCTTTTTTTGCAGGGGAATGGTTTTAATCTTTTTTATGATAAAAAATAGCCAAACAAGCATGGTTAGAGCCCAAAGCGCAAGCCAAAAACGGGCAGAAAAGAAGGGAACCATTTCGTAGTTGAAAAAAAGGATGATGAAGCCGATAACCGCGTTGCTTATAAAGAAATTATAAAGTCTTTTAAATAACCCTCGGTAAAGGCCGCCCCGTCGTTTGATTAGCGCCAGCACTATGGCCAAAGATGTAAAAACAATAAGCAGGAAGATGAAGCCTTTTTGAGCAAAAGGGGTAAGATTTTCCGGGCGTAGGGTGAACCAATAACGCCAAGTCAGTAAATTTGTCATAATTTTATTTAGAGTTTAGTTAATATTAATCCATAATGATAGGGGCCGGCGGAAAATTCTTCTTTAATATCAAGACCGAGCTTGGGAGCGGCCATCTTTAAAGAGTCGAGCTTAACTCTTTTATCGAGGGCGGGGCCAAGAGGGGAATCGGCGCCCCCCCACTCGACGATTAAGAGTTCCCCGCCTCTTTTTAAAAGTCTGATAGCTTCTCTTAAAATTTCTATCCGCTTGTCCGATTGATATAAGACATTAACGAGCAGCGCACCATCTAGACTGCTGGTTTCAACCGCCGTCGCTTTAAAAATTTCCAAGTTGCTCCATACCGTCTTAACTTGGGGAAAATTCTCTTTTAACGCCTGGCGCCGGATTTCGTCAAGAGTGCTTTTAAGAATATCAATTGCATAGACTTGGCCGCGTCTTCCGACTAGCCTGGCCAGGGGCCAAACGAAAAAGCCGAAATTTCCACAACCGAGTTCGGCCACCCTTTGACCCTCCTCAACTGCTATTTTACGTAAAATATTTTCAATGTCAAATAGGATGGTTTTTTTATTGTCTGACATATAATTTTATTTTTAGTCTACTAAAATTTGCCTGGTGACCGTTTGCTCTCGGCTATATTTTTTTTTGGCCGTGATTATTATATTATTTAGCCCCTTTTTAAGATTAACCGTCTGGTCAAAATAGCCGCCATGATTATTTAAGACAATCTCGCCGTTAATTTTTATTTCCGCTTCCGGTTCGGTTTGGCCGCTTATAATAATGCTGGTTCCGACTAGCGCTAGATTAGTCGCCGGCCTAAGAATGGTTAGCTGCGGCGGTAAAATAATTTTTTTGAAGTAAAATATTAGGTAGAGGAAGCAGACGGTGATAGCGGCGGCAATTAAAAGATTGCGTATTATTTTGGGGAAGATGATAAATTTATGGCGTGCTAGAATTTTTCTGGAAAAAGGATTTTCTTCGGAAGCGACCGTGGATTGTAAATTCCAGTTTTTGAGAATCTCTTTAACATCAAAGCCGAGAAACGAGGCATATTCTTTGATGAAATTTTTGCCGTATAGGCCAGCCGGCAATTTTTCCAGGCGCTCATCTTCAATCGCCAATAAATATTCGGGCCTGATGTTTATCTTTTTAGCGATATCTTCAAGCTTTTCTTTCTTCAAATAACGCGCTTGGCGCAGCCTCTCACCCCAGTTTTCCATTTGGTTGATTTTTTTGGGGATGAAGGCCGTCATTTATTTTAAAGTTAAAATGATTTCGCGGCGTGAAACCGGAGTCATTTTATCTGTCGTTCCTTTCCAATTTAAACCTAAAGACTGCAAGACAAACTTTATTATCAAATAGCTCGCAAAAACAATGAGCAGGCCGATAACGGCGGCGACTATAATTTTTTTCGCTTGGCCTATTTTTTCGCTGCTGCCAGCGGAAATAAGAAACATGAATCCGCCATAAATAAACATAACCAAGGCGAGCGAACCGACAATACCCAAAATCCAACGCGAAGCGCCGATTGCTATGGCTAAAATATCGTTCAATGTATATTCGCCTTTTTCATAAGGTTTCCCTCCGTTTGTGCCGCTCGCATTCGGATCGATAATTTGCGCCCGAGCAACAGAAGAGAAGCTGGGGGCAACCATGATAAGGCTAAAAAACGAAATAAGTAGGATTGTTTTTTTAAGCATATTTGAAGATTAATAAACAGTTTGTTGGACTTTAGCAGCGCCCGTGCTGATTATTTCTTGGAGTTTATCAAGCGGATTTTTGGAGACAGCGTCAATCATTTCTGCTATAGCGTCTTCGGCCGCTTGGACATTTTTTCCTCGATACCAGCTTTTGGCGGTTAAAACTTGGTCGGCGAAAACGCCGATTTCATCATCTTCTTTCTGCTTGGCGATCAAAGAACGCAAAGCCGTCGGTCTTTTTGTTTTTTCCGTGTATAGCTTAGCCTGTTCTTCTTTGGTGATAAATTGGATAAAATCCCAAGCTTCTTTTGTCACTGGGCTTTTTTTGGAAACTACCTCGACCCAGTAATTAGCGAAATTAATATTAGTTGGCGGTACGCCCTCGATTTGTGGTAATTTTGTGATAGAAAAATTTAATTTTGGGGCCTGGGCTTTTATAGTTTCTAAATCATAGGAATAGCCGAACATAATCGCCAGATTGCCGCTAATAAACATTTCTAAAGAGTTTGGCAATTCGTTATTCCAAGTATAAGACTCTTTCACTGGATCGACAAAATCAGTATAGAAACGCAAAGCATCCAAACCGGGGCTGTAATTAGTCGGATTAGAAGAGGGGGTAGCATGAAATAAAACCTGCCCCTTGTCATTCATCATGGTTGCGCCGCTTTGCATCATTAAAACGGCCAGGATATCGCTATAGCGGTTTATGTTTTTGCTGCCGCCCAGAGCGGCGCCGGATTGGATCAGCCCCTTTTTAGAATCTTGCTTGGTGAGTTTTTTTACATCCTGGATGAATTCCTTATTCCAGTAAGCCGGTATTTGGCTGATGCCGGCGTTATTGAAGAGGTCTTTATTATAGTACATGGCCAGAGTATCGACGGACAGGGGAAGGCCGTAAATTTTACCGTCATCTAGAATAACATCTTGGCTCACCACATCAACAAAATTATCTTTAAGCTCTTTCAAAGAAATGCTCTTGGTTGTCCTTGATTCCGGCACAACCTCTTTTTTTATAGTTCCTTGGGTAACCGGGTAGACCATGGTTATTGTCTCGGGCATCGGAGCCAGCTTAGATTGATATTTCCTCATCCAAGTATTATGAATCGAAAAAACGTCTGGCCCCCTATCTTCAGCCAAAGCATTTAACAATTCGGCCTCGTATTCGCTATAACGTAGTTTTTTGTAGTTTACAGTAATAAAGGGATGTAGAGTTTTATATCGATTGATGATTTCTTCAAAAGCGTCGGGGCCGTCGAATACCCGCCAATAATTAATGGTAATCGGCTTCATGGCATTCTTCGTCGCCTGGTTGGTTATTTTGCATCCGAAGCCAGAGCTTAAAAGAAAAATTATCAATAAGGATAAAATCGTTATTTTTTTGAACATATTTTTAATTATTGTTGACGCTTTTATTATATCAAAAATAGCTTGAATGTTCCAATATTATTCTATTTTTGGCCGGTATTGCAGCGCTTCGGCCAGATGTTCGGGCAAAATCAAGGAAGAGTCCGCCAAATCAGCGATAGTGCGGGAGATTTTTAACACGCGGAAATAAGAACGAGAAGACAAATTTAGCTTAGATACAGCTGTTTTTAGCAGTTTTCGGCCTCCAGTATCTAATAAACAAAAAGAGCGCGTTGCTTCATTATTCATTTCCGCATTGGTGGAAAAAGAAAAATTAATAAATCTCTCTGATTGTCTGCGGCGCGCCTTTTCCACCCGCGCTTTGATTGAAGCGGAATTTTCGCTGTCATTTTTTGTTTCTAATTTTTCAAAGCTAATGCGGGAAATATTTATATGAAGGTCAATGCGGTCAATCAGCGGCCCGGAGATCCGATGTTGGTAATCAGCTATTTTTTTGTCTGAGCAATGGCAGGCAATCTTTTTATCTCCCTGGTATCCGCAGGGACAGGGGTTCATGGCCGCGACCAAAATAAAACGGCAAGGAAATTTTAGGGAACCGGCCGCTCGGTTAATATTTATTGAGCCCTCTTCTAACGGTTGGCGCAGATTTTCTAGGGCGGAACGAGTAAATTCAGGGAATTCATCTAAAAATAAAACGCCGCGATGAGCAAGCGATATTTCGCCGGGCCTGGGCCAAGCGCCGCCGCCGATTAAAGCAATCCCCGAGGCGCTATGATGAGGCGCCCGAAAGGGGCGATCGACAATCAAAGAGAGTTTATTTTTAAGTTCATCCGCTACGCTATAAATATTCGTCACTTCTAGCGCCTCCTCTTTTGATAGGGGCGGAAGTATTCCCGGCAAGGCTTTAGCAAGCAAAGTCTTTCCTGATCCCGGAGGCCCAATCATAAGTAAGTTGTGGCCGCCGGCCGCGGCTATTTCTAAAGCTCGTTTCGCCTTTTCTTGGCCTCCGATTACCGCAAAATCGATATTTGGAATAATTTCTCGACTCGTGTTAGAGGGCAATTTAAGAGAAGTCGGAGTCTCGTCATAAGAAGAAATATTCTCCTTGTTTTTGAAATGGTTTATCAATTGTTTTAGGGTCTTAACAGGAAAGATTCTTAGGCCGGGGATTAATCTGGCTTCTTGCTTATTTTCTTCAGGGATAAAGAGGTTTTTTATCCCCAGGGCCTTTGTTTTTAAAGCGATAGCGAGGATACCGTTTACGGGGCGGACATCTCCGCTTAAAGATAGCTCGCCGACAACTAAAGATTCGTTAAAATTAGTGTTAAATTTATTTTTTAAAGCCAGTATGCTAAGCGCGATCGGCAAATCATAAGATGAACCATGTTTTTTAATATTAGTTGGCGCTAAGTTGACAGTTATCTTGCGCCGGGGAAATTCATGGCAGCAATTCCTAAGAGCGCTTTTCACTCTTTCTTTCGCTTCGGACACAGAGGTGTCGGGCAGGCCGACAATGGTGATTTGTCCAAAATCGCCGCCCCCTGAATCGGCCTCAACCTCAACTAATTCCGCATCCAAACCCACCAAAGCGGCTGATAAAATTTTTGTTGCCATAAATTTAATTAACAAAAAACCACCCTATTAAGATGGTTTTAGAATAGCAGTCGGATAATGAATAATATCTAAATTCTTTTAAAAATATTTTTATTTTTTTAAATCATCAAGTTTGACGCTTAACAGCTTGCTAACGCCATCCGATTCCATAGTAACGCCGTAAAGGATGCTCGCGCGCCGCATAGAAGCACGGTTATGGGTAATAACAATAAACTGTGTCTTATTAGATAAATCATCAAGTATTTTAGCCAGTCTTTCGGAATTAGCTTCATCAAGCGCCGCATCGGCTTCGTCTAAAACAACAAAAGGCGAGGGATTCGCGCTGATAATGGCGCTGATTAGAGCGATAGCGGTTAAAGCGCGCTCTCCGCCGGATAGCATTGAAACTGTTTGTATTTTTTTGCCGGGCGGAGTTGCTTGAATCTCGATGCCAGCCAGACCGACGGCATTATGCCTCTTGAGGAATCTTATCCGTTTGAGTTTCTCGTCATTTTCATTTTTAATACCCGCTTCAATCGGAGTAAGGCCGGCATTAAGAGCGGCGCTGCCGTTGTCTCCGCCGCCATTATTGGTATTATTTTTATTATCTTCCTTTTCCAGATCATCAAGCATGACTTTAGAAATTTTAGCCGAACCGCCGTTAAAAAGAATTTTGAAATAGTCATTGAATTTTTCGGAAATGACTTTGAATTCCTGATCAAAACGCTCCTTAATACTGAGATCTAATTCATAAATAATTTCTTCCAGGGACTTTATAGCTTTGCGCAGGTCATCTGTTTGGGCGGATAAAAAGTCATAGCGCTCCTTAGTTTCGGCAAACTCTTTCTCTGTTTCCGGGTCGATGCCGCCAATTTGTTCCAGCTGAATTTTATTATTGTTAATATTTTTTTGCCACCGATCAATCGCGATGTCTTCAGTCGTTAATTTATGGTTTTTAACGTCGATTATGTTCAATTCATCATTTCTGATGTTAGTCTCTAAATCTTCCAATTTTGTTTCATGGCGAGTCGCATCAACTTTAAGATTGCTGAGTTCGTTTGAAATTGAATTTAAATCTTGTTGGACAGATTGGATAGCCCTTTGGCATTCGAACATCTGATTCTTTTCTTTTTCTTGAGCATCGCTTAAAGCGCCCAATTTAGCCTCTAGCGATTCAATTTCTGCGTTTAGAGACGTTAATTTTTTAGAAATTTCTTTTTTTTCCGCTTCAATTCCGCTGGCGTCAAATTTAATTTGGCTTTTGGCCAGTTTAGTTTCTAAATCGATGATTTCTTTTTCAATCTGTTCTTTCTTGGTCCGCAAGAGGCGAAGACGCTCCGCTAAAGTAGAAGACTTGAGGCGGCAATCGCTGATTTTATTGTTTATAGCTTGTTTTTTCTCTAGCCAATCAGGCAAATTATAGTTAGAAAGCAAGAGAGCCCGCTCCTTGTCTAGTAATTCAATTTTTTTGTTTAACTCTTTTTTTTCTGTTTCCAGTTGGCCGGCGTCAAATTTTATTTGGGCTTTTTCCAATTTCGCTTGGATATCAGAGATTTCTCGGGTCATCTGCAGATCTTTTTCCTCTAAAAGGCGGAGGCGCTCGCTGACAGATGAAAGGCGGAGGCGCTCGCTATTCAAGTTCTCTTGAGCGATCTGCTTAGCCTCGTTCAGGGAAATAATTTCTGATTGAATTTCTTTAATTCGGTTTAATTTGTCATCATCCTGGCCGCCGATTAGCTTGGCTATTTTCTTTTGAAAATCATTTTTCGCTTCGGAAATTAATTTTTTTATTTTAATTAAATCAGTTTCTTTCTCGATTATTCCTAGCTGCTTTAAAAATTCATCAATCAATTTGCTGATAGCTTCGTTCTGCCCCGCCTCTTTGCCGCTAGCACGCAGATCTTTGTTGAGGCTTTCTAGGGTTTTATTTAAAAGGCCAAGTTTTTCTTGGAGAGAATCCAGTTTTTTTATTTGGGCAATCTCTTGGTCGCGATTATTCTCTAATCTTAATTTATCGATTTCATTTTTTAGTTTGATTGACTCGGTTGTTAATTCCTCCTTTTTATTATTAAGCCAGGAAATATCGAACTGCCCTTGGATTTCGAGATTGGCCTCTAAAACTGCCTCTAATTTGGAGATTTGTTTAAAGTATAAAGATTTTTCTGTTTCTAGCCGTTCAAGTTTAAAACGGGCTTCTTGAGCTTTGCCAATTTCTAAGTTGATAACAGCTAGCTCTGATTGGAGAGTGGCCTCTTCCTGGCTATTTTCGTTTTTAGAGAGGGTGGTAATCTCTGTCGAGATGTTAGCGAGCTCTGCTGTGAGCTCTCCTTGTTTGTTGTTTAGCCAAGAAACATCGAATTGCCCTTGAGATTCAAGCTGCATTTCTAGCTCTATTTGGAGTTTGGCCAATTGTTTTTGCAGCTGGCTTTTCTGGCTTTCCAGTTCTTTAAGGCGCGGTTGCAGCTCGTTTATTTCTCTGAAATTATTAGTATTGCGGATTTTGTTTAATTCTTCATTCAGCTTTTCTGATTTTTTTTCTAAGTCTAGTTTATTTTTTTCTAAGTTTAAAAAAGTGCCGTTGACTTTTTCCAGCCTTCGGCTGATATCTTGCCAGAGGAAACCGTAATAATTCAACTGAAGGATGTGCAGGTCGTTAGAAATTTCATCGCGGCGTTTTAACTTTTCAACTTGGCGGGTTAAGCTCTTAAGGCGCGGACGAATTTCCGCGAGCAGCATTTCTACTTGCTGGAGATTCTCATAGCTTGATTCTAATTTATTTAAAGCGCTATCGCGCTTGATTTGGAACTGCTTAACGCCGGTTGCCTCATCAAAAAAATCTTTTCTTTCCGCCGCCGAAGTGTTTAGAAAATTTTCCACCATTCCTTGCCCGATAACGCTATAGGTTTTTTGTCCGAAACTGGCTTTAGCCAGAAACATTTGGATATCGGAGAGTCTGACTCGGCTGTTATTAAGGAGATATTCGCTCTCTCCGCTTCGATAGATACGGCGCGTAATAATTATTTCCGGGCAGCTCATGATTATCTGGTCAAGGTCGCTTTCTTTCTCTATTTTTTCCGGAGCGTTGGTTTGGTTTTTAACCATTTCAGAATTATTCAAATATAAAGAAACCTCGGCCATGCCAAGCTGGCTTTTTTTGTCGGAGCCGGAAAAAATAACATCTTCGCTTTTTTTGCCGCGGATAGTTTTGAGGCTTTGTTCGCCTAGTGCCCAACGTATAGAATCGGCTACATTTGATTTGCCTGATCCGTTTGGTCCGACAATGGCCGTCAGGCCCCTTTTTTGGTCGCCCACTAAACCGGAGAAAATCAGTTTATTTTTATTGGCAAATGATTTAAAGCCCTGGATTTCTAGTCTTTCTAAATACATAAATCACTACTTTTTGATTTAATTTTTTTCCTATATAATACTATAATAAGGTATATGAATTAAAAAGACAAATAAAATATGATAATTTCTTTAAGTGGAGCCCCTGGTTCGGGGAAAAGCACAATTGCTCAAATGTTGGCTGATAAATTAAATTGGCCGCATTATAATATCGGCGGTTTGCGGCGCGAGGCCGCTAAAAAAAGAGGAATGACCCTGGCTGAGTATAACAAACTGGGGGAAACTGGCCAGGATACCGATCAGGAAGCAGATTATTTTCAGAGGGATTTAGGAAAAACAGAAGATAATTTTGTGATAGAAGGGCGCGCTTCCTGGTATTTTATCCCTCATTCATTAAAAATCTATTTATATGTTAATTTAGAGGAGGGAGCTAAGCGCATTTTTAGCAATTTACAGCGAAAAAATGACCGTAATGAAGATAAAAATCTAAACAGCTGGCAGGATGTTGTTAAAAGCAACAAAATTAGGCAAGAAAGTGATAAAATTAGATACCGAAAACACTATGATATAGATGTTTATGACCCCAAAAACTATGATTTTTATCTCGATACGACAAAGTTAACCCCGGATCAAGTTTTTCAGACTGTATATGATTATGTAAAAGACAGTCTTGACAAGAGGAAAAATTAATTATAATATTAGACAAGATTTGCCTTATTAAATAAGTGTTTTAAAACGAGATTTAACCAATCTCGTTTGTATAATTTTTATCTATATGGTTGAGACAAAATTAGAGTTAAAGCCCGGGATGACTATCAGGGTTTATCAAAAAATTAAGGAATTAAATTCAAAAGGGGAAGAAAAAGAAAGAGTCCAGTATTTTGAGGGCATGATTATCGCGCGCAAGCACAACAAAGAAAAGGGGGCAACGATTACTGTACGGAAAATTTCCGAAGGTATCGGCGTAGAAAAAATATTTCCTTTGAATTTACCGACAATTACAAAAATCGAGATTAAAAAGCAGGCGGTCGTAAAAAGAGCTAAATTATATTATTTAAGAGACGGATATAAAAAGAAATTAAAAGAAAAGGTCGTCAAATAAGACGACTTTTTCTGGTTGGGCGGATGGTGAAATTGGTAGACACGCAAGCTTGAGGGGCTTGTGGCCGCAAGGCTGTGGAGGTTCGAGTCCTCTTTCGCCCACCCTTCCTAAAATTATTAAGGGCGCATAGCTCAGCTGGTTAGAGCACTTCGTTTACACCGAAGGGGTCCAGGGTTCGAATCCTTGTGCGCCCACCCGATAATAGAAACAGGTTAATAGCCTGTTTTTATTTTATATTAAGGATAAAATTGCTGTTTATTGGAATATTTTTAACTTCGGATAGGGTCGTAATTTTAGCGACTGTGTCCATATTGTGTCCAAAATTAAAATTTAGCGGTTCTTTTGGTTCTAGTGTCTTAATTGCATCGCTTAGGGTTAGTGGCTCTAAGTGTGCGTAGCGTTGGGTCATCTTTAAATCTGAGTGGCCGAGTAACGCTTGGATAACTTGAAGCGGTACTCCGTTGTTGGATAATTTTGAGGCAAAAGTGTGCCTTAAATCGTGCCAACTGCCAACTCCTAAATCCAATTTTCTACAAGTGCGTTTTAGTGCTCTGTTTAGAGAAAAACGGCTTTTCTGGGAATCAAATAAATAGGAGTTTGTAGGAGTTTGTTTTTTTGCTTTTAGTATCTCAAGAATATCTTGTGCTAGCGGTATAATTCTTATCTTGTTGCTTTTTGGTGAGCCAACAATCCCGTTTACAATAGACCTTCTGATAGTTACTTTCTGATTCTTAAAATCTATATCCTCCCATCTAAGAGCTTTTAATTCTCCGACTCTTACTCCAGTTCGAAGCGTGAATAAAACCATTTCATAAAATTCCTCACTAATCTTTTTTGCTTCCTCTAATATCTGGTTGTACTCTTCTTCGGTAAAGAAGCGAAACTTTTGTGGTGGAACCTTTAAGGGTTTTATTCTTGGAGCCTTGTCTATTAAACCCCACTCTTCGGCGCAGTTTAAACATTTACCCAACATGCCGAGATAGTTGTTTATACTTTTATTACATTTACCTTCGGCTTGTTTTTTGGCTTTAAACTCTTCTATGTTTAGAGTGCTTATTTTATCAATATCCATTTTACCGAAGAAAGGTTTTAAATGGTTCTTGATAGCCATTCGCTTGTTCAACTGCTCGGATGGTTTATTATTGGTCATTACGTAAGTGTTAAACCATTTATCGGCAAATGGCGAGAAGTTAATAGATTCCTTAGGCGTGTCTTCAATAGGCTGTCCTAGGGCTAATTTGCCCCTCAAGGAGGCTTCATAGGCCTTCGCGCCTGCTAAAGTGTTAGCTGGGCTTGATAGCCTATATCTTTGCTTATTATGTCTAATACTTATCCAGTATTTATTTCCGCGTTTGAATATGCTCATAAAGTTACTTTAGCGGTTCAAAACGATTGGTGTTCATATAAGCCTCAACGTCCGATCGTTTAAATCTAATACTCCCGTTTACTTTGTAAAACGATATTTTTCGGCCTTCGATTATTCGGTAAATAGTAGTACTAGAAACCTTCAAAAAAGAGGCTAAATCTTTAGGCGTCATCAGGCTTAATATTTGATTGTGTTCGTTTGAACCTAGTTGCATTTAGTTTGTTAAAGAGCGATGCGGGACGTGCCCCACTAAGGCGCATTTGTACAACATCACTCTATTACTTTTTTGGGATATTATCCAGCGCTGTAGACATTATTTCTTTTCCAAATTTCCAGCCTTTTGGAAATTTCTTTTTTTCTCTCTTCAGTTAGTTTACTTTCTGCTTGTATTGCCATTTCTTCTGGCGACTTTTTCCCGTAATCCCATTCTCCAGCTAATTGAAAAATCAATTTTACATCACAAGCATTTCCATATTTCATAATCCTTCTATACAAAGCTAGTATGGCATCCCCAAGCATATCTTGAAACCAAGACATTCTAGCTATTCTAACATCTTGCCAAAATGATTCAGTCGCTTTCCAGTTAGTGAGAGTGTCTTTGTGTATTCCGATTTTTTTTGCGAAATCTTGTAAGGTTTTTGGTTGTCTAATAGGTGTCGGCAGAATAAACCATTCAACAAATTCAAAGTATTTCGCATTTTTCTTGATTTTTGTTTTTACTATTTTTGCCATTTTATTTTTTAGTTAAAATTCGGAATATGTTTTATAAATTAAACCCTAATTATATTTATTGATGTTCTCGCTGTTTTCTAAAAAGGCAATTCTTCTGGCATATCTACATCTTCGTTTCTGTTATTCTGCTTTATCTTTTTTCGGTATTTTTTTATCATGTCCGCAAACAGAAGGTTATAGCTCAAGCCAGTAGTTTTATGAAGTTTTCTAATCTCTGCTATTGTTAGAACATTCAATCTAAACGATGTTAATGGATAATGTGTGTCGTGCATATTATTTTTTAAAATTGTATTACCTTTGTCATACTTAACCCCAATTACCAATGCGTTGTCCTCTCTCTGGTTAGTTGTGTTGTTGTCCTTGTGTTTGCTCTTGTCCTATTCCTATTCCTATTCCTTGTCCTTAGTGTTAGCTAGTAAGAAGGGGGAATCGGGGAGAAAAAATTGGGAAATTTTGAAAATGTACTTTTTCTAACCATTAGATGAGGTATCCGCTTGTTCACGTTTCGGCACAAATTATTTATCGTCGCTTTGCTTCGCTCGTGTAGCTATGGGAACGACTGTTGTAACTATATTATTACTCTTTTATGAATATTGAAGAACTGGATGTTCGATAACAAAAAACCAGCTATTTAGGCTGGTTTTCTATATTTTATTAACATCCACTAGATTTCTATTTTTTTGAAAACTTCGGATTCCATTTATATTCGTTCCTTTTCGGGTTTTCTTTTAATACGTCCACAACACTTGTTATATAGTTTTCTCCCTCTTTTTTTACGCGACTATTTAGTGCGTCTATTGATTGTCTGAATTTTACGTAACTGACTAAGTATTTATCTGAATATTTTTCGTCATCAACAAATTTATTATAGGTTTTAAAATCTTGAAAATTTGATACTTTTCTAACTACATATAAATAGTAAGTAATTAAACCTTTCGCTCCTTTTATTGGCGTGCTCTTTTTGTTTATTGTAAGAGTGGCTATTTCCTTTCTGCTATCATATTCGCATTGAACAAGATTTTTTCCCTTAGTTTCTATTATGTCTTGCTGGTTATCGAGCTCCCTATTGAAATAAGGATTTATAATTTTTACAGTCGCTTCTATTGGTTTATATCCAAATAATCTTAATGATGCGCCAGTGGCTATGTTAGTCTTCTTTCCTGTGCTGGTTAAGGCTCTTCCAAAGTATTCGTCGATTATTTCTAAAGCCCCCTTTCTTTGAAGGTGATCTATGAGGTCGCATTTGTAATCTGCTGGAGAAGCGTCTTCACATTTTAAACTAATTTTAAAGTAACCCCCTTTGCTTAATTTATTAAGCTCGTTTAGCTCATATAAAAAATTCCATTTTAGAGTTTCTAGTTTGTTCATAAAATTGCCTTTAGCTCTCATTAGATTTTAGCAATTTTAGTAATAATATAAAAGTTATTTAGTTAGCACCAGTTTTTAAAACAGTAACCGACCATCCAGCAGCTTCGGGAAATGTCATTTTAATATTCGGAGTATAAAGCTTTTTTATCATGTAATCTAAAATAAGCATTTCTTCTATTCCTTGTTGTTGTTTGAGCGCGACGAGAGTACTACCAGCACGACTGTAATTTTCTTCAGTTATTGGAACGTTATATAAAACCATGGCTTCTGTAATTTTATCTTTAATTTCTTTTTCTGAGTAATTACCATTAAAGGCGATAGCCATTTGCTGTAAGGCCGTCATATTGCTTACAGTCTCGTGTGTAGTTTGAGAGGTTTTGTTTTTTTGGCTAGTTAAGGCGATAACAACGATAAGGATAAAAACCAACATTAAGCCAACAATCCACCTAATTATATTACTTGGGCGCTTCTCGGACATAAAATTATGATTATTTTATTAAAGTGCCCTAACAAAAAAGGGCAGTCAACCTGACTACCCACTGTTAGCAATAGCACGAAGCTACCGTTTTGCGGAGGTCAACTGCCCATTCCTGTCCGTAAAACGGCTAAGACTGAGCAGTCTTTTCGTGCTTTTATTGCTAATAGTTGTAGGTAGTCAATGACAATTTATCATATTTATTGTATAAAGTCCAACTAATCAGTGTGGGTAACTGCAACAAAAAACCCAGTTAATACTGGGTTTTATTGGCGATATTTATGGCTACTTAAAGATTTTTTACGTCTGCATATAAGGACTTCAAGTGTTCATCGGACATATCTAGAATAGGCTCATACATAAAAGAGTTAAGATGTATATTTTCTGGTGTCATTAAGTTAACCCTGTCTAGTATTTTAATTTTTTCATCTTCAGATCCTTCAAATTCTTTCTTGAATCTGTCGAATAATATCCGCGTCTGGTTCTTTAGTATTGGCGACTTGTCGGTGATTTTATCTATCATGTATTTTTCAGCCTTTAATCTTATCGCCATTGATAGTATGATTTTGTTTTCCAGATTTATTCCATTTGTGGTTGATAAACACTCATCGGCCAATTCAAAAATTAGCTCTATAACTTTTTTGTCTTTATTGGTAAAATTTATTGTTAAATTTGGAAAAGTTTGTTTATATATATCTTCCAAATTTCCTTTTGTTATAGATTCCGAAGTGTCTTTAATGTGTAAAACTGAGGTAAGTGACAAAAACCATGGGTCGGTTAAGCCTTTGGTATATTCAATAATATTTCTAACAAACGCTAAGGATGATATAAATTTTCTATCTTGATCAAGGTTTCCCATATAATCTTCAAAAGGTTTAAAGTGCTCTGCCTTGACCAACTTTGTTTCGTTTGTCGTTTTTTCTACCATCAAGCAGTGCCCGTTGCCAGACACTCGGCTATCTCTGGATATATGCAGTCTTTCCTTCGCCGTTCTAAAGAAGTCAAAGTTGTGAGTTAAAATTATATGGAAAAAATGTTCATTCTCAGTCATTTCTTTTAAATAAGCTATAATTGCATATTTATTTTGGTAATCAAAGGAGTCGGCTATATCGTCTATTATAAATAAAGTTTTTTGACTATCTTTTTTTCTCGCCTCAACTTCGAAGATTATATTTAATAAATATAAAGCCCTTTTTTCTCCACCGCTTAATATTTTAATAAGCTCTTTTTGTTCAACTGGTGCTTCATCGCCATTTTCGTTTTCTTTAAAAATAAAAGAAATTGTTGGTGCATCGACGCCCAATATGGCATCTTCTTGATTTTGTATCATCAACCTGAATGGAACAAAGAACCTTTTGTTATATGTGTCTACAACTCTTGCCCAGTCTGTCGCCTCAACTTTAGCTTGTTTTATAATGTCGTCAATCTCTTTTTTACTATCAGTATATTTATTAAGAAGGTTTGTATAAAGTTCGATATTACTTTTTAAGTATGATATCCATAATTTTTGTCTGAATCCAGCTATATTTTCAAGTTCTGGTATTATTTTTTCATTGTCTATTAAATATGTGCGGAATCCTCTCAACTCAGCATTTTTCATTAGGGCGCTATCAATATCATTAAAAGCCTTAACAAGAGCTGGATTGCTTAAGATTGATTTTTTTTCTTCTTCAATAACCCCTTCGAGCTCTTCTTGTGAAGTTATCTTTTTATCAGTAGCACTTTTACCATGTAAAAATACAGAATGTTCTGCGGCGAAGAATCCGTTGTCAACCAGGTTTTTTGCGATAGTTGAGGCATTGTTATGATTAAATACCCCTTTTTTAAAGTACTCCGACTCGTCTATAAGTTCATTGTATCTGGCTATGTATTCAGAGATTCTTGTTTTAAAATCTTTCGTCTCTAAAAAAGCTATCACCTTATCGTTAAAAATTTCTTTATACAATATGTCCGAAAACAATGGATCAATTTTGTCAATTACTCTTGGTTGAGCACTTTCTAGAGCTATAAAAAATGATTCTTTTGTGTGGGTAAAAGATTCGGATATTTCGTCTTCTATGCCATTTTTTACTCCACTCATTTTTTTTAACTCAGTGGTAAGTTTATCTTTTTCTTTGTTTATCTCTTCGTGTATGGTGTCGTATTTATCTTTTAGTGCTTTATTAACCAATAAAGTTGAAACCTTTTCTGATTTGAAAAACTCATTGTAAGAATCAATTACAAAAACTTCGCTGGGAAGTAAATCTTGTCCAGTTTCTGTTTTTATTTCTCGTTTTGGTGTTCGCGAAGGGAATATTCTATCTTTGGACGGTGTATTATTTTCTAAATCAGAAAATGTGTTTGCAAAGGATGTCTTCATTGCTCCGTTAGGAGCATAAATTAAAAAAGAGCGCTCTTCTGAAAAGTCAAATGATGTTTCCAATTTTTTTATTCCGTAACAGTTTTCTAATTTTATATCTAGCTTGTTCATATTAAAAATGTTTAAAGTCGTGCTCCCAAAATCTTTCTATATTCCAGCCAATTTTTTTGTAATATTTATTAACTTCTTTGTCTCTTTTTATATTATTTTCAATCTTTTGTTGCCAAAATTTTTGATTTGTTTCTGGCAGTTTAAAATGTTTTTTGCATCCGTGCCAGAAACAGGAATCTATGAAGATTGCGGTTTGATATTTTTTTAAAACAAAATCAGGCGTTCCGAAATATTTTTTTGAATTTTTTCTATATCTGAACCCTTGGTTCCAAAGCAATTTCCCAAATTTAATTTCCAGTTTGGTGTCTTTGCTTTTTATCTTGCTCATTATTTCGCTTCGTTTCTCTTTAGAGAACTTGTCCATAATTACTTTAGGAATCTTATTTGTAGATTTAGATTTATATATAAGCTTCCGTTTTTTTCATATATTTTACCAAAGCCATGTTTCCCACTTCCAGGGGTGTCAAACTTTGTGTTTCTATATAAATATTCCTGTAAAGCATCAAAATCGTAGACACGATAACAGGCCACATCACCATTTGGCATGACCCCATTTCTTCGGACACGCTTGTCCACATAAATCAACCTTTCGCGG
>CAZYNT010000009.1:0-34087 GCA_964648205.1 uncultured Gammaproteobacteria bacterium
CCAAGGGTTGGGCTGTTCGCCCATTAAAGCGGCACGCGAGCTGGGTTCAGACCGTCGTAAGACAGGTCGGTCTCCTATCCACTGTGGTCGTGGAAACTTGAAGAGGCCCTTCCTTAGTACGAGAGGACCGGGAAGGACGAAGCTCTAGTGTACCTGCTGTTCTACCAAGGGCATTGCAGGGTAGCTACCTTCGGTTAAGATAAGCGCTGAAAGCATCTAAGCGCGAAGCTGTCTCTGAGATTAGGTTTCATAGACTGGTTAGAGAAGATAACCTTGATAGGCCGTACGTGTAAGTCCAGTAATGGATTGAGCGGAGCGGTACTAATATGTCGTAAGATTTTCCCACACTTTTATTTTCAAAGCATTTTATTTCTTTACTCAACTTGAATTTATTATTGAAACAATGGTATATAAACCCGCCTGTGCACTTTGTGCTCAGGCGAGGTGAGAAAGACACCATTGTTCTGGTGGTTTGAGCGGAGGGGTCATACCTGATCCCATCCCGAACTCAGTAGTCAAGCCCTCCAGCGCCGATGATACTTGGGCCTGAGCCCTGGGAAAGTAGGTCGCCGCCAGAACAATGGTGTTTTTTAATTGGGGAAAAGACTGTTATAATAAAATTGTCAATTTAAAATTAAGCTTCTAAACATATGCCACTTATCAAATCAATTTCCGGCATCCGCGGTAATATTGGCGGTCTGCCCGGAGATAATTTAAGTCCTCACGATATCCTTAAATTTACGCTTGCCTATGGCCTTTATATAATTAAAAATTATCCTAATATTAAAATAAAAATAGTCATAGGACGAGATTCCCGCATTTCCGGAAACATGATAAAAAATATAGTTTCTGGCGCCCTTAATAGTCTAGGTATTAATGTTTTAGATATGGGTCTGGCGGCAACACCGAGCGTGGAGATGGCGGTTGTGAGCCAAAAAGCTCAAGGCGGCATCATTATTTCCGCTTCCCATAATCCGCAGGGCTGGAATGCGCTAAAACTTTTAAACTCTAGGGGAGAATTTTTGAATCAAGAGGAAGGAAAAAAGATATTAGCTTTAACCGAGAAGCATGATGATGCTTGCTTTGTTTCGGAAGAGAACCTGGGCTATTATGTGCTTGATGCCTATCTCGATCAAGAACACTTGAAAAAAATATTAGAATTAAAATTGGTCGATAAGGAAGCGATCACCAAAAAGAATTTAAAGATTGTTGTTGACGGCATAAACTCGGTTGGTGGTTTAATTGTCCCGGAACTATTGCGTCAATTAGGCGTTGAAAATATTATTGAATTAAATTGTCTGCCCGATGGGAAATTCGCCCATCGTCCCGAGCCGATTGAAGCCAACTTAACGCAGGTTATGGAAAAAGTTAAATTAGAGAAGGCTGATTTAGGCATCGTCGTCGATCCAGATGTTGATCGTTTAGCTTTTATTGATAAAAACGGAGTGATGTTGAGCGAAGAATATACGATTGTTGCGATTGCTGATTATGTTTTAGAAAACTTTTCACTTATTGATAGCGCTAATCCCGGAAAGTATACCAAAAATACTGTTTCCAACCTATCATCATCGCGTGCGCTTAAAGACATAACCGAAAGATATGGCGGCCAATATGAAGCGGCGGCCGTAGGTGAGGTCAATGTCGTAACTAAGATGAAGGAGTTGAAATCGGTTATTGGCGGAGAAGGCAATGGCGGCGTAATTTTTCCGGAATTGCACTATGGCCGCGATGCGCTGGTTGGCATTGCTTTATTTTTAACTGCTTTTTCTCGGAAAAATTTAAAAATGTCTGAATACAAAAAATTATTCCCAGAATATTTTATGGTTAAAGATAAGATAGAGCTGACGCCCAGTATAAATGTGAAAGAAATTTTAGAAAAGATAAGATTAGATTATATCTCCGAGAAAATTACAGATATTGATGGTATAAAAATTGATTGGCCGAGCTCCTGGATACATTTGCGCGCTTCTAATACAGAACCTATTATCCGCATTTATGCCGAGGCGAAAACACTAGAAGAGGCCGACGCTAAAATTAATGAAATTAAAGCGAAAATTTTAGCTTATATTAAATAAAATATTTCATAAAATCACGTTTGCCCACTCGCTCTAAAAATGCTAAAATATAAGGGAAATTATTCATATATTTTCCTTATTTTTTAAATTATGACCCGAATTATCATTCTGGCGGCCGGCAAAGGGACGCGCATGAACTCGGAATTGCCGAAAGTGTTAGCCCCTCTAAATAATCGCCCCATGATTAGATACATTATGGACTCGGTAGTCGTCTCTCAAGTTGATTCTTGCCCGATCGTTGTCGTTTCTCCGGATAATAAAGAAATAATCAGCCAGGAGCTCAAAGAGTATAATGTCGACTATGCTATTCAAGACAAACAATTGGGGACTGGTCACGCGGTGGCCTGCGCTCAGGCGACTTTGGAGAAAGACGGTCGAAAAATTGATAATCTTATTGTTCTTTATGGCGACCAGCCTTTTTTAAAAGTAGAATCGATTATTAGATTTTCTGAATTAAAACAGAGCGCCTTAACAATTATTCCGACTTTAATTCCTAATTTTGAGGGCTGGTATAAAAATTTTTGGCATCTTGGCCGAATCATCAGAGGGGAAGACGGAAAAGTTATAAGAATTAGAGAATTTAAAGACGCTAACGATGAAGAAAAAGCGGTCCGGGAGATTAACATCGGTTTTATGTGTTTTAATTATGATTGGCTGTTCAAAAACATCAGCACACTGCGAAACAATAATAATAAGGCGGAATATTACTTAACCGATATGGTTAACATTGCCTTCGAACAGGGGCATGAGGTTGGCGTAATTCGTATCGAACCACAAGAAGCGATTGGCATTAACAGCCGGGATGAATTGAATACCGCTGAAAATTTAATTAATTAGTGTTTTAAAAGTTTAGTATCGTTTATGCGCCAGATTCTCGACCTCCACATCCATTCTCGATATTCGCGCGCCTGTTCGCCCCAGTTGACGCTCGCAAATATTGATAAGGCCTGCCGCCTCAAAGGGGTAAATATTATTGCGACCGGAGATTTTACTTATCCGGCCTGGTTTGATTCGATAAAAAGCGAACTTATAGAAACAAACCCAAAATCCGGGCTCTATAAATTAAAAACCGCGCCCAACGATAAGGTAAAATTTATTTTATCGACCGAAGTCGCGCTTATCTATAAAGATGCAGAAAAAGTTCGACGAATCCATTTAGTCATTCACGCACCCAATATTGCCGCTGTAGAAAAATTAAATAAACAATTGGACAAGAATTACAATATTCGCTCCGATGGCCGCCCGATTTTAGGAATCAAAGCGCCGGCGCTAGTAGAAATGCTTTTAAAAATTGATCCAAATTTTTTAATATATCCCGCCCACATTTGGACGCCCTGGTTTTCCGTTTTTGGCTCTAAGTCCGGATTTGATACTTTTGCAGAGTGCTTTGGCGAACAAACTAAGCACATTTATGCTTATGAAACCGGCCTCTCGAGCGACCCGGAAATGAATTGGCGCTTGTCGGCGCTTGATAATCTTACACTCTTATCAAATTCCGACGCGCATAGCCCGAATAACATCGCCCGCGAAGCTAATATCATGGAAATAAGCGAGCCCATAACTTATCAAAAAATATACGATAATATAAAGAATAAAAAAGGAATGATAGAAACGGTTGAATTTTATCCGGAAGAGGGCATGTATCATTTTGATGGCCACAGAGATTGTAAGTTTAGCTGCGAACCTAAAGAGAGCCGGCGGCTGAAAAATATTTGTCCGATTTGCAAGAAACCTTTGGTAATCGGGGTTCTAAACCGAGTGGAGGAACTGGCCGACAGACCGGAGGGATTTAGGCCCAAAAACGCGGCCGGCTTTAAAAAACTCGTAGAATTAGATAAGATAATAGCAGAGGTATTTAATGTTAAAAGCCGGACTTCATCCGCGGTACAGAAGGAGTATGGGGCTTTAATTGCTAAGTTAGGCCCGGAACTTGATATTTTGCTTAATTTGGATATAAAAGAATTAGATCAAGAAGACGGCCGGATAGGCGAAGGAATAAGAAAAGTGCGCGCCGGCGAATTGGTTATCAAGCCGGGATTTGATGGCCAGTACGGGGAGATTAATATTTTTTCTGAAAATAACCGCCCCGGTCGCCAGAAAACATTACTATAAGCTTAATTTTTAAAATTAATTTATGTTCGGCCTGCGTAAGACCCTCGGGTCAATAATAATGGTGGTGCTGTTTCTGGCTCTTGCTTCTTTGGCCGCTTTTCTCTATAGCAGCGATCAAGAGAAACAAGGAGAAACAGCCAATAGTGATTTGGCTCAAAAAAGTCGGATGGCATTGGGGGCGTTAGTGGGTGCCCCAGAAAGCACTATAATTGATCATATCCGAAAGATAGATTGGGAATCCTTAATACAAGGAACAGGGTCAGAAAAAGAAAGTTCAAGCTCTGAGTTGGAATTTAATTCTGAAACCAGCTCGGACGCCTATTTGGAGCCTAATCCGGAGTTCGATTCTGGTAATGATAATCGCGGATTTTGGTCAAAACTTGTCGACTTGGTTAAAAAAGAATGGTTTGAGAATCAGAAAGAAGATAATTTTTAACTAGGCTTTAAAATAACTACAGCTTTTAGGAATATTTTTTTAAACATTCCATAATGGTCGCCATGTTATACTAAAATAATTAATAAATTTAAAACATAAATGTATGGCTAAGGAAAAAGAGAAAAAAATTACCCAGGAAAGAGGAGAGGACAAAGGAAAACGAGAAGAGGCCGCTTTAAATGCGATTGAGCAGATTAGGAGCAAATTTGGCGAAGGCGCGATTATGCGTTTCGGCGATGCCCGCAAGACCAATGTCGACGCGGTTTCTACCGGATGCTTGTCGCTAGATATTGCTTTCGGAATCGGCGGCGTTCCTCGCGGACGTATTATTGAAATTTATGGCCCGGAGTCATCCGGTAAGACTACTTTGGCGCAACATATAGTGGCTGAAGTCCAGAAAACCGGCGGGATCGCTGCTTTTGTGGACGCCGAACACGCGCTTGATCCTGATTATGCGGTCAAAATTGGCGTCAATATCAAAGATATGTTGCTGTCCCAGCCGGATAGTGGCGAACAAGCCTTAGAAATCGTAGAAACACTGGTTCGCTCCAACGCGGTTGACGTTATCGTGGTCGATAGCGTGGCCGCCCTTGTCCCCCAGAAAGAAATCGAGGGCGATATGGGTGATCAGCATATGGGGCTCCAGGCTCGCCTAATGAGCCAGGCTTTGCGCAAGCTAACAGCCGCAATCGCCAAAACTAAGACCGTGGTCATTTTTATTAACCAGATTAGGAATAAAATTGGCGTCTTCTTCGGCAATCCGGAAACAACCACGGGCGGTAATGCTTTGAAATTTTATTGTTCCGTCCGCGTAGAAATCCGCCGTGCAGCGCAGATTAAGCAAGGAGAAAAAATTATCGGCAATCGCGTCAAAGTGAAGATTGTCAAAAATAAAGTGGCCGCCCCGTTTAAAACTTGTGAATTCGATATTATGTATAACGAAGGCATTTCCGTTTCCGGCGATTTAGTTGATTTGGGTGTGGAATACGGCGTTGTGAAAAAGAACGGCAATACCTATTCCTTCGGGGAGGTTAAGCTGGGAACCGGACGCGAAGTCGCGAAAAAGACAATTAAAGACGATAAGAAGCTATTGGCTGAAATTAGGAAGACTATCATGGCCGTTGTGAAGAACAGGGAGCTTGAAGACAGTAAAACCGGCAAATAGAATTAAAACATTATCAGCTGATAAAAAAACCGCTTAGAGATTCTTGAGCGGTTTTTTAAACTAAAAAAACCTTGAGTTTTCAAGGTTTTAGAAAGCATCTGTTACTACCGGCAATGATGGCATTTGCTGCAGGAAATCGGGATTGTTTGTCCATATTGTTTTGCCAATGATTTCAGGCGGTAATCCGGATCATGAAGTTGCTCTGGTGTTAGCTCATTAGGGCTGAGAAATTTTGGGATCAAATTTTTCAAATTTGAATTCCCGACAGGGGCTGGTGTTTTCATATCGGAGCATTTAAAGACCTAAGAAGAGTATAGCACACAAAGTAATGTCTATAAAGAAATTATTTTGCCAATTTGGTCACTAAATCTTTAAATATATCTTCAATTTTGCCCTGACCGTCGATAATAATCAGTTTTTTTTGCTTCTGATAATAAGCGATAATCGGACTCATCTCGCGGCGGTAGACTTTAAAACGATGTTTTATCACCTTTTCGTTATCATCGCTGCGGCCAGAAGTTTTAGCGCGCTTAGTAATTCTCTTTAGGCCTTCTTCCTCGGTAATTCTTATCTTAAACACTTCGTCAATCGCTTGCCCCTCTTTTTTTAGCATCCGGTCCAATTCTTTGGATTGGGCGACAGTACGCGGGAAGCCATCAAAGACAAAGCCCTTGGCTTTCTTGTGGCGGCTGATCGCTTTTTCCATGATTGAATTAATAAGTTTTTCGGGGACAAGCCGACCGGAAGATAAATATTTTTTGATTTTTTCTCCAAGCTCGCCGCTTTTTATTTCTTTGCGTAAAATTTCGCCGCTTGAAAGATGGATAAGGCCATATTTTTCTGCGAGCAGCTCAGCTTGGGTTCCTTTGCCGGCGCCAGGAGCGCCAAATATAATATAATTTTTCATAATCCATAGTTATTATAGCGGAAATATTTATTTTGTCCAAGCCCCATTAAATAAGGGTTTTTGTTGATTTAATAAACAAAAAAAAACAAGCCACACTTGGCTTGTTTTCTGATTATCTGGTCTAATTATTTTTACTATTCTTCATCCTTTATTTCCGGCAGAAAATCTTCAAAATCCGGTTCTTCAAATGGCTGTTCACCTTTAGTCTTTTCAGCTAAGCGACGCGACTCTCTATGTCTTTCTTCGCGGTTTCCCGGGGCTCCGGGGTTTAAATTTGGTTGGTAGTCTTTGTATAGTCCGGGTTTTTGGCCAATCCTTTCTCCAGCCTTATCGCCTTTAATGTGGCGCCCTCGGTTGCTGAAAAATTTAAAAATTGAAGTTGGGTGGTCTTCAGACTCTCTTTTTTTTAATTTTTCATTCTTTATGGTTTCAATTGTTTCCTCTTTCTCCTCTGGAAATTCTTCTGCCATTTTTTTGTTATCTGCGATTTCCTTCTTAATATCTTCTCGGGCTTGGCGGAGCAAGGCTTCTGTTTGTCCGTTAAGATTTTGGATAGGCGTCTTGCGCCCGTTTTTATCAGTAAAAAAATCACCTTGGCTTTCAGTTTGGAGTTCGGCTAATTCTCTTTCTCTTCTTTGGGTAATAGTATAATCATCTTCCATTATACCCATCTTTTTGGTTTCGCCAATGTGTTGATTTGGTTTGAACATATATTTTATTGTCTGTTCATTAGTGTGCGCCCAGTAGGGTTTGAACCTACGACATTCACCTTAAGAGGGTGCTGCTCTACCAGCTGAGCTATGGGCGCATTTTATTTTTAATATTTAATTTTTGTGGCGGGGGCGGGGATCGAACCCGCGACCTTAGCGTTATGAGTGCTACGCTCTAACCAACTGAGCTACCCAGCCTCTTTCCGTGCGCCCGGCAGGATTCGAACCTGCAACCCCTTGGTCCGAAGCCAAATACTCTATCCAGTTGAGCTACGGGCGCTACAAAACGCCCCGGGTCTCAGGAAGAAAATTCCTCAGATGGGCGTCCTTATTATCTTTTTCCCTTTAAAGCCTGTTTGAGATGATAACCAGTCTTAAACTTTGCCACCTTTACCGCCGGAATAGTGATTCTTTCATTCGGCTTCTGAGGGTTAACGCCACCGCGCGCATAACGGACGCGAGCCAAGAATGTCCCGAAGCCAGCAATTGTGACATCATGGTCGCTTTTTAGCTCTTCGATGATAGTGTCCGTCAGGACATCAATCATCTTTTCCGCCTGTTTTTTGTTTAGCCCTTCGACATCATGATAGATTTTGTCGATGAGTTGTGCTTTGTTCATATGTTTATATGTTTAACGTGTAAACATTATGTTTTAAGCCTTTTTAGGCTTAACGAGCATATTCGGTGACCCGCATTTCACGGATAACATTCACTTTTATCTCCCCTGGATATTTTAACTCATTTTCTATCTTTTTTGCAATATCTCTAGCCAAATTATAAGCCTTGAGATCATCAATCGCATTTGGCTCAACAAAGACGCGGACTTCACGCCCTGCTTGAATAGCATAAACCTTATCAACTCCTTCAAAGGTAAGAGCAATCTTTTCAAGCTCCTCAAGCCTTTGCAGATAGTTTTCAAAACTGTCATTTCGAGCGCCGGGACGAGCCGAAGAAATGGCGTCCGCCACTTTAACGATTACCGAAATTAAAGTAGCCGGTTTATCGTCATGATGGGTTTCAATCGGAGCAATGATTTCAGCGGGCAGATTGAATTTGCGGGCAATATCCCGGCCGATTTCAGTGTGGTTGCCCTGGACTTCATGATCGACCGCTTTGCCGATATCATGGAAGAGTCCGCCCTTCTTGGCGAGAGTAACGTCGGCTCCTAACTCTTCGGCGAGCATGGCGGCGAGGTGGGCCACTTCAATTGAGTGGCGCAAAGCGTTCTGCCCGTAGCTGGTGCGGTATTTCAAGCGTCCCAAAATTTGCACCAACTTAGGATCGAAGCCGGTAACTCCGACTTCATACAAAGCTTCTTCCCCCGCTTTTTTAATATCGAGAGAAATATCTTTTTTGGCGTTTTCAACCGCCTCTTCTATTTTAGTCGGATGGATGCGGCCGTCTTTTATTAAATAATCAAGGGTTTTTTTAGCAATATGGCGGCGGATTAAAGAGAATCCGGAAACAGTGATGGCATTAGGGGTGTCGTCAACGATGATTTCTACGCCGGTCATTTGTTCAATGGCTTTAATGTTGCGTCCTTCGCGGCCGATAATCCGTCCTTTCATTTCGTCGCTCGGCAAGTCGATAGTAGTGGTGGTCAGCTCGACTGTATAATTAGAAACCATTCTCTGCATGGCCAGAGCCATCATGTCTTTAGCTTTGTCGCTGATAGTATCCTCGGAGTTATTTTCTAATTTGTTAATACGCACCATCAAATCTTCGGATATTTTTTCTTCTATATTCTTTATTAAAATATTTTTAGCCTCTTCTTGGCTCAAGCCGGATATTTTTTCCAATTTCAGCGCCTGCTCTTCTTTGATGGTTTTAATTCTTTCTTTGATTTCTTGGACCTCATTGACCTTATCGTATAGTTTTTGCTGTTTTTCTTGAAGATCCAAAAGTTTTTGAGAGAAGGAATTTTCTCTCTGCTCTAATCTTTTTTGCAGCTGGTTAATTTCATTGCGGCGCGCGCTTTCTTCCTTTTTTGATTCCTCAATAATCTTAAGGGCTTTATCCTGGGCTTTTAAGAGCAGATCCTTTTCTTTTATTTTAGCCTCGCCGATTAATTTTTCTGCTTTTTCGGCCGCGTTGTTTACCTTGGAAGTAACCGACTTCTTAAAATAGAAAAAGCCAATAAAAAAACCACCGACAGCCAGAATGACAAACAAGACATAGTTTAGATATTCCATATTATTGGAACTGCCTTTAGGAAATAGTGGTGGCAAGAATAAGTATTATTAAATTTTGAAAAACAATAACCACTTTAAAAGTGATATTTTAGAAGATGTTTGATCTGGATATTTGTAAACTTTTTGCTAATTCTAGAGGAAAAAACAGATTAGACATAATTAATTGATCTTCGAAAATAATTTTTATTACTACTTTAAACAGGGGTTAGTTTTCCAGCTTATTCCTAAAAACAGGTTTAATTAATAAATTATAAATTTATATGCTTACTTTAGCATTAAATTTTTGATTTGGGAAGGCATTGACATAAATTTAATTACATATTATTATGAAATGATAATTATAAGCCTATTTTCGGGGGCTTTGTGTCCGAAATAATTAGTTCTTAAATAATATGCCTCATGAAAGAGAGTGTAGAAATGGGCAGAGGTCAGTCGCATGAACTCTGTCTGAAATTAGAGCAGGCCGGCCTAACCAGTGGGCTCGCTCAGGAAGTGATCAACGCTAAGAACAATGAATTAGCGAAAAAAATGATTGCTGCTATTTTGCCGGCACCAGCCGCCATAGAGGTTAGTTCGTCGTTTGAAAAACTGGCCGAGTTTCAGTTGATTGTGCCCGAGAAATTTTTAATCAAAACTTTTCGGAAGAAGCATAAGAAGGGGTTCTCCTACTTTGACCCTAACCTCATCGACAAAAACTTCAACCCCAGTCAACCGCTTCTGCCGGGCGTAACCAAAACTGCCCTTATCTACCGCCTCAAAAAGAGAAAGACCAGTGACGAATGTTTGGCTTTTATCTCTAGCCAGAACGGCCAACTCCCGAATGCCCAGGGCTTAGCTATCGCCTGGGAACAGGAAAAAGCTAATTTCCCAAAAGGCTTCTGGGTAATCGGTTTTGACCAGAAAGAGAATCTCTGGGAGGACTCGGATGGCAACCACAGGGTGCCGAACCTGTACCAGAATTCGGATGGCGATGCTGAGTTCAACCTCGGCTTCTTTGGGATCGTCTGGGATGGTGACTGCTGCGTCCTTTTCTTCCGCGATTGATTCTTTGTCGCTTTGGACCTTGAATTAAATTGTGCCCTTTGAATCTTTGAGCCTTCCGCTTTTTTTGCGGGGGCTCTTTTTTGTTAAATAACCTTATTTTATTGACGAAACCCTAATTATGAAGTAATATTAAAGCAACAATAAACTTAAATATTATGAATATTACCGAGCTTGCCCGCATTTTAAGAATCCCCCCTCAAGAGTTGCGCGATTTATTGCCTCAGCTCGGTTTTGCGATTGGACAAAAAGCCATTAAAGTTGACAATAATACGGCCAAGAAGATTATTAAAGACTGGCCGTTTTTAAGAAGGCAATGGGAGCAGAAAAAGGCTGATGCGGCCATAAAAAAACAAGATGAAGTCCTGCCGAAGGAGAAAAAAACGATTTCCGTTCCCAAGGTTATTACGGTTCGGTCTTATGCCGAATTGGCCGGTATTCCGGTTAACCGTGTTTTGGCGGAGCTCATGAAAAACGGGGTTTTCACTTCCATTAATGAAAAGATTGATTTTGACACCGCTTCGATTATTGGCGAGAATTTAAATCTGGACGTGCAGCTTGCGGAAGTTAAAGTTGAAGAAAATGATAAAGAAGACAAGAAGTTGGAGGCGATTTTAGCCAATGAAGATAAGGAAGACCTGAAAGAACGTCCGCCGGTTATTGTTGTTATGGGCCACGTTGATCACGGAAAAACCAAGCTGCTTGATTCTATCCGCAGCACGAACGTAATCGCGGGAGAAGCTGGTGGGATTACTCAGCATATCGGCGCCTATCAGATTGTTCGCAAAGGAAGAACCATCACCTTTATTGATACGCCGGGGCATGAAGCCTTTACAGCCATGCGCAGCCGCGGCGCCAAGGTGGCCGATATTGCGATTTTAGTTGTGGCCGCCGATGATGGCGTCAAGCCGCAGACCGTTGAAGCTTTTAGGATTATTGAAGCCGCCAAGATTCCATACCTTGTCGCCATTAATAAAATTGACAAACCGACAGCCGATGTTAATAAAACCAAGCAGGAATTATCGACGCAATTGAATATCACGCCGGAAGATTGGGGCGGTAAAATCATTTGTTCGCCGATTTCAGCTAAAGACGGAATCGGCATCGAAGATTTGCTTGATATGGTTTTACTCGTGGCTGAAACAGAAGCGACCAGCCTGAAGGCTAATCCGAATACGACGGCCGCCGGAACCGTAATTGAATCCAATGTTGATAAAGCCGCTGGGCCGCTGGCTACTATTTTGGTGCAAAACGGAACTCTGCGCGTCGGCGATCAACTGTGTTTTAACGAAGTTATTTACGGCAAAGTTAAATCCTTGAAAAATTATAAGGGGGAAGAGGTGGCGGAAGCCGGACCGTCAACGCCGGCGAAAATTCTCGGTTTAAAAATTTCTCCGGCCGTCGGTGATATTTTAAATGTCGGCGAAGGAGAAAAAGTTAAGACCAAGAATATAAAAACCAGTTCCCGGGCGGCGGACATCCTGCCGGCTAATAATGATGAAAGCATTGAAGACAAGACTCCTAAGGTCAATGTTATTATAAAAACCGATTTTTTAGGTTCGGCCGAGGCGATTGAAGAATCGCTTATGAAACTCCATAATGAAAAGGTAAAAACCAAAATTATTCATAAAGGTTTGGGGTATATTACGGAAGGAGACATCAAGCGCGCTGAGGATTCGAATGCAAAAATTTTAGGATTCAATGTCCGCATGTCGCCGGTGATTGAAACTTTAGTCCGAGAAAAGCAGGTGACTGTTAAGCTGTTTTCTATCATTTACGATTTAATCCGCTATGTCAAAGAAGAAATGCAATTGCTCGTCAAGCCGGAAATCAACCGCATTGAATTGGGCCGTTTAAAAGTTTTGGCTGTTTTTAGAACAGAAGCTAATTGCCAAATCGTGGGCGGGAAAGTTCTTGATGGCGAGATAAGGAAAGACAGTCTGATTGATTTGAAGCGGGGCGATGATTTTATCGTTTCCGGCAAATTAACCCGCCTCCAATCAGGCAAGCAAGATGTTGAGTCTGTCGGCAAAGACCAAGAAGCCGGCTTAAAATATGAAGGCAAGCCGGTCGTTGAGGTCGGCGATATCTTAGTAGTTTATCGCGAAGAGCGGATAATCAATAAGATTTAATATGCCCAAAATAAGCCGCATTAATGATTTGATATTAGAAGAGCTGGCGCAGGCAGTCAACCGCGTAGTCGCGATTGAAAACGCTCTTATTACTATCTCTTATGTAGAGTGTTCGCCCGATTTAAAGCAGGCGAAAATCGGATTTTCTGTTTTACCCGATAATTTAGCCGGTACAGCTTTGCGCAGATTGACGGCCGCCACCAGCCAATTGGTGGAAATTTTGCGGACGAGGACCAAAATGCGTAAATTGCCCCACTTTATCTGGGAGTTCGACGCCACCGAAAGGGAGGCGAGTAAAATTGAGAGGCTTATTTCCGAAATTGATGATTCCGGGGACGAAGAATAAAAATATTTTTATAAAACATAAAGTCCGGAGCAATCTGGACTTTTTTGTTATTTACCGCTAAGATACTTAATTATGGATTTTATTGCCAAGCTACAATTAGCCTATCGGAAAATGGCGGCCGCTAAGCGTATTTTGATTGTCGGTCACATTTCTCCCGATGCCGATGCCATTTCTTCAATTGGCGCTATGGTTGAAATTGCCCGCTCGCTCGGTTCGGAAGTTTATGCTTATGCCGATCACAAACCGAACAGAACCTATGATTTTGTCGCCAACGAAGAGCTGGTTAGCGGCGAAGAGCCGGCGGATTTAAGGGCGTATGATGTTATTCTGATTTTGGATTGCGGCTCTATCTCCCGGACCGGGCTGGAATTAAGATTAAGAAATTTGATTGCGGCGGCTAATGAGGGAAGAATTAATATCCGTCCCTATATTATTGAATTTGATCACCACGAACATCAAGAAACTTATGCTGATTTAGAAATCCGGGAAGCGCATAAGGCTTCGACCACGGAAATTATTTATCATTTTCTTAAAGTAAACGGCTTGCCGATAACCAAGATTTTGGCGGATTGTATCTTGATCGGACTTATGACCGATACGGGACATTTTCTGCACGCCAATTCTTCACGCGAGGCTTTGGCGGTCTCTTCGGAAATGTTATTGCGCGGCGCTTCGCTACCGAAAATAATAAATAAAACAATTCATAATAAAAGTTTTGCAACTCTTAAGGTTTGGGGGCGAGCTTTAGAAAATATGAAATTTAATCCCGAAACCGGCCTGGCTTCTTCGGCGCTATCAGAAATTGAACTGGACGAACTTTTGACGGCGGCCGAAAAAGAAACTCAAGCCGATTTATTTGGCGACATTGTTTCGTTTATGAGTTATTTGTCGGGAGTTCGCGTCGCCCTTCTTTTAAGAGAAGAGAATGGGCGGGTAAAGGGCAGCCTGAGGACGGCTTCAGACGAGATAGATGTCGCTGATATCGCCCGGAATTGGGGCGGCGGCGGGCACAAAAAGGCCGCGGGGTTTTCAATCGCGGGGCGGCTCAAAACTACTGAAACCGGCTGGAGGATAGTAATGGATAATTAACCTGTAAAATAATTAGTAAGTATAAATAGATGGAATTACTGTCAGAAGATTAGCGAAATTTAAAGAGCATGCCAAACGCAAAATATAAAAAAACCGGAACTTGTTAGTTCCGGTATAGGGTTAATCGGCATTAGCAGTCATAAGTGCGCTGGCCAGAGCGGCAGTTATACAACAGCTTTTTGCCTATTAGACTCAAGCCACAAATCGCGACATCGCCCTCGTTTTCGTAGGCATGATCCTCGTAAATTTCCAGCAGCGGCTGATTGAGCCGGGCGAGAAAGAGGCGGTAGCGCCATTGCAGAGATGTTACCGAATTATCGATACATTCTCTGATAACGAAAGCGGCGAGTCCAAGTGCCGGGTTGATTGCTTCAGGCGTCGAGAAGTTTGGCTGCGGATAAGGCGAATAACCGGAATAATCCTTGTTAAGAACTTCACCGGTTTGGTGCGAGGCGCTTTCTAAGAATTCCTTCATTTTCGCCCGCTTCTGTTCCTCGAATTCCTCAAGAAAGCGTTTCTGTTCGTTCAGGCTCAACTCAATGGGAGCCGGTCTATCGTCCGCTTTTATTCGGAAGGAAAGCAATCGAGCCGGGTAGCGCGATTCCGCCGGAGTGGCTATAATCTGCACATTAAGGAATTTACCGTCGGCTTTTATCCTACCAAATTTAACATCGTGAAATTCAACAGCGTAGTTATCGTTACTCGAAGAGTAGCGATCGCGATAGGTAAATTCCTGCATAGCCTGTTCTTGCCCACAAAGTAAAATAACTTGCCGGATTTGACCGACTCCTCCCGAACCGCCGTAGACTGAGCGACCGTCAAGATAGGCTATTAGGCCATGCTCCGCGTCTGCATCATACCTCAAGAGAGTAGTTACGTTATCCTTTGCTAAGATGCGGTCGACGAATAACTTGATAGTTGATATCTTTTGCCCTAACGACCAATTGCCGTGGCAAAATTTATCCAGTACCCGGTCGCCGTATCCTATTTCGCTCCCGGTGTTTATAATCGATATTGATTTCCAGAAATTCCGCATAAGGTTGGCGGTGCGTTCAAGACCATAAGCAAGATAAACAATTTCGTCAAATAGAAAATTTTCAATCCGATCGAACCGTTTAAATTGTTTCTCTTCCTTGAGTTGTTTGCCGAGCTCATACAGATCGTAGCAGTAAGTGTAGCGCCTTTGCTTCTCATCGCAATCATCGTAGAAAGATGATTTGATTGAAACAATGTGCATTCGGTTGCTTCCGCCGACATGTTCAATTTTCGGATTGAGTCGCAGATAGAACTTTGCATATCGTTCATTCGCACAAGAAAAGTTTTCCCATCCGCACATAAGATAACGGCGGTAAATACTTTCATAGCGTCCGCCAGGATTATAAGTCCAAAGAAAGGGAAAATTCTTTTCCATTAAAAGGACAGCTCCAGCTAAAATCCGAGCATCTTCTTTAATGAGAGAAAATTTATTTAGAAGATTGGCCTGAACGTCGTCGCTAAAGACTAAGCGGGACGTGTTTATGTAAACATAACCTTCATCGTATGGCCAGCCTTCGAAAATCAGTTTGCCTTGACGCAGATCAGTCAAAAACTCCTGGAGCAGCACATTTTCGGAAACAAATTTTTCGGCCTCTATCTCTGCCTGCCGATTAACTTCTTTTAGAAGAGTCTGGACGTTATAGTTTCCCAATTTCAACCCCTCTTCCTTCAAGAAAGCGGGGATGCTTGTTGGGTTGCAGCCGTCTGCTATCCACTTGCTTACCAATTCGTGATGTTTGTCGGTATTCGGGGTGGCAGTAGTATTTTTCATGATTATGGGGGTTTGGCATTGTTTATATTTTATTAATGGACTATCTTCACTATCAGCACACAATTTACAATTATGGACTGAATAATGAGGACGAATTTACTTTAAGGCTCGTCCGGTTACCTTTGGAAATTTTTAACGCATCCCGTTTCCCATCGGGGTGGTGATGATGGTTTTTCTCTCAAAATATCTTTGCTTTTTTTGCAAAAATTTTTTGGGACGACCATCATAGTAAAATCCGTGAAGCGACAGCAGCCGGTCAGCTGCTTTGGCAAGTTCAGCCTTGGTTAGCGACTTGTTTTGTGTCATACCTGAAGCGTTTGTTAAAACTTGGTTGATCTTTTTCTTATCAAATTTAACTTCACGCTTGATTCTACGGTTAGTTTTACGGTATTTTTTAGGTTATTTAATAAATTAAGTGGGGGTCGGAGAAAATTCTCCAGAACCCCCACGGTTATTGCAGGTCTAACACAGCCAGCCAGCAAGCTCGTGGTTTCTCTTCTGATCGCGCGCAGAAGCAGAACTTTATTTGTTAGTGAAGTGGGGGGGGCGCGTCAAGCTGCGGTCGCAGCGACGCACAGCACCTTATTAACAAATTTAGACCCGATTTTTTTGGGTAGCGACACAAGGTTTGGCTTTACCTTGTGATTTTTGCTCCAACGCGTTAGAGTAAAACTTTGTCGGTGGTCTCGTTTGGACCCCGGCTCGCCCCCCATTTTTCTTTTTTCTTTGTGTTTTTTAGTCTTTTTATGGTACTGATTACGATACTAAACAAACAAGCCTTAAATTTTAATATCCCAGAGAAATTAAAATTTAGGGGTTGTGGGCAATAGATAAACATACCTATTGCCCGGTTAGGAATTTCTAGCCAATATTTTATTGGTAGAGTAGGCTGATTAGCTCTGGCAGGCAGTTTCAGCCCAAGAAGCCGCTCACTCCGTGAACGCCCCCTTGTCGGGTTTTTCCCTGTTTAATGTTTAATGATCGATAAGCCATCTTAGCATATGGGAAAAACCTTGTCAAGAGAATATAACAACTATTTATGTCAAAAAGATTAAAAATAGCAAAAAAGCCTTAAAAATAAGGCTTTTTTGTAAAAAATATATCAATATTTATTGTTATTTTTTAGCATTATTCCAGCAAGTCAAAAATATCATTTTCATCATTTGGTAGAATAATTTGTTTTTCACAAGGAGGATGTGGATAACTTTATCCCAAGCAATAAAGGCGACGCAGTTGTCCCAAATAGCGATATTTCCTAAAGGATTATAGAGGTTTTTATCTAAAACCCGGAGTTCGCGCAAATCTTTTTTGTTGTCGGCTTTCAGTGCCTTGATAAATTCGGGATCAATCAGGGGCAAGATTAATTTGGTGGTAATTAATTTTTTATTTTTTCTTTTAACATAATCTTTTAGAAAATCCGGGAGAATGGTGAAAATTTTGGGATCAAGTCCGAAGCGTAAAATTTCTCCCCCCCTCTTTTGCTTCAAAGTTTCGTCATATACTTTTTTAAAACCCACTTCGCCCTTGAGGAGTTCGGTTTCGATTCCGCTCTGCTCTTTCAAATAATGGAGCGCATCCAGCTCAGGAATAATTTTTTCAATCTGAAGTTTCTTCAGATAAATTTCGCTTTCTTTACGGGTGAGCAAATTCAAGAGCTGGTGAGTATTTTTGATTAGGAAATATTTACGTTTCCCCTTGAGATAATAAGAAATGATATTTTCGGAAAGTAATTTATCAAGAGCCAAGACAATAGTCGTCCGGGGAAGCTTGGTCGTCTGGGCTAGATTTTGGATAGACAATGAACCGCCCGGCAGGAGGGTTAGATAAATATCAATCTCAGCTTTAGAAAATCCTAGTTTTTTTAAGCTATCCTTAATTTCCGTTAGTTTCATATTATTAGTATTATCTATTTTTTCTATTATTCATTTTATTTATCTGCCACTCTTTTATCTTTTTATGGTCGCCCGATAATAAAACAGTTGGTACTTTATATTTTTTTCCTTCCACTGTAAATATTTCCGGCCGCGTATACTGCGGATATTCAGTCACCCCGTCTTCGCTATGGGATTCTTCAATAATACTTTCCTTATTACCCAAAACTCCGGGGATAAGACGGGTAATAGAATCGATAATCGTAAGGGCGGGGAGTTCGCCGCCGGTCAAAACGTAATCACCGACAGAAATTTCCTCATCAATGAAATTTTTTAATCTCGCATCGACGCCCTCATAGCGGCCGCAAATAAAAATAATTTCTTCCAATTTGGAGTATTTTTGGGCCAGCGCTTGGTTCCAGGTTTTCCCGCTCGCCGATAGTAGGATAATTTTGCGCTTATTGGGTTTAACTTTTTTGTTTGTTTTTTTTATGGCCGAGAGAGCTTTATATAAAGGTTCTATCTTCATCAGCATGCCGGCGCCGCCGCCATACGGGGCGTCATCGACGGTTTTGTGCTTGTCGTTCGTCCAGTCGCGTAAATTATGAACTTTAAATTTAACGATCTTTTTTTCGCTCGCCCGCCGCAAAATACTCTCGTTTAGGTAGGAATCGAAGATAGCGGGGAAGATAGTAAGCAGATGGAATTTCATATTTTTATTGTTTCAGTCTTATTATAACAAAAAAGCGCTATTTTTACACGGCGCTTTTTTGCTTATTAAATTTTTTGGTTTAGATTTTTAAGTCGTCAATCGCGGAAGTGTCGATGTCGTCACGGTTACCGGAGTCTCCGCGGCGGTCGGATGAAGTGCGGCGATTGCCACCCTCTGGGTCAAAGATTTTTAAATTGACGCGGGAGTTGTTTTTAGCACCAACGATTTTAAGTAAGGTGCGGATCGCTTGCGCGGTTTGGCCTTTGCGGCCGATAACGTAACCCATGTCAGCCGGATTGATTTTAAGGGTCAATAAGACGCCTCTTTCATCAATCGTTCTATCCACGACCACATCGTTCGGATTACCAACGATTTGTTTCACGATAGTTTCTAAAAACTGTTTGTCTTGTTCTACCATACGTTTGTTGTTCGTCTTTCAGGATTTGAGCGGTTTCCCGCGGTCAAAGTAGAAAGAATGTTATTAAATAACTGCGTTTAAGCAGACTTATATTATACATTATAACACAAATACGGAATTTGTCAATGTAGGGGCTTAACGATTAGGCGTTCTCGGAAACGGCTTCAGGAGCCTGGGTTTCAGCCGCGGTTTCCGCCGGGGCGGTTTCATTAGCCTTTTTCTTGTCCGCTTTGGCCTTCAGCTGCCCGAGGCGCTTTTCGCTCGGCTTGCCGGCCTTAGAGGCCACAGCGTATTTTCCTTCAATAATTTTCTTTCCAATTAAAAGATTATTGACACTCGCGGTCATCTGGGCGCCTTGGGAAAGCCAATATTTTATGCGGTCGGTTTTAGCGGCCAATTCCTTGGAATGAGGATTGTAAGAACCCAAGATTTCCAAAACAGTGCCATATGGATCACGGCTTTTTTCAGAAATAACGAGACGGAACATCTTTTTATTAGTTTTTCCGGTTTTAGACAGTTTGATTGCTAACATAGTTTTGTTTTTCAGTATTATTTATATTGGAAAATAATAACTTAATATTAGTTAAAAGTCAATAAGGTTTAAGACCTTTGTGTTCTTGCGCCGAAACGGCTCGGTCGGGCCGGTCCGCGGCCGCCTCCCCCGAAACTTGGACGGCTGCCCCCGAAACCGGTTCCGTTAGATTTGCCCTTCTCGTCTTTCCATAAATCGGCATTTTCCGTCAGTCCCTTCATGGTTAAATTAACGCGCCCCTGGTCGTCAATCTCTTTGATTTTTACCGTTACTTCGTCGCCGATAGCCAAAAAGTCGCTCGGCTTTTCGATTCGGTAAGGAGCAAGCTCGCTGACGTGAACCATGCCGTCTTGATTTGCATTTAAAGAAACAAAGGCGCCGAAATCAAGGATGCGGACAACTTTGCCTTTTATGATTTCACCTGCAGCAAAGACATGGACGATTTCTTTTACTTGTCTGACCGCTTCGGCCACTTTTTCGGAATCAGTCCCGCAGATCATAACCAAGCCGGAATCTTCAATGTCTATGCTAACGCCGGTTTCATCAATAATACGATTAATAACCTTTCCGCCCGGCCCGATAATTGCTCCAATTTTTTCCGGATCAACATTGAAGCTGATAATGCGCGGCGCGTATTTTGATAATTCCGCGCGCGGTTCGCTGATAGCCGTTTTTACGACGCCTAAAATTTCATTTAAAGCTGTCCGCCCTTGGCGCAAAGTTTTTTTGATGATTTCTTCGGTTAAACCGTCGGTTTTAGTATCGAGCTGAATGGCGGTCAAACCTGTATCTGTTCCCGTAATTTTGAAATCCATGCCACCGTCGCCGTCTTCCAAATCTTGAATGTCAGTTAGAATCTCCCAGCGGCTCATATCATGATTTGAGGCCAGGCCCATAGCAATGCCCACCACCGGTTTTTTAATCGGTACGCCGGCGTCCATTAAGGCTAAAGTTGAAGCGCAGGTCGAAGCCATTGAAGATGACCCGTTAGAACCTAAGGTCTCGCTGACTAAACGGATTGTATAAGGGAATTCTTCACGATTTGGAATCATGGGTATTAAAGCTTTCTCCGCTAAAGCGCCGTGGCCGACCTCGCGGCGGCCCGTGCCGCGCAAAGGAGAGGCCTCGCCAACCGAGTAGGGCGGGAAGTTATAATGATGCATGTAGCGTTTTTTGCTTTGGCCATCAAGGCCTTCTAAAGATTGTTCAAGACCCGGCGCGCCCAAAGTAACTATCGACATAACTTGGGTTTCGCCGCGAGAAAAGAGGGAAGTGCCGTGATCGCGAGGCAAGATAGCGACTTCGGCCGAGAGATTTCTTATTTCATCCAAAGCGCGGCCATCAACGCGGCGCTTATCTTCAAGAATCGCGCGGGTAACTTCCGCATCAATCATTTTTTCGACCAGCTTTTTCGCGATAAAATGGCGCTTATCGCCGCTCAAACCCTGGGCGCTTAAATATTCGTCCAGCTGTTCTTTGATGGCGCCGACCGCCGCTTTTCTTTCGCCTTTAGTATAGTATTCTTTATTAAAGAGGATGTTTTTAATGTTTTTTGACAGCCAATCTTCACCCATTTTCAAGAGTTCCGATTTTTCCGCCTCGTTTTTTAACTCTTCTTCGGATTTGACCTTAGTTTCGAGGGCGGAAACTTTTTTCGGTTCAACATTTTTTTTCAATTCTTTAATTAGATCAATCGCCACTTGCATTTCGCGTT
The DNA here is from genome assembly GCA_964648205.1 of uncultured Gammaproteobacteria bacterium. Classification (GTDB taxonomy): domain Bacteria; phylum Patescibacteriota; class Patescibacteriia; order Patescibacteriales; family UBA12465; genus UBA12465. The sequence continues at coordinate 21,260 of CAZYNT010000009.1, forward strand.
GTCCGGCGATAATAGCTTCGTACATTTTTTCTTCCGGCACTTCATTCGCCCCCGCCTCAATCATGATAACTTTTTTGTCGGTGCCGGCGACAATCAAATCGAGGGAGCTTTTAGCTTGTTCTTCGTTGGTCGGGTTAAAAATAAATTTATCTTCGATTAGGCCGACGCGTATTCCGCCGATTGGTCCGTCCCAGTTTAAGCCGGAAATAGACAAGGCGGCCGAAGCGGCAATCAGAGCGACAATATCGTGGTCGTTTTCTTGGTCGACGGCCAAAACAGTGATGATTACTTGGACGTCACGGTTATCGCCCTCGGCAAAAAGCGGGCGGATTGAGCGGTCAATCATGCGTCCGGTTAAAATTGACTGGTCAGTCGGGCGGCCTTCACGCTTAATCCAGCGCGAGCCCTTGATTATGCCCGCAGCATATAATTTTTCTTCAAATTCAACCATGAGCGGGAAGAAATCAATTCCTTCGCGTTCATTTTTGGCTTGGACGACCGTCGCTTGGACGACTGTTTCGCCGTATTGTACCCAAACGGCGGCATCAGCTTGCTTAGCGACTTTGCCGGTCGTGATTTTGAGAGGGCGGCCAAGCCACTCTCCAGAAAATATTTTTTCCATAATTTTTTGTTGAGCCTGGCCGCTAAATTACAGAACTGTATTAAGATACAGCGCTATCTATTTAGCGATCAAGCTGTTTTATAATTATTTATTATTTGTTTAATTAAAAATTAAAAATTTTTTATTGCTGCTTAAGTCGATAAAATCATCCGCTTCTTCGATTAAGCGGGAGGAGCAAGTTTTGCGGAAAGCCATGATTTCTACCAAACAACCTTTATTATTCTGCAAATAAGAAACTAACGGCAAATAATCGCCGTCGCCGGATACGATGATTATGACGTCTAATTTATCGGCCAGTTTAATGGCGTCGATGGCGAGGCCGACATCCCAATCAGCCTTTTTTGCGCCCCCGGCGAATATTTGGAGGTCTTTCATTTTAACTTCAAAGCCTTGCTGGCTTAAAGCTTCGATAAAAGGCGCTTCATCTTTATTTTCTGTCCGGATAGCATAAGCAGTGGCCCGGATAAGTTTCCGGCCGGCCACTGCTTTAACTAATATCTCTTTGAAGTTTGTTTTTCGATTATATAAATTCTTAGCAGAATGATACATGTTCGAGACATCTACTAAGACTCCGACTCTTTGTTCTTTGTGTTTGATCATAGTTATTATTTATCCTCCTCCAAGACATTATCTTTCGGTTCAGCGGCTTCGTCTTCCGGATCAATATATTTCTTTTCTTTCTTTTTTTCTTCCTCTTCTTCTTCCATTAATCTTTGGGCGATTTTTAGCTTAAGCTTCTCGGCTAAATCCTTGAATTGTTCAGCGTTCTCCTTTTGCAAATATTTCAGGAGCTTGCGTCTTTCGCCGACTTTCTTCAGTAATCCGCGGCGGGAAGAGAAATCATGCTTATGTTTTTTTAAATGCTCCGTCAATTCTTTGATTTCTTCGGTTAAAATCGCGATTTGTACTTGCGGTGAGCCGGTATCAGTATCATGGACGCGGAATTTTTTAATAATTTTTTCTTTAGCTTTTTTGTCTAACATAATTTTCTTTTGCTCGATCCGAGAAGCGGGCTAAGCTTTCCCCCATCCCAGAAGGAGTACATTATATGATTAAATACGCTTATTTTAAAGCGTTAATTTTTTTCATTAGCCTTGATTTTTTGCGGGAAGCCGTATTTTTTTTGATAACTCCTCTTTTTGAGGCCTTATCAATGGCTTTGATGGTTTTGATATAATCTTCCTTAACTTTTTTGTCCTGAGCCTTAATTTGCTTGAGATTGTTTTTCGTCAGGTTTTTAAGCTTATCGGATATTTTTTTATTGGCGGCATTTCTTTTGACGGTTTTTCTTAATTCTTTTTCCGCCGATTTCTTGTTTGGCATACGGAATTTTCTAAATATTAATTAATTAAAAGTAATCAAATACTAACATAATAGTAAATAAAAATCAAGGCCCAAAGGATATGCGCTATTTTTAAATTTATTGTATAATATTAGCATATGAATAAACGCTATTTTAAAAAAATCGGCTGGCCGGGAATTGCCATCGCAGTGGTTTTTATTGTTGTTATTTATTTCAATCGTTCTTATGCTTATATTTATAACCATATAGATAAGAGCGCTTTAACCACCCCGGATCGCACCTTTACTTATTCGGTCGTTAATAATCAAATGTCCAGTTCAAGCCTAACTTACGTTGCACTGGGCGACAGTTTAACGTCCGGCGTCGGCGTTAATAACTACAATGAATCTTATCCCTACCTTTTGGCCCAGTATTTTTCCGGCAATGATAAGCAGGTTATATTAAAAGACAGGGCGGTTCCAGGGGCGAAGACAAAAGATCTCCTGGCAGGGCTTGTGCCGGCCGCAATCAGAGACAATCCGGATATTATTACCATTCTAATAGGCGTCAATGATATCCATAGCCAAATCAGCCGAGATGATTTTAGAAAAAATTACGATAATATTCTGCGGCAGGTTACTGGCGGGACTAAGGCGAAAATTTACGTTATAAGCATTCCGTTCATTGGGGCTGATAATTTAATATGGCCGCCATATAATTATACGTTTGATTTAAAGACCAGGCGGTATAATAAAATCGTAAAGGAACTGGCGGAAAAATATAAAGTCAGGTACATTGATTTGTATACGCAGACCGAAGCGCTGTTTAAGGCAAACGGCCCTCATTATGCTTCTGATTTTTTTCATCCCTCCGCCCAGGGCTATAAAATTTGGGCTGATTTAATTTATGCTAGTATCAATCAATAATCCTATTCAAGCGACTTGGCTGTTTTCTTTAGTTTTTTTTCTGGTGCTTTTTATTTTTATAAAACCGCGAAAGATTACCGAATGGTTTCCAACGTCTTTGACTACCGAGCTTAAGGGCCTGTCGATTGTCATGATCGTTCTTTCGCATATCGGTTATTTTTTGGTTAGCGATACAAGATTCTTGTGGCCGCTTTCGATTATGGCGGGCGTGGGCGTAAATTTATTTTTGTTCTTGTCCGGCTTTGGCTTAACGGCCAGCCAGCTGCAGAAGAATTTGAGCATCGGCGGGTTTTATAAAAAACGCTTGTTAAAATTATTTTCTCCTTTTTGGCTGTCTTTGATCGTTTTTCTGCTTTTAGACTTTTTTCTTTTGAAAATAAGCTACCCCTGGGAATATATAGGTAAAGCGTTCGTCGGTATTTTTACGCATGCGAATTTATATCAAGATATAAATTCACCGTTATGGTATTTTACTTTTATTCTCGGCTATTATTTGTTGTTCCCCTTAGTGTTTTCCAAGAAACGTCCCTGGATAGCCGCGACCGCCCTCTATTTAGTCGGATATTTTCTTGTCCGCTTCGAGCCGCACCAGCTTGATTATGTGATATATCTTTACAAGGTTCATATTATTGCTTTCCCACTTGGCGTTCTCGCTGCTTGGGGAATTTCCAAATTAAAAAGTCCGACAATCCTAGAAAGGTTGTCTCGAGGTTGGTGTGCGTTCGGATATTATATAGTAATGGCCGGCCTATTAGCCTTGTTCGTTTACGCCAATTATAATTCAGGAATCGGCGGCAGCCCAGCGCGGGAACAATATATGAGTATTTTGGCTGTTTTGGCGATTTCTTTATTCTTCGTCCTAAAGAAAATCGAGTTCCGCCTATTCTATTGGCTTGGACTTTATTCTTATGAAATATATCTCTGGCACTGGCCGCTCATGTATCGCTTTGATATTTTTTATAGATGGCTACCGGCCTGGCTAGCCACTTTTGTTTATTTAATTTTCTTTATTGCTCTGGGTTGGGGCGCCAGCCGGATAACGGATTTAATAACAAAAAGGAAAGTAAAACTGATTTCCGCTGAGGTCGGGAAATAAAAATAATGGTTGTAATGTCGGGGTGGAGAGATTCGAACTCTCGATCTTCTGGTCCCAAACCAGACGCCTTAGACCAACTGGGCCACACCCCGCTGTTAGATTGTTATAATAGTAATGTAAAAAAATAAACCCGCCGAATAAAATAATAGGGGTTTATTTTTTTAAACTTCTGTGCCCCGGGTCAGAATCGAACTGACGACACAAGGATTTTCAGTCCTTTGCTCTACCACTGAGCTACCGAGGCTTGAAAATTATTGTTAATGCTGGTTGCGGGAGTCGGACTCGAACCGACGACCTCTAGGTTATGGGCCTAGCGAGCTGCCAACTGCTCTATCCCGCTATAATATATACTAATGGTGGGCAATGGAGGATTCGAACCTCCGACCTCAACATTATCAGTGTTGCGCTCTAACCAACTGAGCTAATTGCCCCTTGAATTTACGAGTAAGAATATAACAAATAATAAATAAAAAGGCAAGGGATTAAAGGCTGGAAATTAGGAGCATCAGCTCGGTTTTTATCTGGCTACGGCCGGTTTTGTTAAAAAAATCTAAACCGACCAGCTCATTAAGACATCGCTTCAGATTATCGGCTGAAAAATTTCTCGCTTGAGATAATCCTTTTTTGACAACGAAAGGATGGAGTTTTAATCGGCTCGTCATTTCCGCTTGGCTCAGATTGGCGTCGATAGCGTCTCGGATTTGGAGGAGAATTTTGAATTGGCGGACAAGCATGGCGATCAAATATTCTTCGCTTAATCCGGCCGCGTATTGTTCTTCCAATAATTTTAAAGCTTGCGTTTTGTTTTTTACGCTTAAAGCGTCGGTAAGCGCGAAAATATCATCGCTTATCGTGCCAGCGCACAGTTCTCTGACATCATTTTCAGAGATTAGGCCGGCCGAGGCGTAAAAAGATAATTTTTTTACTTCGCTGGCGATTACCCAAAGATCGCCGCCGGCCAAATTTATTAAAAGGGACGCGGCGGCGGCGCCTATTTCTTTTTTGTAACCGGTTGCTTCTTTTTTAATGAAGTTCAAAAGCTGAATGTTGGAAAGAGGCTTGAATTCTTGGGCATATTTTTGTTTGCTCAAAAAAGTAAAAAGCTTCTTGGCGTCGGCTTTTAGCGGTTTTTCCTTGCTATTTAGTTCCTCGTCGATGAAAATAAGAATATTTTCATCGCTGGCGGAAAACTTTTTTAAGTAATCGGCAAGTTCGGCAAAAAGTTTCGTTTTTTTATTTTTAAAGATATTTTCGATAATAATCAATCTTTTTTTCACGAAAAGGGAGCCGGTGTTTATTTTTTCGGAAATTTCTTTAAGAGTCACGGTTTGGCCGTCGAGCAGGCTCAAGCTATTAGATTCTTTATCTATATCTTTAATAAATTTATTTTTCATTTCTTGGAGCATCCGATGGCTGCGGAAAGTATCCGCCCCGTATAAGAATATAATCATAATTATCTGGAATATTTTTTAACGGCTTTTTTAAATAAATTTCCTTTTTCCTTGAAATCTTTGAACAGGCTATAGCTGGGCGAGGCTGTCGATAATAAGCAGATTTGCCCGGGCTTGGTTTTTTGATAGGCAAACTTTACCGCTTCATCCATGCTAGTTGTCGAAAGCATTGCGGGAGGATTCTTGCCCGCTTTTTGGTAAGCGGCTTTTAAAGCGGCGGCAATTCTTTGCCCGCTGTCAGGGAATAATACGATATTAGCTGCTTTCAATTCGGCCAAACGCTCGGCCAAGGCGGAGAATTTATAGCCCCGATCTTCGCCGCCCAGGATAATCGTACTTATTTTTTCCTTAAAAACTTCAAGCGCCGCCAAGGTTGACTCGGGCGTTGTCGAAATAGCGTCGTCGTAAAAAGAAATTTTTTTATATGTACCGACGAATTCTAGGCGATGTTCAAGGTTGGTAAATTTACGCAGAGCTTTTTTAATGGCTGAATCAGAAACTTTATATAATTTAGTAGCACAGATAGCAGCCATGATATTTTCGACATTATGGTCGCCGAGCAGCTGGATTTTAGAGCGCGCGATGATTTTTTTTCGGTTGTAATAAATAAATCCATTTTTGAGCGAGCACTCTTTTAAATAATCAATTGCCTGCGCCCGGGTTCTTCGCCCCAATCTGCTTAGCGCTGGATAATTTCTATTAAAAATAAAATAATCATCCTTATCTTGGAAATTGGTCAGGTTGCTTTTGGCTTGGAAATAATTGTTGAACCCGTGGTGATAGGGGAGATGGTCGGGGAAGATATTGATAAAGAGAGAAATATGGGGGCTGTATTTTGCCGTAGATAATTGGTAGCTTGAGAGCTCATAAACAAATATCTTTTTCTTGTCGAACGGACTGAGCAAATGCTCAAGCGGGTCGAAACCGATGTTTCCGATCAGAAAAACTTTTTTTCCGGCAGATTTTAAAATTTCGTATATAAGAGAGGCAGTCGTGCTCTTGCCCTTGGTTCCGGTAACGCCGATGGTCTGGCGGCTGTAAAGCGCCAAGAACATATTTGTTATTGAAGTAATCTCCTGTCCGGAATTCTGGGCGGCGATAATTTCCGGTTCCCAGTCGCTGATTCCGGGCGATTTGATTATTACTTCATGTCTTTTTATCGCTTCTAAATATTTATTTCCCGAAAATATAGTTAAATTTTTATCCTTTAAAGCCAGAGGATTTTTATCGGCGATTGAAATTTTAAACCGAGGATATTTTTGGCGCAGATAGTCATGGGCGAACTGTCCCTCTTTGCCGTAGCCAAGAATCAGGGTCGGGCGGAAATTGGCCGGGATATTGTGTTCGGATTTATTTTTTAAAGCGGTGTTGGTTAACTTGCCCGGATTTTTTATTTTGGCGGCGATATTTTTTTGAAAGTAGCCGACAATAAAATCTTTTTGCCATTCTTTTTTGGCGCCGGCTAAAAGCAGAGAAGCCTTTACCTCGGTCGGCGTACCGACACAATCGAAAGGCTTGAATTTTCTTTCGCCCCAAAGCTCTTGGAATAAAGGAAGAAGTTCTTCTTCGGCGAACAGATTCCGGCCGAAGATTTTAATTAGTTTCGGCCGATCGACATAAGCGGCTAATTGCGAGAAGGTAAACAAGCATTTCGGGCACTGGCCGCACCAGCGCCTCGGGGATTTTTTAGTGATTGAGAAATTCCGATTGCAGCTTGAAAAAACAGGGAAGTACTTATTGTAACGGGAGAACATTCGGCTTATTTTTAAATCAGAAAATTGGCGCAAGAGGCTGAAGTGATTAATATCCGGCGTTATAAAGTTTTTCAGATAAGCGCGGAAATCATTTTCAAATTCCAGCGATTTGCTATATTGGTGATTTATTTCTGACCCGAGATAATTAATGTTTCCGAAATTGGCGCTCGCTTCGTTGGAGTAGACAATATGGCGGTAATTATATAAAGCAGCGGTTAAAACGGTCGTCCAGAAATAAATGGCGGAAATCGGCACATGGCCGTTATAAACGCCTTGCTTATTTAATTCAATTAGAGCCGGATCAATCGTGCGGTTATTAATTATTCTTGGCTGCCCGGTAATTTTAGCGGTCTCTTTCTGGATATCGCTATCACGCAAGGTAATTAAAGTAAAACTATGCCCCAGCTCTTTTAATAATTCAGCGGAAACGCAGGAGTCTTTGCCGCCGCCCCAAGGGAGAAGTATCCGTTCATTTGTTTTCAGCCTAATCGGCTCGGAATTTATGTTCTTGTAGGGGAAATTTATCAAATTACGATAATCGATTTTATTGCGATAAAAAAATTCGCCCAAACCTTTCGTATATAATTTGTTCCAAAATGCGGCCTCCGGTCGGGAAAGAGTCCCGCTTTTAATGATTATTTTTTTGGGGCAATAAGCTTTGTAATAGCCGAGGCCCAGGACGAGATGGAGGTTAAAAGCTATTTTTTTAACGAGCGGCCGATTAATTTTTTTCCAGTCAATTTTTCCGCCGCCTAATGAAATTGTTTCAGTAAACTTCAAGCCGCTCCCGAAGGAATAAGAAAAGAGAAAAGTGCCAGTCTTCTCGTTTATGCTATAAGATTCGAAAATGAATTTTTCCGGTTTTTTTCGATTTTTATTTTTTTCCATAATTATTTTAATTCTCCCCAATTTTTTCCCCGGCTTTCGTCGACCACTATTGGGACGCGTAATTCCAGAATCTCCTGCATAATGGCTTTTATCTTCGGTCCGTAATAGTCTACTTTATCTTTTTTCACTTCAAAAATCAACTCATCGTGGACTTGCAAAAGCAGGCGGATTTCTTCTGCGCGGCTGGAGATCAGTTCGGCCGCCTTAATCATGGCCATTTTTATTAAATCGGCGGCCGTACCCTGGAGCGGCGTGTTTATCGCCATGCGCTCCGCGCTTTTTCTGACCATAGGTATATTAGAATTAATCTCCGGCAAGGGGCGCTTGCGTCCGAAAAGAGTCAAAGCATAACCATTTTTTTGCGCTTCTTTAATGGAGCTTGCGACCATCTTTTTAATATTGGGGTAAGCGAGAAAATATTTATTGATGAATTCGGTCGCCTGGTAGTAGGGGATGCCGGCCGATTGGCTGAGGCCGTGCGGACCTTGGCCGTAGAGAATGCCGAAATTAATCGCTTTGGCTTCCCGGCGCATATTTTTTGTGACCTCGGTTAATTTTACGCCGTTTATTTCCGCGGCTGTGGCGGCGTGGATATCTTCTCCATTTTTAAAGGCGGCGATCATTTTTTTATCTCCCGCCATATGGGCGGCCAAGCGGAGTTCAATTTGAGAATAGTCAAAGCCGATTAATTCAAATCCCTTTTCCGCGACAAAGGCGTTTCGTATTTTACGCCCCTCTTCGGTGCGCGTCGGAATATTTTGCAGATTCGGGTCGTTGGAAGACAGGCGGCCCGTAGCCGTTATGGTCTGGTTAAAACTGGTATGGATGCGCCCGGTTTTGGGGTTGATCATCTTAGGCAGAGCGTTTAAATAAGTGGTTTGGAGCTTGTTTAATTCGCGGTAGTCGCGCAGCAGAGGAATAATCGGGTGCAAATCATTTAATTTTTCCAATTCATCTTCGGCCGTCGAAAAACCAGTCTTAGTTTTTTTAATATTGTTGGTTGGAATGGCTAATTTCTCAAAGAGAACTTCTTTTAATTGCTTAGTGGAGTTAATATTAAATTTATTTTTGGCTAATTTGTGGATTGCCTTTTCAAGCTTGGCCAATTTAGCGCCGACTTCACGATCAAGCGCTTGCAGGGGCTCGGTTTCAACTTTAATTCCGGCATTTTCCATTTCGCCCAATACGGGAATCAAAGGCATCTCTATTTTATTGAATAGATCCGTCAGTTTTTCCGCTTTTAGGCGTTTGGCCAGAATTTTTACTAAACGATTGGTAAAGTCCGCGTCTTCGCAGGAGTAAAGGCTCAGTTTTTCGGGGTCCAGTGATTTAAAGTCAAACGTTAATTGAGCCGGCTGAGTTTCGGCCAGGTTGGTTTTGCTTATTTTTTCAAAGCCGAGTTCGGTAAAAACCAGAGCGTCCAAATTATGTTGGCGGTTGCCCGGATTTAAAAGATAAGAAGCGATCATCGTATCAAAATCAAGCCCCCGGAGTTCTATTCCTTGGTTTTTTAGTACGCGCCAATCGAATTTTAGATTATGTCCGTATTTTTTTATTTTCGGATTAATTAGAATCGGCCTTAATTCTTCCAGGCGTTTTTTGGTAGCCAGCACGAAATAAGCTTCGCTCTCCTTCCAAGAGAAACTGAGTCCCAAGAGCTCGGCCGTAATCGTATCGAGCCCGGAGGTTTCCGTATCGAGCGTAAAAGTTTTTTGAGCTTTCAATTTTTTTAAGAAGCCCGCGAATTTTTTATCATCATCAATCAGGGTATAATTGAATTTTTTCGCGTTGCGGACAAATTTAGAAGCGCCCGATCCGCGCTCCGCTTCTTTGCGATTATTTATTTCGCTCGGCCCTTCTTTGGCTCCTGTTTTACCGTGGGCTTTATTGATATTATCCCTTAGCTCCTTAACCTTAACGAGCAATGATTTAAATTCAAGTTCGCTAAAAAGCTTAATGACACTTTCTAATTTGAAGTTAGAAAATTCAATTTCTTCCAGGGAAAATTTAATCGGCGCTTTGGTATTAATCGTGGCGAGCCGCCGGCTTAAATAGGCGCCGTCTTTATGTTCTTTAAGCATTTCCAAGATTCGCCCCCTAATCTTGGAGTTATTTTTTTTAACCGCCTCGTAGACGCCATCAAGAGTCTTGAAATCATTAAGGAGATCGGTCGCTGTTTTTTCGCCGATTCCTTTGACGCCGGGAATATTATCGCTGGGGTCGCCGCGCAAAGCTTTGTAATCGATCATCTGCTCCGGCTTTAAACCGGCATAGCGTTCGGCTACTTTATTGGAGTCATAAAGAACGCTGTCAGACAACCCCCGGCTCATGGTATAAACCTTGGTCTTCGCCGTCACCAGTTGGAGAGTATCCATGTCGCCGGTGATAATAATTCGTTCCAGGTTTTTTTGAAGTTCTGTCTCGCGGCAAATCGTGCCGATTAGATCGTCCGCTTCAAAGCCGCCTAATTCAAAAATGGGAATATTAAAAGCGCTGGCTACCTCTTTAACTAAAGGAATTTGTTCATAAAGTTCATCCGGCGCTTTAACGCGGGTCGCTTTATAAGCGGCATATTCTTCATGGCGGAAAGTCGGCCCTTTTTTATCTAAAGTCAAAACTACGTATTCCGGATGGAATTCGTTAAGAGCTTTGAGCAGGAAGGAAGTAAAGCCGTAAACCGCGTTGACCAGCAAGCCGCTTTTGGTCCGCAGAGTCGGCGGCAAAGCGTGAAAACTGCGGTGGATCAAGGCGTTTCCGTCAATAATAATAAGTTTGGGTTTTGTTTTGGGCATGAGTTAATTTTACCATCTTTAAGGCCATGGAGCAAAAATAAAAAACGCTCCGGGACAAGTACGTCCCGAAGCGTCGTCAAGTGTTTGGCGTGCATTCATGCATCGCAAGTAATAGCAATCGGCAGAATCCAATAGCCACAATCAGCAGGAATCAACAGGCGATAAATAGACATAGGATCTTTTGATCCGTATCTGGTAGGCGAGCAGTATTATTGTAAAAAACAAGAGAACGTAGACATGGAGTCATAGTTTATTTTCTTTGGCTCCGTCTTAGGAAGAAAAGAACAATTCTTTTTTTGCACCGCTCCCCGGTGCGCGACCTAGCCTCCATCAAAATGGATGGGGCTCGTGCATTTTTTGGTTTCAACATCAGGGCCGCATAACTCGAGCGGCAGTTCATTTGTAGGAATCTCACGGAGACAGAGGAATGGTCTATAGCAGGAGCCAATCGGAGGGAGCAGGCGCAGGAAGAGCAACAGTCTTTTTACCATGAGAGATCTTGTTATATTTTAATTTTATAAAATTTAAATAATAATGTCAACGGTCTTTAGTTGACATTTCCAGCGTTTATATTTACAATATTATGATTATTAAAAAAAAATAGTCGCCGTTCATTTTAATTATAAACCAGTAAAATCCTTATAGTAATGGAAAAATTCATCGATTTCAAACCCTACCGCAATGCCCTAGAGGCTAAAGCCTTTAAATCTGGCGATAGCCGGGGCAGACGCCATCTAGTCGTTAGCGATGATGACTGTATTTACGCTGAAGTTCTTGATCCGTTTCTTTTGGATCGAGAAAAAATCAGAAAAAGCAACTCATTCCTCCGGTTAGTCGGTAAAACTCAGGTATTTATCAACTATCAAGGAAACAATTATCAAGAAAACAGTCACGTCTGCAATCGTAAAATCCACACGAATGAAGTCGCATCTTTGGCCGTGCAAATTGCCGCTATTCTCGGCTTAAATACCTATTTAGCTGAAGCCAGCGCTTTCGGGCATGATATCGGCTATTCTCCTTTCGGGCATTTGGGGGAGAAAGTAATTTCCGAAGTGGCCGGCAGGCTCTTCGAGCACGAAATTATGAGTGTGGTAATCGCTCAGAAAATCGAGCGGAGTGGTTTGGGGCTCAACCTTTCCTTTGAAACCCTTGAGGGCATGCTCTATCATTCAAGAGGACGAAACAAACTGCAGATTAACCACGAGCTGCCCTTGGAGCACGCCGTCGTCATGCTGGCCGATAAAATCGCTTATACTTTTTCAGATTTGGATGACGGTCTGCGTTGCGGACATTTTACCGAAAGACAGCTGCCGGCCGAATTTCTCGCTCTAGGCAAAAACAAGAGAGAGCGCTGGCTGAATTGTTTGTTCGCCCTGATTAAAGAGAGCAGCGAAAAAGGAAAAATTTCTTTCCAGGACTCAGAAATCGCCCAGCAGTTTGAGTTTGTCAGGCAGTGGTCGTATGATAATTTCTACCATCAGCTTGATAGCATGGGCCAGCGCCAACAAGCGATTTCCGACCTGAAATCCATATTCAAGTTCTTAGACGGCTGGTTGAAACAGTTCGGCTACGACCCGCTTCTTATCATGGCCCTCCTAACTGATCAAGAGGCCAAGAATATGGCCACCTTCTCCAATTATCCGACAATCAGGAATATAGAAATGATAAAACATTTCAGCTTCATGGAGCTTATTTCCTGTTTTCCCGAAGGGCACAAGGTTGATATCTTTGATGCCGACTTGAATCCGGAAAATTTTCGGAGAATTTATTAGTGAATTAGAGCCCTGCTTGTCGGGGCTTTTTTAAAAAGCGGTTTAATACCCAAAAATGGTTGGTGAAAGTGTAATATTTATTGTAATATTAAATTAGAATACAAAACAAATATAAACCATTTAATAATATGACAAAAAAAACGTTGTCCGCTCTGTTTAAGCAATAAGATAATTAAATGGGGTATTAGGGGCGGCAGACAGCGATATAAATGCCAAAGATGCCATCAATTATTTGTCTGGACTAA
>CAZYNT010000010.1:0-31491 GCA_964648205.1 uncultured Gammaproteobacteria bacterium
ACGCCAAATGAAGTCTTTAATGGTCAAAGTGTTGCGTTAAAATGTTGAATGTAGCAAAAGAATGCCGCAATATTTTTTAAATAACCGCTTACTTATTACTTAGAACTACTTAGAAAAAAACATTTCATCATCGTCTTCAAAAGGCCTGGAGTTAATACTCGGCTTCTCTTTCTTGGCCGGCCTGGAATCTTCCGGCTCAGGCACCGGCCGATCTTTGGTTATTTCTTCGATAATTTCATCTTCGTCTTCAATAACTTCCTCTTCTTGTTCAGGAGTTAATGATAATTCTTCTTTTATTTCTTCTTCCGTTCCCTCTTCTGTTCCCTCTTCATCATTTTTAAAAACTAAAGCATCATCATCGCCTTCTTCATCTCCCAAATAATTATCCGGAACGCTGGCCGCTTTTCTATCGTGCACCGGTATACCGCTCACCGCTTCAGTCGTCGCTTCATACTCTTCTTGAGAAACCAGGACTTCGCGCGGCTTAGCACCGTTAGAAGGCCCGATAATCTGCGCTTCCTCGAGCATATCTAAAATTTTGGCGGCCCGGCCATAACCGATTGACAGCCGGCGCTGCAGCATCGAAGTCGAAGCTTTGTTCGCCTTGATGATAATTTCCTTGGCTGCTTCGAATAATTCATCTTCATCGCCGTGATTACCGTCAAGCCCGACGCCGGCATTGCCGCCGACTTTTTGGCGGTCGGTCACTCCCTCCAAATATTCAGCCGGACCGCTCTTATCCTTAATATAATTGACGACATCATTAATTTCACTATCGCTTAAATATGCTCCCTGGATTCTTTTCGGCTTGGCGAATTCGGCGGTCATAAATAACATATCACCTTGGCCCAAAAGCTTTTCGGCTCCCGAAGAATCTAAAATCGTCTTGGAATCGACCAGCGAGGCGACAGAAAAAGCGATGCGGGTCGGCACGTTCGCCTTGATTAAACCGGTAATGACATCGACGCTCGGCCGTTGCGTCGCTAAAATCAAATGGATGCCAATAGCGCGGGACATCTGCGCCAAACGAATAATCGCCGCTTCCATATCCTTGCCGCTGGTCATCATAAAATCGGCCAGCTCATCGATAATAAAAACAATATAAGGCAATTTTTCTTTAGCCGTTGGATTATAAGATTGGATATTGCGCTTCCCTGCTTTGTTTAAAATGTCATAGCGGCGCTCCATCTCGTTCAAACACCACTTGAGGGCGTTAATGGTCTTGTTAACATCAGTGATGACCGGAGTTAATAAATGAGGAATGCCGTTATAAGTCGGGAGTTCAACTCTTTTCGGATCAACCATAATAAAGCGCAAATCTTCGGGATTGTTCTGATACAATAAACTGACGATAATCGCGTTCAAACAGACAGACTTGCCGGAGTTGGTCGCTCCCGCTACCAGCAAATGGGGCATGCGTGTCAAATCATAGAGCCAAGCCGTGCCAGCCACATCTTTACCCAGCGCGACGAACAGATTATTTTTACGATCTTTGAACGCCTGGTCTTCTAATATTTCCCTGAGGCCGACAATCGCTTTCGCACGGTTAGGAACTTCGACGCCGACCAGAGATTTCCCCGGAATGGGCGCTTCGATTCTTATCGGATGAGCCGCCAAAGAAAGCGACAGGTCGTTATTTAAAGTGGTAATGCGCGACAGCTTAACTCCCTCGGCGGGACGAAATGTATATTGGGTTACCGTTGGGCCGACTTTAGTTTCGCCCATTTCCACTTCAATTCCGAACTTCTCCAAAGTTTTCTGAATTTTCATGGCATTAGCTTCTGTGTCGCCACCAATCGCCTTAGAAAATTTATTATTCAAAAGCTCCAGAGGCAAATCTATCTTGATGGAACGCTTGGGCCAGGTTATTTTTTCTTGGACTTTCGGCCTGTCTTTCTGCGCCTGAACTTTGCTGGGCGCTAAAACTTCGCTCTCTTCGTCTTCTTTTACATCGCTTGGATCGGGTTTAACTTCTTTTTGCTGCCAGCTGTTTAAAATTTCATCGCGGGCCTCGGCGATAAATTTCTTGCCCTCGCTGTCTTCCAATCCGCTGCTTGAAAATAAATTTTTAAAGAATAAGGCGAAGGGCCGGAATATCTTGGCGAAAAAACTTTCTCGGCCGATTATGCGGGAAAGTGAAGTATTAAATACCAAAACCAAGGAAATCAAAAAGAGGGCGATTAAAACTAAAACGCCCCCCCAAAAACCAAAAATATAAAAAAATAATTCGCTCAAATACAGGCCGACATACCCACCCCCGATGCCGAGCTTAACCGTCGCTTCCCAATTAGACTGATTGATGAAAAAATGAAACAGAGTTTGATAAGAAACAAAAAGAAGGCCCAATCCTAAATAATCGCTAAATTTCAAGGGATTTTTTGTTTTTCTAATTAAAAGCAAAGCCCAATACAAAAAAATCAACGGGACCAGCCATTTGCCGAAGCCGAATATCAGCGTGAGCCATTTTGATAAGAATTCGCCAAAATGCCCGGAAAGGTTGAACAAGCCGAGCAAACTAACCAGGCCCAAAACAATCAGGCCGACAATAATAATGCTACGTTTGGCGCGTTCGTCGAGATTAAACTCCGGCAGAGCGACATAATCCATCGGATTGGTAGATTTTTTCTTGCGGGACATATAAATTAAATAAAAAATGCTAACTTTTACATTTTTATTATACCACACCGCGAATCTAAAGCCCTAATTGATTTCAATATCTATAAAAACCGCTTCGGGCACCCGGGTGCGTATTCTTTTTTCAATTTCGTCTATTTTCTTGCCGACTAAACGCGGCACTCTATCTATATAGTCCACCGAAAACTTCATAAAATTCTCATAACTCTCTTTAACCTCTTCATATTCATTTTCCAGGAAATGGTGCTGGTTCAGTTCTTTCATGAGGGCCGAGGCATTAAATTCCACGTCGCACTTGATCAAATATTTATCAACGTCCAGAATAGCCGATTTGAAATCAAGTACCTTCTCAATGGTCGGATCACTGTTAAATATCTCCAAAACGATTTTTTCGATGTCGGCCGGGATGGCCTTGGTAATCAAGTAGTTCCGATTTTTGGCAATAAGGACAATCGCCATGGCGCCCAAAAGCAACCCTATCAAGATGGAAGCACCGGCGTCCCAATAATATTGGCCGGTAATATAGGTCAGGACAATACTTATAAAGGCGATGATAATTCCCAAAACCGCCAAACTATCTTCATATATTACGGCCAGGGTCGCCGGGTCGGCATTAGCTAAAGCCGAGCTTAACTTGGCTTTGGGCTGGCGGAGCAGATGGCCGCGCAATTCCCGAACCGCTATTAGAAGAGTGGCCGATTCGATTATAAAGGCGATGGCCAGGATAACAAGAGCCCAAGGATTGAAATGGATTGCTGTCTGATGCCAGAAGGAGGCAACGCCGTGATAGACGGTTGCGCCGCAGCCGACAAAAAAAATGCCGCAGGCGGAAATGAGCGCCCAGATGAAGCGTTCCTTGCCGTAGCCGTAATTGAATTCTTTGTCCGGTTTCTTAACCGATTGGCGGACGCCGATAACGAGCAGAAATTGATTGGCCGTGTCCGCCAGACTATGGATAGCTTCGGAAAACATGGCGCCGGAACCGGTAAAAGCAAAACCGACAAATTTGGCGGCGCAAACCACGGCATTGCCGCAAAAAGCGGCCAAAACTGGCCAGGAACCGGCCGGGCTGGCAGCATGGCTATGGATTGTTCTAGAAGTAGGCATATTATAATAGAATATTATATTAATAGGATATTATATAAAAAGAGGGATGTAAATAAAACCCCGCCAATAATCTGTAGAGCGCGGCCGGACGTTTTCGGCGTCCGGCGGACGAGAAGCCAATCCTTATTTAGGAGAGAGTTTTTAAATAAGAACCTTACTTCTCCGCTCTACAGGTTACTAGCGGGGTTTGGTTTTTGGGCCGAGGCCCGACTTGGTTTGTTTTTTTTCTTTTCTGAAGACACTATTTTATAAAATAATGTTTTCGGGAAAGAAGCGAACCGGTTGAACGACCGGTTCGCCAGAAACAATTAAGTTTGCTTCTAAATAAAGGAAAACTGCAATCTTCTTCTATATTCTGCTACGTCTTCCCTTCTAAGCAAAAATTCTCCTAACCAATAGGTTTGGTCGTATTTAGTATTCTTACTACGACCGCCTTCCTGCCAGGCAGAATTTTTTATTCTTTCTTCAGCTTCTTCCGGAGGGATACTGTTTAGATATTCCTTTACCCTCTCTATGCTGAGTACCTTACCCCAGAAATGCACCTCGTTAGTTCTGGTCGCCAAGTCTATTATCTCTTCTGGCGACCCGGAAATTAAAGTTTTTTGGAAATCCTTTCTGCTCTGCATAATTTCTGCAAACTCATAACCCATTCCAAAAAACCCTTTTCCGTTCCATAGATCAAAGGCCTCTTTAAAAGAAACGTCCTCCCTCGTTATATATACTTCAACGAGTTTCGATGCTATAGTGTGGCAATCACTTGTACAATAGTCAGCATCTTCCATTTTTATGAAATGGTTAATGATACTCCAGGCTTTTGTCTTATCAACGTCCAGCCTTTTCACTACCACGCTCCACACCTCTTCTTTATTTTTTTTCTTAGCGTAGTCGATGAGTTCTTCGTAATTCATCTTTTCCAGTTCTTCCTCAGAGGTACCAAATGTTCTGAGTAAAAAATCATAATTATCTTTAGCCATTTTTCTCCCCGCGCTTACTTTACTCGTCACGGGTTTATTTTTTTAGTTAATACTGATTTTATTCCCATCTCCACTTCTCGCTCTTGGGGATTAGGGCGCCCTGTTTTATGTCGAGGGAGGACAAAAGAAGATTTCATTTTTTTAACGCCCGACGCAGAATTTCTGCAAAATCGCTAGAAGCGCCCGAATTTTCTTCTGGGCTCTCCTCGTATTTGCTTTCTTTCTGGTTTCCAAAATGATAGTCATAAACATAATTCTTGACATCATTTGGATCGGCGCCGCAAAAGAAATCCTGACCGCCAATGGAAATCAGGTGGTCATAAACCCGGCTCCGGCCGCAAACACCGACGATGTGTTCATCAATATCGTCAGTATTAAGAGCGGCTACGCTCTTCCGCTAAGCCCGCTAATTTTTCCATCAGGTCCTTAGCCTCGGAGATAGACTCTTCAGCTCCTGGAAAGTCGGCCTGGCCGGCAGCGCTAGAGGCAGAGGAAATCAGATCACGGATCTGATTAACTTCGTCAATTACTAAATCTGCAGGAATCTCATTGAGATAATTCTGAAATGATTCCTGAAATTTAGCGACGAGTTCAATCGTCTCCGTGTTTTTTTGTTCCAGCTCAGATTTAACCAAAGCAATTTTTTCCTCAACTGCGGCAATGGTGTCGGAGATATTCTCAACACTCAAATTAGCAATTGCCGAATCAACTGCTTCTGAAATCTGACGCTGGGCCAATTTGCCCAAAGCGGTCCAGGACCAGTAGCGATACCAGGGATGAACCTGTCCCAAGCTAGAGCCTGAATAATAGCCAATAAACGATCGAACGGCTTTTAGTGTTTCCACCTCGGCTTCTTCCTGGTTCTTTTTTAGAACCAAGCGCACTTGATCGCCGGACACGCAGAGAGATGGATAAGCACAAAGGCTTGAACCGTCATCCTTAACGGCGACTTCGATCGGCTTCAGCTGAACTAAAAGATTTTTTAAATTTTCCTGACCTTCCAGCCAAGAAGAATTAAAGCTTCTTTCCGCCTGCGACCAAGCTTCAGTTAAGCGCTTATTTTCAAAATAAGCTTTAACTTCCACCCAGTCACAAAAGCTGTTATTCCAATCAACGCTGAGACTGACTGAACGACCGCCGGGTAGGGTAACTGCCCCCTCGGACTCTTTGGCCATCTGCTCAGTTATTTGAATGCTGGCCTGATTTTCTGAATAGGAAACGTGAATTTCTTCGCCGTTAACTATTATTGAATCAGGATTCTCGGCCAAAATCTTAGCTTCCTTAGCGGCATCAATAACCGGCAGAAGCAATGATTCTGTTTGAGCGTCAGCGAGACGAGCCGTGCCGTTAAGCTTCTCACGGCAGAATTCTTGCCATTCCCAATTTGAATTCGGGCACAAGAAAATCTTTTCGCCAGAGCGCTGATTAAGCTCGCGCATCCGCTTCGCCGTGGCGACGTTCTGAGCGACAAAATCATATCCGGCCAGGCTATAGCCGTAATACAATTTGTTCGCCAACCATTGGGCGAAAACTTCAGCGGCCTGAGAATGATCAGGCGTTTCCACGACTTCTTCTTTAACGAGTATGCCGTTAAAATAAGTCTGCCGCGTTGAAACGCATGCGTCTTTCTCTGAGTTGTATTGAGGATTTACCCCCTCAACAACCTTAGAAAGCTGCGGTGCGACTTCGACGAGCATGGTCGGATTAACGCTCGTGGCCATCGTAACCAGGTGCAGAATCATCCGGCCACGGCGAGTCTGAATCTCAATATCAAACGGAAGTCCGATAAGCCAGTCCCCACCGAATTGAAGTTCTTCTCTCGCCTGCTTGCGGATCGTGTCGTCACCGTTTTTCCATTCGCCCCAGCTAACCGACTTATAAAGATGGTCGATCATGCCGGAACAGATGGCGCGCATAATATCATCCCGCTTCCCGGAACTCTGCAAAGAATGAACTTTGCCTTTCAGGGAATCGGTTAATAGACGGCGGCGATCATTAGCCTGATGATAGGCCTTAACAAAAAGGCCATTCAGACGACGGTCTTCGTTCGACAGATTTTTAGCGCCGCGAAAAATTGCCAGTTGAGCGAGAACATTACTGTCTTTCTCTTCCGGACAAAACTTCCGACGGGCTAAATCATTGCCATCTTCTTCGCTCCCGTCCGGCATTTTCACCTTCCGAGAAGTGATACCGCCCTGCTCGAGAATTGCAGCGACACTAATAATGTCACCAACTACTCCGAGCTTATCGGCCTCTACGATCATGCGACCATATTGGACCGAAATAGGAAGGCGGGCAACCTGGCGGCCGGTGGAAGTTACTTCGCCGTTTTCATCCATACAGCCGAGAGCTCTTAAAGCCCTTTTAGCCTCATGGATCTGATCGAGAGGCGGCTGATGAAAAAAGCTAAGTTCTTCCGCGTCAATTTTGGCTTCAGCCAAACGGAGAACCGTCTGGTCTAAACGGACGCGAAGAATTTCAGCCAGCGGAAAATCTAAACGACCTTCGCCCTGGGGGCAATGATCAATGTAGATTCCTTCGCGGCAACGGCCAGCCCGGCCTTTACGCTGTGCGCGGTCAGCCATGGAAATAGCGCGCAGGTATAAACCCTCAACGCCGTCCATCAGTTCAATCCGCTTTTCTGTGCCGTCATCAACCACAGCGTCGATGTCCTCGATAGTAATCGAAGTCTGCGCAACGTTCGTAGCGATGACGCACTTGGCGCGATCGTAAGTTCTGAAAACCTTATCCTGGTCTTCGGACTCCAACTCGCCATGGAGCGGCAATATTTCCGCCTGCAGGCCTTCGACTTTTTTCAAAGCGGCAGTCAGTTCCAAAATTTCCGCTTTGCCCGGTTTAAAAACCAGAACATTGCGGCCTTCCTGAAGAAGGGTCGTAACATCCTGGAGAACGTTCAAGCTCTGCATCCTTTCGGAATGATCAGCCTGACGTTCCTCGACCGGATAACAGCGGCCTGGAACAGAAATCACCGGCGCCGAACTAAAAAACTCAGATAATTTTTCCGCCTCTAACGTGGCGGACATTATCACGAGCTTGAAGGCGGCACCATTCTCAATCTGGCGTTTTGACCAAGCGGCCAAAACTTCCATATTAAGATTCCACTCGTGGACCTCGTCCAGCACCAGGATATGATGCCGTCCGACGCCCATCAATTCTCGCACCAGGGCTAAGCCATCGGTGCAGAAAAGACAACGGGTGCTGGCGGAATCCTGGCGCTCGTAAGCGGTCCGGAAACCAATTTCCTGCCCGAGCTCCCCGTTCCGTTCCTGAGCGACGCGTTTGGCCACTGAACGAGCGGCTAAACGGCGCGGCTGAGTCACGACCAAGGAATATCCTTCGTCGAGTAAGAACTGCGGCACGCGGGTTGATTTCCCGGCGCCAGTTTCAGCGGTGATTATCGTAACCGAGCTACTTCTCACCGAATTAATAATCTGGACCCGGAAATCATCAACGGGCAATTTCTGATTCTTCATGGTTTACAATTTTTAGATTGTTATCTAAAAAACAAAAGTTGATTTGTCTCTTAAATAACAATCTAAAAATTAACCTTTGAAAAATTTCTACTCGTCCAAGAATTTCTTCTCTGAGACCACCATTTTAAAATGATGATCTCGGAAAGAAAGACGAGCATGAACGGCTCGTCTTCTTTGAACATTTTTCGCCGTGTTTTATTCGGGGCTAGCTTCAAAATCACCCTCGTACTCGTAGTGTTCGAGTACTTGAAATGATTTTTCTACGCCGATGACATCAGCGATGCCATTAATGTGATTAAAAATTATATCCTCTTTGTCGGGAGCGAGGATAATCTCCCCCTTAAGAGTCCGAACTTTCAGCACGGTTCGCTCCTTTTTATAGTACCCGTGATTGCAGGTACCATATTCCTCAAATTTCCAGCACCCCATTCCGTCACAGCGGGAATGGTATTCGGAAATTTTGGAAACAAATCTCTCCCTGAGAAGAGACACCATCCGATCGCCTCTTCCTTCGGCGACTTTTTCCAACCGCTCCAGGTTGATAATTTCCCTGTCGCGAGAAGAAATTATTTCTTTAAAAGAGGTAACTTCTTTGAACATGACCTGGAAAATCCAGGTCCAAAAAACTGAGAAGGTGGTCCATAATGCCGCCATTCCCAATTCCGACCAGGACGGGTGCTCGGTTGGTGCACACCTCATCCAAAGGAATACTGATATCCACCACATGCACATGATTGCGATGATGGTGTTGGTTGTTCTTTTTGTTTTCATTTTTTTCATTTTTTTCAGTTTAAAGGTTTATCCAATACACCAAATTCTGATGCGCTAAATAAACCTTTAAATCGTAAAAATGAAAACTTCTTCTCTAAAAACATAATTTAAAATTATGTTTTTGGAAAAGAAGCGAACTGGATGAACAACCAGTTCGCTTTTTAAACTTTAATTAATTTTTTTATCCATCTGAATTTCGCTCTTAGGATTTATAGCGCTCAATTTCATGTCGAGAGAAGATAGTGTCCATAATTCCCTACCTGGTGAATCCAGGCACAGAAACTATCTGGCCGTTCTCGCGGATGACCGCGGGGTGGCCAGTTGCCGGCGCGACCACGTCGGGACGGGCGCCGCCCAAGGCAGTCAGCAACATTCCGCTGACCACCAAAAACTTACCCGGTTGCGGCGCTGGCAGCCCGGTGACTTCACCGAACTTCTGTTCGGTGATGCCGTCGCCGTCGAAATCGGCAAACGACGCGGCCACGCGGGGAGCAGGGGCGGCGGGAATAAGGACCCGCCCATCGTTAAGCCGCAGCATGTGCGGCGTCAGATTGACAAATTTTTCACCCAATGCGAACCGGGTGAAAAATTCTGCCTCAGTCTGGTTAGGGTAACCGCCCCAGTAGGCGGAGCCACCCGACTTGCCGAGACCGGAACCGCCGTTCCAGCCTTCGAACTTTTCTTTAAGGACAGCGCACAATTGTCCGTCCCCATAAAAATTCACCTCCCCGTCGCCGGAGAGGACCAGGAGCTGGTCGTACTGACCGAATAAACGGTCAGTGACGGTTGCTGACTTGCTGTGCGAAAGGCGCACGATCGTCAGGCGACCGACGATTTCGCGACTGGCAATCGCGATTTCAGCGGCCGCTTCCTGCTCGGACGTAATACCCTGAGCGGAACGGTCGGCCAAGCGAACCTCAGCTACTTCCTCGGGCGTGACGTCCATTGCCATCATCGCCGGAATGTAGCCGCTGTCGTTGGCGGCGATGAGCTGCTGATAGCGGTTCGGCTCCAGGCCGAGCAGGTTCAACACCTGCAGGATGGAGGCCGGTTCCGCGGCTCGGTCGCCATGATGGTCGACCAGAATGACTCCTTCCGGCAGGTCGATGTCCTTGGTCAGCTCGACCAGAACCGGGACCTTGCCTGCGCTTGCCGCTTCAGCAATTTCAGTGGCATAGGCGGAGGCCGCGGCGCCCCAGCCCAAGTTATTATTTCTGACTTCGGCGCCGGTCACTGCCAGCACCTGAGCGATTTCGGTCATCTCGGCATCGCGTCCGCCGAGGAAAAATACAAAATTTTTCTTATTCATTTTTATTGCCGCTCTTAACGGCTTTTGTTTCCTCCGAAGTGACATTACCCGGATTATCCTGAGGCTCATCTTTTAAAATGAAACACAAAATAATCCGAACAATAGGCTTAAGTTAAAAATGAAAACAAATTCGCTTTCGTCTTGCCGAAATAATCGGAAGACTCATCAGCCCGTCTGAGACGAGGAGCAAAAGGGGCAAGATTGAACGGCTTGCCCCCCGAACTTCCCGATGGCTAACGCCAAATCCTTTTCGAGAGAAAGGAACCCACTATTTTTTCTCCAACCGTAAGGGAATTTTATATTGGCTGGGTTTCATTCCCGGTTAATGCAGATTAGTGACTGCTCCCGGTTTTCAGTTCAAAGCGAGAAATCTTCGTAGAAGATTTCTACCTTTTTACCTTCTCTGATAAAGAGGGTGCCGCCATAAGAACTCCAACCATTCCCTTGGCGCACCTCTTCGTGACCAATGTCGATTTTAACAACATTGGTCACAACCTTACCCTTAAGAGTAAGGTTGAAGGTGATTGAACTAATCCAGCTCTCGATCGCCAGGCTAGAGGCGTCGAGGCCGAAGTTTTTTGCTAAACTAGCCATAACTTAAGCCTCAAGGATGCTGCGTTCATAAATCGCTTCATCTTTAAGGCCTATATATATCTAATTTAACTAATTTTTTAAACTAATTAATTTCGATTATTAAATTTTTAAAGTCCTTTCCCCTCCCGATACTCAGGTCCTGATCTATTTCGAGGAAATTTCCGGGCCCCAAACTTGTTCAAGGTTTGAGACTTCGGCCGATCTCCTCGTAAGAGACGGTCGCGATAGCCGCTGTTCACTGATCCTTTTCTCCTTGCGGAAATACGGACACAAATTACTAGGATCGCCTGCGCCTTCGGATACGGTTTGCGACGTACCCTCCGGATCGGCTCGACTAAACGCTGATTCTAACTGTTTAAGTTAGAAGCAAACGATAGGCGTTTTGCTAATCTCGGGACATGGACTCTCTCCCGGCTCATTTTTTGAACCAATGGCTGTCCATTTCAATCTCCTAAAATCGGCAGTAAACGCTATTATTTTTATAATGTACTAAGAAATAATTTAACCGTTATTTCTTCGGCTGAGCTTGCGCTCCTTATCCGCAGGGCGGATAGTGATGAAGAGGAGCTACCGACAGTCTTGATAGGAATCTGTTAAAGCGGCATGGGTGATCACTTTAAACTTCATATTCGATTTTCCTGATAACTGTCATTTTTTATAGAACCGCAAATAAGTTTATTATGACTTTTTCGCAGTATCTAACTCTCTCCACTTCATTACTATTCGTCTTGCTTTAGCGCCATTGGCACCAAAAAAACTCTTCCGAGGAAAGAGTTGTTATTATGATTAGGCGCGATAACAATTAAATGTAAATATTTGGCCGCTTAATCTAATGGCTCTCTCCTTCCATTAATTAATTTATTTTATTGTAATGTTCTGTCTCGCTAGGCCGAATTTTATCGGCGTCTTATCGGAGACTGGGTCTTCCTCATCTTTCTTGATGAGAAGTGGCCGCTCGCCGCTAAGGCGTTTCCTGTCTATACCCTTCGAATTGGACCGACACCATGCTCTCTCCGTCATAATGTCCGCCACTCTAATTCAGCTAAGTATAGAATCAAGAAGTGTTTGACTTTCTATTGAATGTTTTATTGAATGAACTTTTGGATATTTCCGAATTTCTCTTTGGCCTTCTCTCACTTTCGATACTGACAGTTTAGCACCCTTTGACAACTTTGTCAATACTAATTAATACATTTCTCAGTAATTGTTAGTAAAATACAAGACAGCACTGCATAAAATATGCGTATTTATTTATTAATTTTGTCATTATTAAAATTGACACTTATCTTTTGTTTTGCTATAATAGAGATATAAATAAGGAATCTGCTTAACGACTAATAAAATAAAAACTTATTTTTGTAAAGTTATCCACAACCCATATTTACAAATATATGAACGAAAAAATACTTTTAGGCCTTGGCCTAACTAAAGTCCAGGCCGAAATTCTAACCTGCCTTTTGCAAAACGGCCCCCAAAAAGCCAGCAACATCGCCAACATAACAAAAAGACCTCGAGGCGTTGCCTATAAGGGTCTTGAAGAATTGATTGATTTAGACTTGGCTATAAAAAAAGAGAGCAAGCTTGGCGTGGCTTTATTTACAGCCGAACACCCTTCTAACCTGGAAAAAGTTCTTGAGCGGCGCGAAAAGGAACTGGATAAAACCAAGAAAGAATTCGCCGCTTCCCTGCCGGATCTGGTTTCCGCCTATAACCTGGTCAGCAATAAGCCGGGAGTCAGATTCTACGAAGGCGAGGAGGGGATTAAAAAAGTTTTGGAAGATACCTTGCTCAGTAACCCCGACAAAAAGCTTTATACTTTTTCCGATGTGGCTAGCTATGCGACTTATCTTAGCGATTGGAACACAAGCTACTATGCTCCACAAAGAAAAAAGCTCGGCGTTTTTGAGAAAGTTATTATCCCCGATAACGCTCGAGCCCTGGAATATATGAAAGATTATAAGTCTAATGAAGTAACGGATATTTTATTTATTGACCATAAAGCCTACCCTTTCGCGACTGAAATAAATATTTATAACAACAAAGTTTCTTTCGTGACCTTCGCTCCCGATTTTATGGTCGGCGTAATCGTTGAAAATAAAGAAATATATAAAACCTTGCTTTCTATTTTTAATTTCATGTGGCAATTCTGCAAACAAAATTTACAAAATTCCCAACCCGCTTGGCTAAAAAGACAAACCACCCCGTCATTACCGGCTGCCGGCTCAAGCGACCAGTCAGTTTAATTAAGTTCCGTCGGCTTAACGATATATCTCTGGATGAAACGTAAAATCTCTAGCAAACTGGTTGCTTCTTTAGCCTCGCTTAAAAGCTCTTCTCGACTCTTATCTATTTTTTCAAAATATCCGGCGGGCGCTTTTTCTAGGTTAGCGAAATAATGTTTTAAAATCGGACGAACGACGCTCTCGGCGTATTTTAATTGCTTCTTATTATCCAGCGTTAAAATCTTGCCGCCGATCAAGCCTTCGCCGGCAGCCACTACCTGGTCGCTATTAACCAAAAGATCAGAGTCATTCTTATAAAAATAGGTGCTATAAGGCTCTTTAAATTTAACAACGCTTTCTTTTTCTTCAAAATCGCCGCGGAAGCCAAAACTGGCCGAACCGACTTCCGGACAAACAAAATTCAATGATAAAGAGTCTTTCTTAATTGTCTTATCCAGGCCGGCTTTAGAGTCGGTTTTTATTTTTCCTAAATGGTCTTGCAAACGCTGGAAATAAGCAAGAGACGGAGAACCCTTAGCTAATTTTGATTTTTTTTCATTAATGGAATCACGAATAAGTTTGCAAATGGTATTCAATAGTACTTTAGCTTCCGGACTTTCGGGATTATCTAAAACCTCAAATCCTTTTTCTTTGCCAACCTGTTCAAAATTACGGATCACCGACCCTAAAATATCATAACGAGCTTCATTAAGATGGCCGATCTTTGTTCCGTTAGTAGACAAAATCCAGGCCAATTCTTCAAGCGCATAGCCGATATATTCTTCCTTTTCCGCCCCCGAGACAGATTCTTGGACCATAGCGAAGAAGGCTTCTTTAAAAACCGGACTCTCTTTCAAATTTTTAACAATGCCGTTATAACGTTCATAATCTTTTTGGTTGCCGCTTAAAAATTCTTGGTATCTTTGAACTTTAATATTATCTAAACCAAAAGTATCAATAATTTTTTCATATTGCCTAGCCTCGCAATCGCCAATTTCTCCTGCTTTCTGGCGAGCCGCGCTTTCGCTTTTGCCATAACGAACCTGATAATTATTAACCTGGATTTCATCGCAAATAACTAAATTAACTTTCCGGCCCTGATTATTAAGCCAAAACAAATAGCCGTATATATCAATCGGCTTGGCCGCTTTTTTTTCATTTTCAAAAACCGCTTCCCAGGATGGCAAATCCTTGGAAATGCCAACCGGAAAATATAAAGGAGCTTGGTCGGGAATATTTTCCGGCTTAACCTCGTTATTTTCAAAATTACTGAAACCATTTGGCAATTTAGTTTCTTCCTGCCCGTAAATCAGCTGATCCATTTTATTCTCCAAAGCGATTTGCAGGGGGAGGGCTTGCTGTAATTTTTTAATAGCCTCTTCATAAAGAGCCTGCTCCTCGGAAATCGGCCCGCTCAAAACATCGTGGTATTTTTTTATTTTTTCCGACCAGGCAGATGCTTCCGTTTCTCCGTCGGCCGACCCTTCTTCTTTTTTTAATTCCGCCAAAACCTGCCGGATGGCTTCCGGGCGGCAGCTTTCGACTTCCGCCATCGTTCGATAATATTCAATCATTTCTTTTATCCGCTCCGCGCTAAACTTTTTATGCTGTTCAAAGTCCCGGCGAATCAGCGTCTGAGTCGCTTCATCAAAATCCTTGATCATTTGGGGAAAATTTTGATCATCGGCAATTTCGGCGGCGTCGTCATAAGGCGAAGCAAGCCCTTCCAAAACATCAATGCCGAGCTGACGATAAACTTCGTTAAGTTTTTTGGCCATTTCTCCAAATTCCGCCAAATTCTCTTGGCTTCTAAGCAACTCCTCATTAAAGCTTGAGACCAATTTATCAATATCAACTGCGCTGGTCGCCGGATCGTTAACTTTAATATTAGCTTCGGTTAACAAATTACTGGCTCGGGAAAGACTGGCTCGTACGAACCTTTTCGTATCAATATTTTTATCGAAAAATATTTCCTGGTACATCCGTGAAACATCCTGAGTCTCGCTAGAATCATTAATTTCTGCCACCTTGGAAAGCAGCTGATTAATTTGTTCGGGCTTTAATTTTTTTCCTAAATTAATAATAGCTTCGCCGATGCCATAGTCAATATTCAGGCATAAGAATGATTTTATCCGGTTGATTTTATCTTCTTCTGTTTTCGCCTCATTTATAAAGGCGGCGATTTCTCTTACTCTCTCTTCATTATTTTCACTCAAAAACCTTAATAAATATATCTGGTAGCGGAAAGGGATTTCTTTCAGATCAATGCCTACTTGGTCGTTGATATAGGCTTCCATATCAGGGCGATGCATGTGCTTTAAAAATAGAGAAATTTCTTCAGTCTCTTTATCATTTATATAATCGGCCATTTGGCTGTCTTTAGACAGCGAATTATAGTCGTAAAAATTAATTTCCAGCGCGTCATTTTTCAAATTTCTACCCAGTGTTTGTAATTTATTGGCTAGCCCCTTGGCAACTTCTGCAAAATTGGCATTAATCAACGAGCGCTCCCGCTCATAATTTTCAAGCAATTTCGCGTGCCGGCTGCCGGCGCTTTCATATAGCTCCGCCGTTAGCTTCTCGGCGGCCACAAAATTATTGTGATGTTCTTTTTTCAAACCCTCATAACCTAACCATAATTGGCCACAGACGTCTTTTCCGTTAAACAACTTTTCCGGCTGGTTATTTTTTTTATCAAAAGACTTCAGAAGATTAAGGCCGCTGACAAAATCAACTACCGCCGAATAAGCTTTTTCCGAATTACCTTGTCTATAGCCTGAAACAAATTTTTCCCATATCGACTGAAGGTTGGCATTATGTTCAGCTTCTAAAATTTTTGAGGCGGCCGTGTTGAAGTAATCTAAAAAATTATCAGTCGCCTGCAAATTTTGATTCTTGGCCTTAGCATTTATGTTTGCTCTTTTTATCCGCAAATCGTCTTTCAGTTGGTCAATCTTGTCCTGATTACTAAAAAATTCCAGCCAACTTTCCCGGGATATGCCGGAATCCAGTTGCGACCAAAGATCCGCTAATTTGTTCCTATCTCGACTGTCAATCTCATAGTAGGGCGAGAAAATCCGATCGTTTACCGCGGAAATTAAATTCTCAACGTTGATTTTTTTGTTATGGGAAAAAACATTTTCAATCTTTTTTAAATCAACTAGGGATATTTTCGCGGGCCGCTCTTTCTTTTGGTTATATTCATCCGCTGAAAACGGACCATAACTTACGGGGGTATTACTATGATCTATCACGGCCATAGCATCAGCCGCCACTCTCACTAACTTATCGCCGGGTTGAATCGGAATATTAGAATAAACTATCTTTTCTAATCTGTCCGATTCTTCTTTTTCAGCCAAAGATAAACTTTCGTTAAGGCGCAAATTACCCTTATCATCAGAATATTTGACGATGCCCAGGCTAGGATCGACTTCTTCCTTGTCGAGCTGCCTCTCAGTCAAATTTATGGCGTAACGTAAAAATGCCGAGTTGGTGCCCGTTTTCATGCTCTGCAATAACAGGCGGAGATTATCCAGCCCTCTTTCAGATGTTCCTGTCCCAGCTGCGTCGGCCGATAATAATTTAATTAAATGGATTTCGTCAAATTGCTCGGCAAATGATTTCTTTTTAAAGGTTTCTAAAAATCTGGTAAAATTTTCCTGCCCATATTCCCATGATAAGCTATAAACCAAATCATCAACCATGCAGCTGCCGATTTGCCCATAAATTTCCGCCGATCGCGTCGCTTTGGCGGCCAGGCCGAACTTATCTTCTATATCAAGATTAGAACTTAAGCATGGACTGGAACTAAAATAAATATCTTTAATGACTTTTAAAAACTGGTTAAAATTAGGCTCCTTTTGATTTTCTTCACAAAATTTTAATAATTCGCTAATCGTTATTTTATTAGCTTCCCTGATTCGTCCGGCATATTCTTCGTTCGGATTAAATTTTTTGTCCGCCTTGGAAAAATATGAATTAATCTTATCTTCTAATTCATAATACTTCCGATAATCATCCACCGGCGCTTGTTCATTATTTTTTAAATAATTATTAAAAAAATCATGGGCTAGCGCTTGCAGCTCATTTTTTTGCTCCGGGTTCAAAAGACTGTTTTCATCATCTGGTATTTTTGTTTCCCGACTCTTTTGGCTGTTTGGAGCCGTTTTAAAATTATTAAAATCTAAACCCTTTGTTTCCCTAAACATAACATTAAATTCTCTCCCCAAAATTAATTAATCCCTTATTTTAAATACTTTTTTATCTAAATTTTATCTAAATATAATAACACATTTTTACTTTTTTGTAAAGATTTTTAAAAAAATAGGCATTTCCCCAATATTAAAAGCCCAGGTTCTTCTTTACTTGGTTTAACAGAATCTCAGCTCTTTCTTCATTATGGCCGAATTTTAAAAACCAATAAGTCGAAGTGCGGATCGCCGTCCAATTATAATATAGATCAATCCGCGCCTGGAGATTAGCATCCATTTCCAGGCCGGCGGCCGACAAATAACTCCGCAGGAATAATTCTTTCATTTTCGCCGCAAACTCGGCGTCATTCAGCTTTGTCGTTATCTTATAATCCAATTGCTGCATGAAAGTGCCGAGATCCCGGGCAAAGTCGCCCAAACACAAATCAGTAAAATCAATCAGCCCTACCCTGTCCGCGGCCGTCTTGATGATATTTTCCGGATGCGCGTCGCCATGAATTAATTTCAAAGGCTCTCCGGAATCAAAAAATTTTTCTTCTTCAGAAATAAAATGCGCGTATATCTTCTGCAGGCACAGCGTATATTTATCGCCATAACGCGCCGACATCTCTTGAAAAATTACTGCCGTTCCGGGGATAACCGTCCGAATTCGGGAATTAATGGGGTTAAAGTTAATTTCCGTTCCCGAAGGAAGCGCGTGCAATTTGGCGAACAGTTCGGCGGAGGCGACAATAATATCTTCAATCGCCTTGTAGTCCTTCTCTTTAATATAGTAAAGCAAATTTTCCCCCCTCAAGGCGCGGTAAAAGGTGCCGTTGAAGCGCTCCGAATAAAATAGAGGCCGGGGCAAATCTACGCCGTGGCCGGAAAAATTTTTCTTCCAAAGATACTTAAGGGCGATATAAACATTTTCCCGCTGTTCTTCGCTGTGTGCCGAACAGACGACGGGAATTTTTTTCTCATCGCCGGCCGGCGTCAAAAAATAAACATCGAAACCGATGACCACATGATAAGTTGTTTCCCAGATCATTTTTTTGTACGGCTTTATCGCCACGCGCTTGATATCTTTAAAAACCGGATAAAGCGGCAGGAGCTTACGTTTAAAATAACCCAGGACGAACTGTTCGTCGAATAAATTTAATATTTTATTCATATTGTTTTTTCCAGTGTTTTTTCCAGTGCTCTTCCCAGATCATTTTTTTTATCTTCAGATAATACCTTTCCGCCTCCAGCTTCTTCTTCTTGGTTTTTACGTCATAAAGCGAACGGACGCTGCGGATTAGGTCTTCCAAGCCGCGTTCGATATCATCGGGGCTCCAAGTATAGGGGCCGAAAAGTTTTGAAAAATCGCGGGCGCTCGCCCACCAGAATGTACAGCTCGCGAGACCCCGCGCCAGATGCCAGCGATACCAATAATAATTCTTATCTTTTTTGTATTTGGCCTCCAACTCTAAGGAAAGATTAGCTAGGCGCCAGAGATAGATCTGAATCTTATTTTTTTTATTCTGCCACAGAAAATAAGCCTGGTTATTTTTTATTTCTCCGGCCGTAGACTCCCAAGAGGAGAGATAAATTTTTATTTTGGCCGCTTTCTTTCTGGATATTTTATTCAACCAAGCGGACAGCGTCATGGTTTTAAGCCCCCGGCTCTTCACGATTTTTTCTATCTCCCCAGTCGGGTCTTCATGGCGCAAGCCATACAATTCGGCATCGGTCGCGCTCAAGCGAACCGTTTCTTCTTTCAATAAAGCAAATAATTTGTCGGGTGGATAAGCATTCGATACTTCCCGCTGGCGGAAGATGACTTTTAGCCCGCTCGCCTCATCAATATACGGGCGGTTGAGTTCCGGTTTTTCCTTGCCGCCGCCGCTATAAGAAATCTCGTCTAAAATAATCCATTGGTATCCCAGTTTTTTCACAATCTTGGCCACCGCCGGCGAATAAGCCATTTCAGGCAGAAAAAAACCGGCCGGCTTGAAATTTTTGCCGAATATCTTTTTTAAAATCTTCTCGTTTTCTTTTATCTGCCGGATTACTTCCCGCTCAGGCAGAAGCGGCAAAAAGCCATGATAATGGGCGGAACCGGTCAATTCTACCCTCCCTTTTTTCACTAAAAATTTAAGGCGCTCGATAAAAGCTTTTTCTTTAGCCTCTTCCAGGCGCTCAAGCAGGCAGCCGCTGACATTGAAAGTCATTTTAATTTCCGGATGCTCCTCCATCAGGCGGATCAAGCGCCAATAGCTTTTGTCCAGCGCCTTGCGAATATTATAAAATTCGGCGTTAGCGGGCTGATAAAAATGCAAAAAATTAATCCAGGTCATAAATTTTAGTCTTTAATGACTCTCTTATAGAGCTCGATATATTTTCGGGCGGGGATTTCCCAGCTTGTCGAGCGCTTCATCGCCCGCTTCACCAGGCTTTCCCAAACTTTTTTATGCTTATAATTTTCCAACGCCCGGATAATCGTCGCGTAAAATAAAATTTCGTCTTCAGTTTTAAAAGTAAAGCCGGTTCCTTTACCGGTTGCCGGGTTGAAATCTTCAACGGTGTCATATAAGCCGCCGATTTCGCGGACGACGGGGATGCAGCCATAGCGCATCGCAATCAGCTGGTTAATCCCGCACGGCTCATGATTTGAGGGCAGAAGAAACAAATCGGCGGCCGCATAAAGCAGGCTCTCTTTCTTCTGATCGAAGGGCAGCCAGACGATTTTGGCGCTATTTTTTTTCTGCAGCTTTTTGATGGGCTGGATATATTCTTTGCTGCCATCGCCCAAAAAAACGAGCTGGATGTCTAGTTTCAAGAGAGCGTCGATGATTTTCAAAATCAAATTAAATCCCTTTTGGAAAGTAACCCGCGAAGTTGTACATAGTATCGGCACGTCTTTATTGACCGGCAACCCGATATTTTTCTGGAGAAATTTTTTATTTTCAGCTTTAGTGCTTAATTTATTGAACGAATAGCGGCGGTGCAAATCTTTGTCTTTCTCCGGGTTATAGGTATTATAATCAATTCCGTTGATGATGCCGAATAAGCGGCCGGAGCGATTCTTCAAAATGCGCTGCAAATCCTGGCCGAATTTCTTGGTCATTATTTCTTCGCGGTACTGCTCGCTGACCGTATTGATTATAT
Source organism: uncultured Gammaproteobacteria bacterium (assembly GCA_964648205.1). Lineage (GTDB taxonomy): Bacteria > Patescibacteriota > Patescibacteriia > Patescibacteriales > UBA12465 > UBA12465. Next base: position 20,449 of record CAZYNT010000010.1, read on the forward strand.
CGGCGGACAGGATGGCGCGCTTGGCGAAATTTATATCTTCAAGGCGGGGATCGCTTAAATGCGGAATCCGGCTGCGCCCGTAATCTCTGCGCGCCAAAGGAATCTCCCACCAATTATGCCCGAGCTGAAAAATCAAATTATGAATCGTAAAAACAGTTTTCGCTTTCTTTAGGGTTTTAGAATAACGGAAATCAGTTTTTAAATAATAAGGAATGAGGCCAGTCTGCCAATCATGGCAATGAATAATGTCGGCCGAAAATTTCAACAAAGACAGCAGCTTTAAAGCGGCGACATTAAATATCAAAAAGCGGGCATTTTCATGAGCCGACCCGTAAATTCTTTTATGCTTGGAAAAAAAAGTCTTATTTTCAACGAAATAGACGGGCAGGCCTTTCATCAAATAGCCCCGCCAAAAATTAACCCTGACCTTTTCTTGCGAATTAAGGATTAAATTAACGTTTTCAAAAATTAATTCCAAATTATGCTCCTTTTTATTAATGGTGCGCCCGTAAAGCGGCGTAATTAAAATAACTTCATGGCCTAACCTGCTTAAGGCTTTAGGCAGGCTGCGGCTGACATCGCCAAGCCCGCCCGTCTTTGAAAACGGAGCAACCTCGGAGGCGATATGCACAATCTTTAATTTTTTGGGCATAACCGGCAGCTTAAACCGCAGATAGCGACGGCCAGAGCGTCCGCCGCATCATCCGGTTTGGGCAGTTCTTTTAAATTAAGGATGAGTTTGACCATTTTTTGGACTTGCAATTTAGAGGCCTGTCCGTAAGCCGAGACGGCCGACTTAACTTGCGAAGGGGTGTAGTCAACAATGGTCAATTTGTTTTGTTTGAGAGTCAAGAGAACGACGCCGCGGGCCTGGCCGACAATCAGAGCCGTGCGGACGTTCTTATTAAAAAATAATTGTTCAATCGCGGCTAAATCCGGCCGGTACTTTTTAATAATTTTATCGAGGGCGCGATGTAAAATATCCAAGCGCGATATTAAATCTAATTTCGCGTCAGTTTTAATCGAGCCGTAAGTGAGGCAGGTTAATTTGCTTCCCTCCGATTTAATCACGCCGTAGCCGGTGTCGGCGATTCCCGGATCAATTCCTAAAATAATTTTCGCCATAAGAAGCGGCTTTATAATAAATTAGTATAATAGTCACTAACATCTTCATTCGCTTCCAGCTCTTCCATAAATTTATCTAATTTCGCCTTATCTTCGGCGTTAAGCTCCATTTTTTCTTTGGCAACATACTCGATTTCAGCCGCTTCTATTTTCAGGCTTTTCGCTTCTAAAAAATCTCTGATTCTTTGCAAATCCCTGATTTCCGTTTGGATTGTAATGCCCTCTTCTTCTTTCTGGAAATCAACAATATTTTGGTCAATTAATTCCAATTCCAGATCTTCACCGCTCATTTTTTTCCCTTTGATCTCTTCGCTTGAAATTCTGATGACGCCTAACTGGGAAAAATTCCATAAAACAGAGCCGAAGGCGCCGCCGATTTTGGTAAACGAATGGCGGACGGTCGAACCGCTGCGGTTTTTATTGTCGGTCAAACATTTAACCACAATTTGGATTCCGGGCGGGATTATGCCTTCATAATATAATTCTTCAACCGTGGCTCCCGAGAGTTCGCCGGTTCCTTTTTTAATCGCGCGCTCAATGTTATCTTTGGGCATACTCGCGTCTCGAGCGCGATCAATGGCGGCGCGCAACGATGGATTCGCGTTCGGATCGCCGCCCTTGCGCGCGGCAATCGTAATAATATTGGCCAGTTTTGTAAAAACAGCCCCGCGTTTAGCGTCGACTAATTCTTTTTGACGATGGGTTGTCGCCCATTTTGAGTGTCCAGACATAAAATAAATTCATAAATAATCATTTTTATCCTACCGTAAATTGAAATAAAAATCAAGATGAATTATAATAAAAACATAAGTAAAATAAAGCAAAAATATGAATTACAATAATTTGCCGAATCTTGATGAAACCGTTATCAGTGCTCTTGATTTTTTTATTAAAAATAAGCCGCCGCGCCTTAACCTTAAGCCGTTTTCCCTCCCCTTGGTCGTCGGTAGCGGCAACGCTTTCAATACGGCGCGAATCATCTTTTCCGGTCGGCCGGCGATTATCGGAAACGAAAGCAATTTCAAAAAAATCTTGAACGGCTATAAAAAATTAATCAAAAATAAAATAATAGATCGCGCCGTTATTATTTCGGCCTCGGGGGAAAAAGATTCCGTTTGGGAAGTAGGTGCCGCTAAAAAAAGCGGCCTAAAGACAACTCTTCTCACCTGTCAGGCGGAGTCAACCGCCGCCAAATCGGCGGATCAAGTTATTGTCTACAAAAAATTGCCGGAGCCGTATACTTATAACGTTTCGACCTATCTTGGAATAATTTTGTCCGCGGGCCGCGAAGAAGCGCGCAACATTAAAGAATATCTATTAAAATTAAAACTAACCAAAAATCTTAAAAAATATACCAGCTATTCCTTCATTCTGCCCGATGAATTTTCGGCGGTCGCGCCCATGCTGGAAATAAAAAGAGATGAATTGTTCGGTTCGCATGTCTTGTTGCGCGCTTTCAGCTTCGGCGAAGCCAGGCACGCAAAATTCGTCAATAATTCAGACAAAGAGCTGGTTATCAGCTTCGGAAAAAATAAATATTTCGGCCAGAGACAAAACCGCCTGGAAATAAAAATTCCAAAAAATGCGGGGAGTGGCTTTATGATGGCGCTGGGCTATTACTTGATCGGCAGAATCCAGGGCGTTAAACCCGCTTTTTTCAAAAAAAACATCGCCGCTTTCTGTAAAAACGGACCCAAAGCTTTTAGTAGTAATAAACCATTCGACGTAATCGTCGCTGGAAATTAGAAAAATTTGCTGAAATAAAACAAAAAACAATAAAAGTCCTTATTGATAAGGGCTTTTTTAATTGTCTTTATCTTTTAACGTCCCTGTTTTTTAACTTCGGCCGTTACCGCCTTAATTTTTTTATTGTCGCCCAGATAATAACGCCGGATCGGCTTCAAGCGCTTATTAAATTCGTAGACCAGGGGAATGCCATAAGGGATGTTTAGCTCCCCGACTTGAGCTACTGATAATTTGTCTAAATGCTTAGCCAGCGCCCGCAAAGTATTACCCGAAGACGCAATAATAATCAGATGGCCCTTTTTTATTTCCGGCGTAATCTTTTCGCGCCAAAGCGCCCTGACCCGTTTTTCCACGTCTTTCAGGCTCTCGCCGCCCGGCGGTGTCGCGCTATAACCGCGGCGCCATAAATTAAATTGTTTCTCACCGTATTTTTTTCTGATTGCTTCTTTGCTCTGGCCTTGCAAATCGCCGTAATGCCGTTCATTCAGGCGCCAATCCGGCTTAATCGTTATGCCCTTCAATTTCATCTCCGTTAAAACCAATTCTAAGGTTTTCTGCGCTCTTTTTAGTTCCGAAGTAAACGCGTAATCAAAAATAAATTTTTTGGCTTTCAGTATTTTTCCCGCCGCTTGCGACTCCTGGCGTCCGCGCGGACTTAAATTTACGTCCGTCCAGCCGGTAAACAAACCTTTTTTATTCCAGGCGCTTTCTCCGTGGCGGAGTAAGACGATTTTATACATAAACAAATAATATTAATTTAAATTTTAGATGATAAATTCATTATATCATAAATTGACGACAAAAGTTTAAAAATGATAGTATAGTTATGAGCTTAAAACAACCATATTAGTAAGTCTCGACAAACACAATTTAAAAAAATAGCGGTAGAAAGCGGACTGATAGCCATAAAAATTATCATTTTCTCAAAAAAACTACTGTCTTATCCTTTCCGGTTCTTGGCCGGTTTTTTTCGTTGGACATTTAGATTATTTTTTTATAAAATATTAGTCAAAATATACTATCAGCTTTTCAGGTGGCGGAAGGCCGGAGTCATTAAAAATTCTCCTTTGGAATTCTTGCGCCGGCAATCGGTTTATTTCTTTATTTTGGCTCTCGTTTGCTTGATTCTTTTTTCTAATTTCGCTAATACCGACCGGGCGGGGGCGATGGAAAAGAAGATCCCAAAAACTGTAATGTCTAACCTGGTTGCGACTGAATTCAGCTCTGTCCAAGACGGCGAATTAATTGAAGAAACATTCTCGCCTAATAGCTTAATCGCCGCCGGCAAAGACCACTATGTAGATAATTCCTGCACTCTAGAAAAACAGGCTAGCATTAATCCCATAGATGAGCCCGACACGAATGATCTTGTCGCCTTCAATGAAACCAGCGATCTCGTTTTCAAGCCCCAATTCATCGCTTCCGGTTCGGCCGATAGCGAGGGCGGCGAAGCGGCCGCCCGCCAAGAAATTATTTACTATACCGTTCAAAATGGCGATACAATATCAACCATCGCCCGGCGTTTCGGCCTGACTGTAAATACCATCCTTTGGGCGAACAACTTGACCGCCTTCAGTTTGATCCGGCCGGGCGATCGTTTAACTATTTTACCGTATAGCGGCGTTCTTTATACCGTCAAAAAAGGAGATACTTTAGCTAAGATATCCCAGAAATACGACATAGAATTAGAGAAGATATTAAGTTGTAATAAGCTCGGGAGCAGCCTGTTGGTGGGGCAAAAAATTGTCATCCCCGGAGCCAAAAAAATTACCGAAACCGCGGCTGTCCGACGCCCGGCGAGCACGAACTATACCGGTATCTCCGTTATCAAAGATTTGATAAAAAAACCCGGAGCCAAAGTCAGCGGAAACAAGATGGCTTGGCCGACGGTGGGCGCTCGCATCACGCAATATTTCTCTTGGCGCCACAACGGAGTTGATATCGCCAATAAAGTCGGCACGCCAATCTATGCGGCCGACAGCGGAATCGTAATCACCGCCCAGGGCGGATATAACGGCGGATATGGCAATACGATTGTAATCGATCATGGCGGAGGCAAAAAAACGCGTTACGGCCACGCCTCCAAGCTCTTCGTTAAAGTCGGAGATGAAGTAGAAAAGGGCGAAAATATCGCCGCCATGGGTTCAACCGGAAGATCAACCGGCTCGCATCTCCATTTTGAAGTTCTGATAAACGGGGCCCGATATAATCCTTTAAATTATATAAGATAAAAATTATGGGAAATGTTATTTTAGGAATCGTTATTACCGTGGCCGGCGCCTTAATGGTGATAAAAACCGAATGGCTAATCAATAATTTCGGACGGATGGCTTGGTTCGAAGAAAAACTCGGATCTGAAGGCGGGACAAGGCTCGGATATAAACTGATCGGCATCGTCGCTATTATTATCGGCATTATTGTCATGACCGGCAGCGGCCCGGAATTCATGCGCTGGCTGCTCGGCCCGCTTATTAGATATAACCAGCCGACAGTTTAAATACCAGCCGCCTCTTCACAAATTTAATAAACCCGTTTATAATCAAGTCATCTTGATAAGATGACTATCCGGGCCCTTAGCTCATCTGGTAGAGCACCTGCTTTGCAAGCAGGGGGTGGCAGGTTCGAGTCCTGTAGGGTCCACATTAAGAGATTTGGAGTGTTCCAAGTCTCTTTTTAGTTCTAATATTGGCGATAATTTCGGGGTTTGAAAAGTATAAAAATTAAAAGCAGGCTTTTCCTTAAAAATCGAACCTTGAAGTTTAATTTTTATCGGATATTTAGCTTTTTCGTAAAACTTAGGTAAATCGCAAATAAAATTAAAAACTTTATCAACATTTTTTTTAACATCAAAACCGTCATCTTTACAATTAACTACCTTGCTTTGCTTATCAACAATTTTAATTTTTACCTTGTCCATTTCCGCTTTAAAATCTTCATCATCTAATAAATCTTTTTTCTTCATTTCAATTAATTTATCTTTTTCCGTCTTTAATTTTTCCAGTTGATTATTTAATAGAGTTGAATCATTTTTTAATTCGCCTTGTCTTTCTTCCCAAACATCAATAATCGCTTTTTTAATAACCCTAGCCTCAATTGGTTTGGGCGTAATATTTTCCAAGCCAGTCATAAATTCACTTTCTACTTTGTTTTTCGGGATTGATCTTAATTTATCACATTGACGGTTATAGCATTTATAATACGGATATTTAACGCCCATATGCCCTAAAGAAAAACAAGCAGTCAAAGGTCGCCCGCAATGAGGGCAAACCACAAAATGCCGTAAAGGAAAATTTTCATTAACTCGCCCCAAAGAAACATTATCGCCGATATTCGTATCTCTAAATAATTTTTGACATTGCCAAAAAATACGCTCATCAATAAACCGCTCATGACTGCCGGCATATTCTTGGCCTTTAACCGTCATAATGCCAATATAGAATTTTTCTCGGAGCAAACCGTGGAGCGTTTGCAGAGTCAGCTCCCTGCCTTTATGCGTCCTAAAACCTTTATCGTTTAACATCTGCCGGATCTGCTCGATTTGATATAAGCCGGTCGCAAAGCGTTCAAAAGCCAGCTTGACCAAAGGCATTCTTACCTTATCAATGACCACAACGGCCTTATTTTGTCCGTCTCGAGCGTTTAAATAGCCGAACGGGGCTTTAAAACACCAAACGCCCTGTTTTATCCGTTCGTGCATACAAGAGGCGATTCTTTCGCTCCTGACATCATTATCAAACTGGGCGACCGAGGCGACAATCGTTCCGACCAAGCGACCGCTCGGCGTCTCGTCAACCGTTTCCGTCGTCGATATAAACTTGATTTTAAGTTTATAGAGCGACGCCAAAAGACCGGTATAGTCGTTGACATTCCGAGACAAGCGGTCGATTTTATAAACAATAACGCAATCGATTGTCTTGGCATTCTTGGCACAATATTTTAATAATTCTTTTAGGCCCGGTCTTTCGATCGTTTTGGCGGACACGCCGTCATCGTGAAACATATTAACCACTTCAATATCATGCTTGTTGGCGTAATCTAAACAAGCATTTTTTTGTTGTTCCAAGCTAACACCGGATTGAGCCTGATCTTCGGTCGAAACCCGGTAATAAATAATACCTTTTTGATTTGGCATAAATTTAGTGGTTAATAATAAAAGAAAGCAGTGAACTGTTGGACACAACCGTATATAAAACACGATTGAAACAGCCACTGCTTTCTTTATATCAAAACGACAAACTCGCCGTCATTATGATTTGAGTGGGTGCTTTATATTTTTGGTTGTGTCCATTATGGATATTATCATATATTTTATTTTTTACAATGTTATTTTTAATTTTATTTGATTTTATTGCTCATTTTAATAATTATCTAATACTTTCGGATTTTGCTTATAAACTTCAAAGGCGAGATTAGCAAATTCATAAGCGTCATGGCGAATTTTTTCTAAATCCGCTTCGCCATAGTCATTGGCTTTATCGCCCAATAACTTTTTAACAGCGTTTAGACTGATCATGTTGAATATGCTTGAATTGGTCGGCTATCCAACTTTCTTAGTTTGTTAATAGCTATCATTTTTTATAGAGTCGATAGCGGACTCTGCCGACATACTCGGCGGGATAAGATTTTTCGTGTAGAAGCTTAAGCGGCGATTTGAGATTATGAAGATATTCTTTAACCTTGGAATAAGTGATAATAGTTCTTGGACGATTTAATTCACGAGAATAAAATAGTTTTTTCTTACCAGCGAGGCGACCATCAAATAATTCTTTACCTAGATATTTGGCTACATAAGGGCCAATGGCATTAACATAGCGGATATTATTAATTTTAATAAATCCGTAGCCCCAGATTTTCTCTAACTCTTGGCTTTCGATAAAGGGCAAATTAGACAGCACATGATAATGAATATTTCCGCCATGTTCTTTTTTAAGCTTGGTGCGATAGTCATAGTCGCCCTGAAATTCGGGAACGGCCAAATATTTTAATTTAGGATATTTTCGCTTTAACCGTTTAATGAAGTTAGAGAATATTAAATTACATTCTTTAAAATCGGTAAACGGTTTATTGAATTTCTGGCTGTCAAAAGTTAGGGTGATAAATACTTTTAAATCGGGGTTAGAATTAATTAATCGGACAATATTGCCTCGGGTTCTGTTTAATGAAAAGCGATTATTATTATCTTTAATAATTTCGCTCATATCAAACCCGTCATCAAAGGGATCTATTTTATCTTTTTTAGGTTTATTATTTCTTCGCTTTTTTCTTTTTTGGTTAATTTTAATGAAATTTTCATAATCATAGATTTCAATGTAGTCGCCTGACTCTACCAGCTTCTGCCGATAAACTCTAGGCTTGATTTCCATAGGTTTTTAACTAACGGCGTTAAGTGTGCGTATAGTCAAGTCAATATAGACGCACACGGGAACTAGCCTGTCTAAAATCTCATTTACCGCCCCCAGCTTATTTTTATTTTTTCGGCGAGTGGACAAGCCTCGCCGAAAAAAAATAAAAAACAATGCTTGGGGGGCGGTCAAAAATGAGAAAATTAAAACAGATGGCTATTAGCAACGGGGCAAACGATGTTAATAGGCTATCACTAACGAAACGCTTATGCTTACATCAAAGGAACAAAGAAGACGACAAACGAGTTGGGCGCTATTAACAGGCGACCACGGCTATCAACATCACCCTCACTTTGCCAAAACAAAAAAACCGAGCAACGGACAATTGCTGGTTAATATGATGTAATTGGCAAAGAAAGACTTTGCGAATTTACAGGGGAAAAATTTTTATGAGTTTTTATTTTTTATTTTTGCGTCTCATTCAAGCGACATCCGTTCAACTTTGGGTTCCCAAGGTTTTATAATTTTATTTAAAATAAAGTTAAAATAAAGTCTAGAGTTATTATAGCACTTTTTTAGACTAGCAAAAAGGGGTTGGTTTATTGAGGATTTGATAAATTTGTTAAGGCTGGGGACAAATTTTAAAATCTCAGATAAATTAAAATGCCGACTATTTTTGTAGTCGGCACTTTTTTTATTTAATGGGCCCAAAGATATTGCAACCAGTCGTTTCCAGACATCCTTGGCTCAAACTTTTAGATAAATCAGCGACACATCTGCCAAGGCAAGAAAAACATGATGAGCCGAAATTTTTACAACTAGCACATGCCCCTTTAATATTAGACATTCGGTTTCTAACAACTAAAGAAAGTTTCGATTCCCAAACATCCACTAGGGTTTGCTCTTTTATGTTGCCGTAAATGATTTGCGTTGAACCAATACAGGGAGAAATATCGCCATTATTTTGAATATACAAATGATAGGAGAATCTGGTGCATGGTTTGCTGCCTATATATGTCGGACTAGCTAGCCAATGTCGACCATACTCTTTTTCATCTATAGAACTCAAATTACTAACGGCTTTCAACAGCTGGTCCCTAGATTCAATCTGACAATGACATTTGCCTCCTCGACCTCTATCAATAATTAAATCCATGTCAAAGGTCAAATTGTTATCTCTGGCAAAGCGAAGAATTTTCTCCGACTCATCAGTATTCTGCTTAATCAAACTAGTCACTATTCCTAAGCGACCATCATTGAAGCCTGCGTTGATTAACTTTTCCAATGAATGGTTTCTGGCAAGAGCATAACCTTTTTTACCGACTATCTTGTCCTGCACCTCTGGAATAAACGAATTAAGTTTTATGATTATGCGAATATTTTTGAGAGACCTCAATCGCTTAATATCATCGTCGTTTAGTAAATCGCCAGTGGTAAAAATTGAGATTATTATGTCATTCTTCTCACAAAAATCTATAATGGGATAAACATAACTTCTCATTCTTTTGGTAAAAAATGGCTCACCAGCAGCTGGAATGGCTATTTGTTTGCGAACACCGCGCGCAATCTCTTCTGGGCTTAGTGGGGACTGATCACGAAACTCCGTTAGTATATTCAAATAGTCTGCAACAGATAAAAGATTGCTCCGTTTATCAATTCGTTGACCTTTTATAAACTGAAAATCTTTTTTATTCTCAAAGGCCAAACAATAACGACAATTCAAATGACAGTCGCCAGGGATTTCAATCCACAATTCCCTTAATGTGTTAGGCAACTCACCTAATAGGCGGTGTGCCTCAAATTGATTGGTATTTTCCATAATTCAATATAATTTTGTTAAAATAATTAAAATTCAAATGATTTCTTTCAACTACAACAAAATTATATTTAGGGACATGGAAAATTTTTCTAAGCGCTCTTCTGATTATTTCGACCAAACCTCCAAAAAAGACAATCTTGACCGAAGTATTTACTAGGGCAACCAATTCATTGGGCATAACGCAATCCTTAACAAAAAAGTCATAATGGACAATCGTCTTATCTCCAATATCTGGCGGGGCCTTTTTTAAACAAAATTCCTTAGTGATTTTATTAGCCGCAACCCTCCCCTCTGTTGATTTATCGACACTCAATAAAGAAAGAATGATAATCAGAATACTCATCGATAAGATAAACAATTTTATCGAGAAGAATAACGGCAATAGAGTAAAGATTAGAAGGATTAATATTTTTTTGAAGAAGTAAAAAAGTGTTTCCCATAAACCAAAACTACTCATTCTAAACACAGGAATAGCTTCTTTTTTAAAATAATCAATCTCTTTTTTTGTATCAGCCACAATTACTTTACCACCTCTTTCCAGCTCATATTGAACCACGCCAGCGTCGCCATAACTATTATAAACTATCTCTCGACCGTCGACTTGTTGGACAAAAACATTCTCTTTAAACCGACATTTAGAGACAAGTAAATTTTCAATGGTTTCTGCTTGAGTTAAGGCCACAAAAGGTGACGCTTCTGATTTGACCATTTCGGCAAAATCATAGGAAGTAAAAACGAAATTATTGACCTCACTTCTTGTTAGGTCGTTAAGCAATACTTGGGCTTTTTTTATTTCTTGTTGTCCTAAAATTAACAACATGATCAGAAAAAAAGCCAAAGAAAACAAGATATTTTTTCTCTTTTTCATATTATTAATTTTAAAGGTTAAACAATGATTTTAAATGAACTTTTTAGAATATAGTATATTACCACTTTTTCAATAAAAAGTCAAGAATTCCGCAATGGTTCAGCACCTTGGAAACACTTAGCCCATAAAGTGGTATAATCAGG
>CAZYNT010000011.1:0-8900 GCA_964648205.1 uncultured Gammaproteobacteria bacterium
TAATAGGAACCATCGGTAGTGCGGTAGCCGGAAAGCTTGCCACCGAACCCGGCCAAATCATCGCCGTTTCCCTGCCCGATGGCTTTTAGTGATTTACCGGCGCCGTTGGGCAGACCGCTATCAGCGCCGTTATCATCCGCACAGCGCCGCCAGTACCAATTAGTGTTAGTGGTATTAAAATCACAAACATACTGAGGGTTTGGCGAAGCGACGATGCCGACCATCGTCTTCTCCAGGATATTATATTCCGCGTCGGTCGGGATATGCCAACCGGCCGGACAGATACCTCTGGCACCGGAAACTTGCGAGCCGCGCGTTGCCTCATACCAATTATAGAGGCCGCCGTAGAGGGTGCAATTAGCAGTATCGTTATTGTAGCACCACTTCTCTATCACCTGATCGCCCGTATTAGGCTCAGTAGCGCCGGAAGCGAGCATCGTTCCTATATTAATATTTTCCGCCATCCAGCATTGGCCGCCGATTTGTACCGTGCCATAAGTCTGCCCGGCATCATCGGTCATGAGGCCGCAATTCTTCTGATTAAGCCAACGCGTCCCGTCGCAAACGTAGCTCTGGCGGGAAGTGGGGTTATAGCGGAAGACGCCGCTGTGATTAGCGTCACAGGCATCGGTCGTATCGCCTAGTTTAAGAGCGCCGGAGACGTCGAGCTTGGCGAGAGGATTCGTCGTCCCAATCCCGACATTACCGCCGCTGGTGATGCGCATTCTTTCAACATTGGAAGTAATAATCGGTAGATCATAAGCATCTTTCGTTCCTAATTTTTTTATAGAACCTACTACATTTCCGTCTAAGAGCCAAGAGGAGGAGGCTACGCTTTGGATGGTTGAGGAAGAAGTATAGTTAGCTTGCAGGTAGCCCAGAGGGACAGCTTCATCAGTATATAATGGAGTAAGATCAAGACCGCCGATGCGCCCCCCGCCCATATATAGAGTGCGACCAGTTCCCCCGGCGATATGGAGAGTTGAAGTTGGAGCGGTTGTGCCAATGCCGACATTGCCAGATCTATCTATCCTCATTCTTTCTCCATACGCCCCACCGGTATCTCTAGTATTAAAAGTAATGCTGCCACCAGAACCTGTCCAGGCGGCACTATTTGAAGTATCAAAGCCAAAATTAAGGTTTATATTAGATGTCGGAAAACCATATGAAGTAAAGTCATTTGTTCCAATGTCAGTGCGATAATTTCCAGTAGACCCTTGTATCTTTAACATCGCAACCGCGGTAGAAGATGTTCCAACAATATTTAACATAGCTGTCGGATTAGTTGTTCCGATTCCAAGATTACCAGCGACATACACCTTGCTATCAAAATAACCAGCCCATCCAGATCCGCTGTTTAATACGCTGCCGAAAATAGCAGATCCAGTTCTTGTTGTTCCTTTAACTCCCCACCAACCAGACCCCCCAGCCGTATAACCACCTAAATAACCAGCTGTGTCTAAAGCACCTCCAGCTTCTATAGTGTGACCAGCAACAGCTATTTCTGGCCCGGTGCCACCAATATTTCTAGCTCTAATAATAGCGCCCGACTGATTACCAAAAGCATCAAGTTTAGAGCTCGGCGAAGTTGTCCCAATCCCGACTTTACCGTCACTTGTGATGCGCATTCTTTCGGTGCTGGAAGTAATAATCGGTAAATCAAAAGCATCTTTCGTTCCTAAAGTTTTTATAGCACCTTCTGTATTTCCGTTTAAAAGCCAAGAGGAAGAGGCTACGTTGTGGATGGTTGAAGAAGAAGTATAGTTAGCTTCTAGATAGCCGAGAGGGACAGCTTCATCGGAAGCATAGGGGGTAGAGTTAAGACCACCGATACGTCCCCCGCCCATATATAGAGTGCGACCAGTTCCTCCGGCGATATGGAGAGTTGAGGTTGGGGAGGTTGTGCCGATACCGACGAAGCCGCCATTTTGTTGTAATAATATATTGCCTGTACCGTTGGCATATATCTGCAAATTCTCATTAGTAGTTTGTGAAGTAATTATTGCTGGAGCAGTTGAATATCCGGCAGCAATTGTTCCTCCCTGTAAAGTTCCAACCGTTGAATTACTCCCCGTAACATATAGATTACCAACTATATGCAATCTTGCCGCTGGACTCACCGTCCCAATACCCACATTCCCGCCATTAGGATTAAGCGCGATCGGATATGATTGGCTTAAGTCTGTTTTATTTGTATTTTGAATCCAGGAAGTCCAAGGAGAAACGCTCATTTGCCCGAAATCTAAAGCTAAGTCATTAGTGCTATTAGTTAACCTAAACAAGCCGTTTTGATCCACCCCTGATGAAGCCGGCAAACCGGCGGCACCGTGGACATGCAGGGTTTGCGCGGGCGATTCTATGCCAACTCCTAAACTAGCCGGAAAACTATAATTACCTCCGAAAGTGTTTTGACCAAAAGGTCCGGAAGAAACGTTGGCGGCGTTTATTGTGCCGGTTAGAGGGCCTAAAAATCCCAAAGAACGGATAGCGCCGTTAACATCAAGCATAACACCCGCGTCAGTCGGCGAACTGGTGGCAATTCCCAGCGGCCCGTTCATTTGGGCCGGCAGCCATGTGTTTACAAAGTCGCCAAAAATAGTAGAACCGTCGTCCGCGTAAAGCAGGCCGTTCCAATCCTTATAGGTTAAGGTGCCGTTAAATTCTTTTCCATAAGTCGAGGTCGAATGCACAGCCAAAGCTGATTTTGGGCTCAAAATTATACCTGCTGTAAATAAAAAAGCCCCGCATATTAAAAAAGCGGTGAAGATTTTTTGAAATTTTAGTCCGCGTTTAAGGGACATCAAAATTATATATTTTTCAAATTTTTCTGATGTCCTAATTATATCATTTTTTTGTAATACTGCCAAGAAAAAAAAGCTGTTTACATCCTGAGCTCGACGCTCCTTTTTGTCCGATTAAAATCGCCGATTGACTTAAAGATAATCGGTTTAAAATTAACGTAATAAACCGAATAGCTCGACCCCAGAGGAAGGGTGGCGCTAAAAACCGAGGCGGTCGGCGGGGGGACTGACAGCAGCCAGCCGTTCTGCCGCAATTCCCAAAGCAGTCTTTCCGCCCCGCTTTCTGCCGCGAAATAAGCTTTGGTGGACTGGGATTGGATGCCGGACGCCTTAATGCCCAGCAAAATAATATAAGAACCGCTCAAAGCGACCGTCAGCATGCCGGCCAAAATAAACATCGTCAGAGCTAGAGCGCTTCCCTTTTTGTCTGCCAATTTATCTTTTTCCATATTTATAATATCGCCTATTTATAATAGCGCGAAGTAATGCTCGTCTGTAAAGTCATATCTGAATCAAGCTGGCTGTTATCTATAGCATTAGCGTTCAAGTTAATCGTCACCATCGGCTGAGAGGTTGAGGCCGAACTGCTAATTATGAAATGCAGGTTCTTAATCCTTATTTTAGCCGGAGAAATAAAGCCCACGGCGGGGGTAGCGGCTGACCCACCCGGGGTACGGCTGATTTTAAATCGCAAATTAGAACTGCTTATCCCATCGGCCGCTAAATAATACTTGACGCATTCCCCGTAATAATTTTTAAAATAAAGCATATCGCTGCCGTCTATCTGCTCAGTGACTTCAAAAATTTTATCATCAGCAATACCGGTGCAAACACCGGCATTCTTTTGCGCCATCCGGATTTCTTTAGCTATCACCTCCAAAAAAAATTTTAAACTTTCTTGGACGTTCTGCGTGGCGATGGCGCTTCTCTGCCCGTCAATCGCCAATTTAAAAATACTGGTAGCCGACAAGACTATCACCACGAAAAGAGAAACTGAAACAATAACTTCAATTAAAGTAAATCCCTTTTGGCCTGATTGGTGTTTAGAGCCAGTCATAAAGTAAAGTTTCTAAAAGATAAACATAATTTCGCCCGTGGTCCTGCCAGAAAACTTTGGTAGTGACCAATATCCCCGGCTCCGGCTCTTGATCTTCTATGATAATAATGCGCGTAAAAGTGTCGGGTTTTGCGGCCGCGTTCGGATCGCTTATATACATGCCTTCCGCATCTTTTTTTAATCGTCCGGAAGAATCTTTGGTCGCTTCATGCGGCGCCGTATCTGTATAATCCATATAATAAGTCCCGTTAGCTAAATTCGTCCGCCAAGGGCGCGGCGGCTCGGCGCGCCAGTTGCTGTCTCTGACTTGGCGGATAAGCTCTGTCCCTTCCTGTGCCAGCTGATAAGCAATCAAGGTATTTTTATTCAAGCTTTGGCTTTGGATATTCTGCACGATTAAAGACAAGACGCCAATCATGCCCAAAGACACGACCAGCAGAACCGTAATCACTTCAATTAGGGTGAAGCCTCTTTTATTTTTTATCTTTAGCCTTTCAGCCATAATTTTTAATCAATAACTTCGACTAAGCCCAAAAAGTTTACTCGGACTGTTTTTGTCTTATTCTCTCTCGCTTCCTTAAGCGTAATTTCCAAGAAAGTTGAAGTAGAAATTCCATCAAAAATATTAGTCTTGGGGTCGGGAGGCAAGAAGGAAACGTTGGCTATGGACGAATCATCGGAAGCGCCGCCTATGTCCAAGTTGACGATTGATATTCCTTGCGGAAGCTCCACGACTCTGGCTCCCTTATCAATATCCCCCTCAGTCGTGCTGTCATAGCTCATAAAACCCGCATCTGCCGAATAAATATCCGGCGGATCCGTGCTTGCCGGCCTGTCTAAATCCGCAAACATGACATATTTCAGCGGATCGTTTTCATCAAAATGAATACCCCAACCTCCGGGCGGAACTTCGGCGCCGTACTTAATCAAACCGAGAGTATTATTCTGCGCCGCATGAATGTCGGCCACCAACTTTTGCGCGGTCATCACCAAATCGGACCGCTTATTGCTTGAACGATAATTGGCAATAAAAATCGCCGTAATGATTACAATCAAGGACACGCTGGTTATCATTTCAATCAAGGTAAAGCCTTTTTTATTTCGCTTTAATTTCCCGCCAAATTGGTAAGTCATAATTTATTCTAATAGCAGTTGATGTGCTGCAATAATAATTGAGGCTGTCAGTCACGACGAGATTGATGGTCGTGCTTGTCGCCAAGGAAAAAACAATGCTCGTTGTCGCTCCTTTATTATCAGGACTAATCGTCGAACCGGGGTCATTTAAAACTGTCCACAAATAAGTACAATTTGCGCCCGAACAAGCGACATAGTCATCTAGCCCGTGGGTGGAATACTGCGATGAAGTAGCGGAAAATAAGGTGCTTGTACCGACCAAAATCTCATACGGCGACCAAGTAAAATACGGGCTCGGAAATTCATGCTTATAGGTTTGAAAAGTCTGAGGGTTGTCGTCTCGATTACCATCAGTACTGGAGCTGGAATTAGTATTATACTGATACCATTCGGTTGGCTGGTCATATTGGTCGTATAGACGGACCCACCAATAATAGGCTTCGTCGTAATCCAAGGAAGCGCATCCCGAATCAAGATTCGGCAAATTATACTGAGTTCCGTCTATCGAGTCTTTCTTCCCCGAAGAGCAGACGGGCGTAGTTGTGCTGTTGGTCGGACTGACTATGACTTCGTAAGCCGACTGCGTACCGCTCTTCTTGCACCACCTTAAAGTCGCCCCGAGCGCCGTGCTGTTACAAGCTTCTGCGTAAGACCAGTTCGGAGCGGATAAGGACCCGACCGTCAAATTGCTGATAAAAATCTTATAGTCGCGCGTCGCGCACATATCTCCGGTTATCTCACTCTTGCAATTAAAGCTTAAATTGCCCAGGCTGCTGGTCGCGTAGCCGACAAAATCTCCCGGCTGAACGTCATAACCGGGCAAAACAGAAGAGTAGCAACCCTGTATTTTTACCGGCATTGTCGGCGATGCCAGAGCGCTGTCGAGCTTCAGCCAAGTGCCGTCGTTATCAACTCGCGCCCAACCATAAACTTTCTGGCTAGTATCATTATAACAGGCCCAGCATTGATTACTCCCATTGCAATTCGGGCAATTTAATTTGGTCGAATCGTATCCGTCCGGCGGAGTGGTTGTGCCGGAAAAAGAAATAAAGCCCTTGGTCGGATTCCAAGCTTTTCCGGAAAAATTTCCCTGGCTATCTATTTCAACTTTATGGTTTGTGTATCTACAAGGAGCGGAATAAAAATGGAAGCCGAACGGTGGCGGCGGGCCGTAAAGATTATTTTCCACATCCAAACGATCGCCGATAACATCATCCAAGCAATTAAAATAGACTTCCTTAAGAGTATCGCCCCACCAGGCCCATCCTCTGAGCGTCGAAGTAGCGGCTCGGGCTGGTGCAGGCAAAGAAATAAAAAGAAAAAATAAAAAAATGCCAGCTATAAAAACGGCCGTCTTTTTCTGATTATTTGTCTGGCTTTTATTTATCATTTCAATTCTAATTTCCTTATTATTATAGCACTAAAAATATTTCTCTAAAAATATTTCTCTAAAAACGTTTCGCCCATTTTAAGCATCTGCCGGCGCCCGCTTTCCTTATCGTCGTCATAACCTATCAAATGGAGAAGGCCGTGAATCAGAAGAAAGCAGAAAATATATTCCGCCGATTTTTTGATTCCGAAAACTTCTAAATATTTATGGGCTTTTTTTACTTCCTCGATATTGATAATAACTTCCCCGAGCTGCTGGCCGGAACCGCCAAAAGACAGGACATCCGTCGGCCTGTTAATTCCGCGATAATCATTGTTAAGTCTTTGCATGCGGCTCGCGCCGATAACCGCGACGGAGACTTCCCGGTTATTTTTTTTATGGGCAATCAGAAAATCAGCCACGATTTTTTTTATTTTCGGCTGATTGATTTTTTGCGCGGTGGTGTTGTTGATTTCTGTCATAAAAATTATCTTAAAATCCGGCGCGCTTTCCTCAATAATCCATATAAGCTATAAACGGCCGGCCGAAAAATAAAATCAAAAGTTCCGGGGTACTCGCGGACGCGGCCGCCGAACCCAAGTTTAAAACGCGTCACGCCCGGCCACTTCTTTTCGTCGATGCCGTAAAAATCATAATATTTAAAACCTTCTTTACGCGCTATCTTGATAATTTCCCACTGTAAAAGATAGGGCGCCATTAAATTGCGCGCTTCATTGTCCGAAGCTCCGTGCAGATAAGTCGCCCGGTTCCCGAAGAAGCAAAACAAGCCGGCGGCGATATTTTTTCCGCCATAACTGGCAAAATATAATTTTATAAAACTGGGGATCTTGAGCAAATTCTGATAATGTTCGGCCTTATGCAGGCGGAAGCCGTCCCGATCGCCCGTTAATTTCATCAGCCGCCAGAATTCATCAAAATCCTCCGGGCCGGCCTCAACTATTTTAACGCCTTTTTTTTCAGATAATTTAATATTATAGCGGGTCTTCTGGTGCATCGCCTTCAGAAGCTCTTCTTCCCTAAAATTCAAATCTAAGAATAATGTTTTTTTCGGCTGCAGATCCAAACTCTTTTTCAGGTTGGCCCGCCCTTTTTTCATAAGCAAAGCTTCCTGCGGCTCAATCCTTAAAAAAATTCCGCCCGTTTTATCTTTCTTTAATTCTTCAAGCAAAAACTCGACCGCTCTTTTTTCGCCGATCGGCCCGCGCGGCGCATACCAATAAAAAAACGGGCCGAAAAGCGGTCTTTTAACTATAGAAGCTGCTGCCAGAATTTCGCCTCCTTCCACAACGCCGTAGCGCTTTAAGGTTTCCCCGTTCTTTTCAATAATTTCGCCCCAAAACCAGGATTGCAAAAATTCGCCGTCGGCCAGGCGGTTTATCTCTTTAGCGCTATCAAGTCTGATTAATTTCATATTTAAATTATATCATAAAAACAAAAAAGAGACCTCCTCGAAACAGCCTCTTTCAAAATTGAATAAAAGAATTATTAGAATTATTATTGAACCTGGCCGGAATTATTGAACCTGGCCGGATTGAGCGATGCCGGACGGAGTAGCGACTTGCTGGCCGGCTTTGACGCCGCCGGTTGCACTGCCCAAGCAGTATTGTAAGGTATAGCTGCCGTTAGTGATGCCGTTGATAACCCGCGCCGTATAAGTATAACCGCTTGCATCATTGCCACAACTAGTACCGTCGGCCGGTGTCGGGGGTTTCGGAACGATATCCATGTAAATGGTCGTGCCGGAAGCGATTTTCGCCCCCGGGGTCGTAGAAGCTGGGTAAGAACCCTGGTCGTTGTAATACATCTCTAAAGCAGTTTGGATCTGCTTGACGTCGGCTAAACGGCGGGCGTCGCGGGAACGAGCTCTGGCTTGGTTTAAAGCCACGATAGATAAAGTTGATAGCAAGCCGATAATGGCGATAACCACCAACAATTCAATGAGGGTAAACCCTTGTTTATTTTTTTTCATAAATAAAATTTATTTTCCTATTTATATAATAGCATAATTCATTAAAAAAAAGAACCTCTTGATAAGAAGCTCTTTTTTAAAACTGATCGGAAATTTTAAATGCTAAAAGGATTATTGAACCTGGCCGGACTCGGCGATGCCGGACGGAGTAGCAATCCGCTGGCCGGCTTTGACGCCGCCGGTTACGGCGCCCAGGCAGTATTGCAAAGTATAGCTGCCGTTAGTGATGCCGTTAATTTCCCTCGCTGTATAAGTATAACCTTTCGCCGGATCAACGCCGCAAGCAGCACCGTCGGCCGGTGTCGGGGGTTTCGGAACGATATCCATGTAAATGGTCGTGCCGGAAGCGATTTTCGCCCCCGGGGTCGTAGAAGCTGGGTAAGAACCCTGGTCGTTGTAATACATCTCTAAAGCAGTTTGGATCTGCTTGACGTCGGCTAAACGGCGGGCGTCGCGGGAACGAGCTCTGGCTTGGTTTAAAGCCACGATAGATAAAGTTGATAGCAAGCCGATAATGGCGATAACCACCAACAATTCAATGAGGGTAAA
>CAZYNT010000011.1:9000-30043 GCA_964648205.1 uncultured Gammaproteobacteria bacterium
AAGTTGATAGCAAGCCGATAATGGCGATAACCACCAACAATTCAATGAGGGTAAAACCTTGTTTATTTTTTTTCATAGCTCACCTCCAATCAAAGAATTTGGTTTCTGATTTAATACCGGTTATTAAACCAGCAAACAAAAATTTGATTATAAATTAATATTTAATAACATTATATACTAATATAATAGCACGTCTTGGAAAAAGAACAATACTTTTAACCTATCTATCCACAAGCTAGAACTGGTTGGCCATATTGTACATCGGCAAAATTACCGCCGCGACCATGATGCCGACGCCGATACCCATAATGACCATAATCATCGGCTCCATCAATTTGCTTAAATTATCCAGCATATTGGTCGCTTCGCGCGAATAGAAAATGGTGATGCGATCTAAAACTACGTCTATTTTACCCGTCTTTTCACCGACGGCAATCATCTGCGGAACCATCTTGGGAACATAATTGCTGTTTTCCATAACCATAGCCAACGGATTGCCGTCATTAATAGATTCCAGAGTTTGCAAAATTAATTCCTTATAAATTACGTTGCCCACAACTTCGGCCGTGATTTCCAGAGAACGTGTAATCGTCACCCCTCCCTTTAAAAGGGTGGCCAGAGATCGCGTAAAGCGCATAAGATAAATATATTTGAACAAGGTCCCAAAAATCGGCAGGCGGAGCTTGATGATATCAAAATTGCGCTTGCCCGAATAGGTCTTTAAATAGGCGCGCAGCAGGAAGAACAATCCTCCCAAGGCTAAAATAATGAACAAAATATAGTTTTGCAAAAATTCCGACGCTCCGATGACAATGCGCGTCGAGAACGGCAGTTCCATGTTTGTTTCTGTAAGGATGGATGTCAAATTAGGAATAACATAAATCATCAAAACCACGCCTACGGCGCCTAAGCCGCAGAGAATGAAAACCGGATAAATCATAGCTCCTTTTATTTTGGAAACCATGTCATAATTCTTTTCCATTTCATCGGCCAAATAATTCAAGACTTCGTCTAATTTTCCCGACGATTCGCCGGAGCGGATAATGTTGACGAAGAAATCAGAAAATACTTTGGGGCGCTTGCTGAAAGCATCCGACAGGAAGGATCCGCCGTCGACTTCGAAGGCGATTTCCGACAGCATGTTCTTCAGGGAAATGTTATTCGTCTGGTCAACTAAGACTAAAAGAGATTCGACTACCGGAACATTCGCGGCAATCATTACCGAAAATTGCCGGGCAAAAATAACCAAATCCTTGGCCTTGATGGGCGCTATAAACATCAGAAATTTGCTTTCTAAACTCGTGGTCGCATTAATTATCGATTGTGGATTCAAATCTTTTTTGCGCAGCTTGGCGGCGACTTCGCTATCGCTGAGACCGACAATCGTCCCGCGCTTGGTTTTACCGGCTGAATTTTCCGCTACATATTTAAAAATTGGCATATGATTTAACTTTCAATAACTCTTAATACCTCTTCCATAGTCGTCAGACCTTGGAGAACTTTAATGACTCCGTCCTGCTTTATCGTCACAAAATCTTCGGACTTGATGACGGCGTCCAGATTTAAATTCTTATCGCCGTTATTTATCATCTCTTTCAATGAATCGTTGATGTCTATCACTTCAATAATCGCCACCCGGCTCGAATAGCCGGTATTTTCGCAGCGCGTGCAGCCGACCGCTTTAAATATTTTATATTTTTCTAAAACGCTGTCCGCCGAATCTGTTTCCGGCAGCTCTTCTTTCAAAATATTTTGCGGAACCTTTTTTAACTCTTCAATAATTTCCTGATTGGCGTCGCTCGACAATTGCGTCGGCTGCTTGCAATGCTCGCAAAGGCGCCGGGCCAAGCGTTGGGCGACAACCGTCTTCAAGGTTGAAGAAAGCAGGAAGCGCTCGATTTTCATATCAAGCAGGCGGAAAATCGCGCCTAGCGCGTCATTGGTATGCAAAGTCGAAAGAACCAAGTGCCCCGTCAGCGAAGCATGGATTGATAATTCGGCCGTTTCTTCGTCGCGGACTTCCCCGACCATGATGATATTAGGATCCTGGCGCAAAAGAGACCGCAAGCCGCTCGCGAAAGAAAAGCCGATTTTCGGACGAATCTGCGATTGATTTATGCCCTTGATTTCATATTCAATCGGGTCTTCAAGCGTCGAAATATTGACCCCGTCTTGATTTAAAATATCTAAAACCGCATACAAAGTCGTAGTTTTACCGCTGCCCGTCGGACCGGTGACCAAAAAGATGCCGCTCGTTTTCTTAATTCCCTCCAAGATCCGGCGCAAAGCTAATTTGCTGAAGCCGAGACCTTCCAAAGTCGGCGCGCCCCTTGAAGTGTCGAGAATTCTCATAACAACTTTCTCTTGGCTGGCCAGAGGCAAAGTTGAAACACGAAAATCAACCTCCCGATTATTAACCAAGAGGCGGATGCGGCCGTCTTGAGGAACGCGGGTTTCATCTAATTTTAATTTGGCGAGCACTTTAATACGAGCGATAATCGCATTGTGGATGCTTTTCGGAAGAGTCAAGGAGGTGTGTAAAATACCGTCAATGCGGTAGCGGACGCGGCTCTCCTTAGCAAACGGCTCGATATGGATATCGGAAGCCCGCGCTTCGACTGCATGGCGGATAATGACGGAAACGATGCGTGAAACCGGAGCGCTATTGATATCCTCTTCAGAAACCCCTTCCGACTCAGTCTTAATCGCCACCAACTCCTCGCCCTCTTCTTTTGCTTTTACTTCTAGAGCACTGGAGATTTCTTCTTCCAGTTTCTGATATTGCTTAAAAATTTTCTGATAGCTCGCATTGGAAACCAAATAATATTGGACAGTCAATTTTTCATCAGCCACCAAGAAATTAACCGCTTCCATCGATTTGAGATTCGGTTCAACGAGGCCGACTTTAATGTCTTTATTCTCGCGCCCGAAACAGATAATCCGATATGTCCGGGCAATTTCTTCGGGCAAAAAATTCAAAATTTGTTCCGGCACCTCGTCGTTTAAAAGAGCGTAGGGCAAGCTATAAAGCTCGGCTTTTACCTCGGTCAGTTTTTCTTCATCGACTATCTTCTGGCCAATTAAATAAGTACCGAGATCCAAATTATCTTTTTGAATCGCGGCTTTTATTTCACCGATTTTTTCGGACGTAATTATTTTTTTTGACTGCAAGAGTTCGAGCAGTTTTTCATTCTTATCCATGTTTCTTATTTGGTTTTTGAAGAAGGCGGGAAAGGAACGCCATTGCCGAGAGTGCAATTCAAGGTGTTGGTCGAGGTCGCTATTTCGCCTTCGCTTGTCGTCGCGACAGTTTCGATCTCGCCGACAGCCGTTTTACAGATTAAATCAAAGTCAAAATTAACCACATTATTCTTTAGGGCAACGAATTTTGGCGCTTTAAAAATCTCCGTATCGAGGGCATTCTTGATGGAGGAGGTGGCGATTTTCGCCGAAGTGTCGATTTTCTTCACGCCGGCCTGGTCGCCCAGCAAAACTACCAGCTGGTTGCGCCAAAAGAAAAGCGCTAATCCGCTCGCGATGATCAAGATGATGACAATATATAATATATAGCGATACCCGCTTTTCATAATTGCTTGAGGCTATTTTTTATAATAATAGGTGGACAGAGTTATATTAGCCGCGTTGCCGCCGGGCGAGAAGCTGACATCAGTAATATCAAACAAGCGCAAATTATTTTCTAAAAGCCGCAGCAAGTTCTTAAAGCCGGCGTAGTCTATGGCGCTGATTGACAGCTCTAGATTAATCGTCCCGATATTCGCGCTGCGCGGTGCGGCACCTTCGACCGTCGGCGGGTTCTTCTCTTCCTGGTTAATAGTGACGGCATTAAGGACAAAGCCGTTTTTAGTTATTATCTCTTCAAGTTCGCCGAACAATCTTTCTTTTATATAATTATCCGGCAAAACGCCGTTGAACTTTTTTAAATCGCCGGACGGAATCTTCTTATAGAGCTCGGAAACTATCTCCAAATTTGCCAGTTTTTTTTGCTGGTCGGTATAAAGTTTCTGCTGCTGCTCGATGTTCGCTTGGATGGCGCTCATCGTTGCGACATATTTCGGCTTTATGAACATAAAATACGCTACCGCCAAAAAGAACAGCAAAATAATCGCTATGATGATATTAAAATAACTGTTCAAAAACAGGTTTACGGAATTCTGGTTTTTCTGCCCGCGCGTAATCATAATTATTTTTTAAAAATATCCGGACTTAATTCAAAATTCAACGAAAAATTAACGCCGCCCTCCGCGCTCTTCAGCTTGCCGGTTTTGCCCGAGGTGACGCTTAAAACTTCAATATTTTTTACAAACTCATTTTTAGAAAAAGCTTTGACCTGCCAGCTCACTTCAGCATAACTGTAGGCCTTCGCGCTTAAAGAATAGACGCTGTCTGTGCTTCCGCTGAAGCCGTCATACTTAACCGTACTTAAGGTGTTCTTTTCCAGCCAGTTGAAAAAATTGCTCCAATAAATATGCTCGCTTAAAAGGCGGCCGACTTCGACTGACTTGTCTTTATAGGCAAGAGCCTCATCGGCGGTCGCTTTAATTTTACTGATTTCGCGGTTCACCTGGGAAATATTTTCGTTTAAAGACTGCGCCTTAGCGACTTCCTGTTTCTCCCACCAATCAAGGCCGAAATAAATCTCCGCGATAAAAAATCCCGCTATGAACAGGGTAAACAATAAAACCGAGATATTCTTATTCCAATCAAAAGAAATCCTGACCTCATCCTTAATCAGGTTCACTTCCAAAATCTTAGGATTTTGGAGGATGTTTTTTTGGATTTTTCCCTTGTCTTGTTTTTTAGACTTGAAGAAAAGCATGGGGTCTATTTTAAATAATTGACCGTTTTTTTATGTCTATTCTATCTCCCTCATTCCGAGCCCGATGGCGACCGCTAATTTGGCGCCGACTTCAGCTAAAACCGGCTTCAATTCGGGAGCATAACTGATTCGATTCCAAGGATCGCCGATAATAACTTTGATATTCAAACGTTTGGAAAAATAATCCGCTAAATTAAGCAGCATGGCTCCGCCGCCGGATAAAATAATCTTTTCTACTTCCCCGCCGTTCTGGGATTTGAAGAAATCAAGCATATACTGGATTTCCGTTATGATCGGTTCCAAAGTCTTGCTGATGAGCTGGGGCAGCTCTTCTTTACTGTCGGCGCCGAGCGCCACGCTCAAATCAAATTTAAACTGCTCGGCCTGAGTGTAGGTCATACCTAGCTTTTCCGATAAAATTTTGGTAACCGTCGAAGCGCAAACCGCTAGGCTGCGGTTCAAAACCGGAATGCTTTCTTTGACAATGGAAATGTCGGTGCTATTGGCACCGATTTCCGCAATCATTAAGGTCGTCTTGTCGTTTCCAGCCAAAGAACGGACCAGCGAAAAAGTTTCCGTTTCCAGGCTGATAAGATTCAGCTTCGCCATCTTGAAAACATCAATATATTTACGAACCAGTTTTTTCGGAGAACCGGTCAAAAAAACCCGCATGTTCCCCTTGCTCGGAGTTTTGCCTTTGTCGTCGGGAATAATTTTCCAATCAAGAATCATTTCTTCCAGGGGAAGCGGAATAACTTTCTTCGCTTCTTCGTTGACCGCGGCGGCGATTCCTTTCTTGTCGACGTTGGAAAGATTAATAATCGAAGAAAAAACCGCGAAAGTCGGGAGCGAAGCCGTTACTTTGGTCGCCGTTATCCCCGCCTCGTTCCTTACTTTATTTATCGCTTTGGCCAGATAGCCGACATCTTCAATCTTCGTAAAATTGACTTCACTAACATTCTCACTAAAGGCGTAATTAGAGAGATAGATTTTTCGATTCTTTTTTTTTAGTTCAACCATTTTCAAGGAAGAGTCGCCGATATCAATTCCTAAAAAAAGATTATCCTTACCTAAAGAAATTAGGCTCATAGTCTTTAAAAAATTTTTCAATCTTTAATTGAATTATCTTGTCTTCTGATATATACTAATTATATATTATTTGGAAACATTAAACAAGCTTAAATATGAATTTTTTCGCTCGCTACAAAAAATTTTTTCTAATCCTTGGTTTTCTGGCTCTTATCGTTCTTCTCGGCTACTTCATCTGGCGGCTTTTCTTCCAAAACACTTTCCTGGTAACGACAAATCCGGATACGACAGGAACTCCCGGCGGCTTGCCTTCGGCCGGATTAGGAACCAGCACGGGAGCTGATCAAACCGGAACCGGCGGACTGCCCTCTTCAGGGGAGCCCGGCTCTACGGTTACAACGCCCGGGGCCGGCATTCCTGATCTTAATGCTCCCAGCGCGATTGCTCTAGGCGGATTAACTAAAACTGATATTTTAAACAGTTCGCCCTCCCTTAACCCGACTTTGGATAAGAGCGGCGGCGTCCAATACTATGACCGCAATGACGGAAAATTTTATCGGATAGACGCCGACGGCAATAAAACTCTGTTAAGCGATAAAATTTTCCACTCCGTTGAAAATATAACTTGGGCGCCCGATAAGAACAAAGCTGTTTTACAATATCCCGACGGCAGTAAAATCCTCTTTAACTTCACCACTCAAAAACAGGTCACTCTGCCCGCTCATTGGAAGGATTTTTCTTTCTCTCCAGCGAGCGACAAGATAATTTCAAAAAGCATCGGGCTTGATCCCGACAATCGCTGGCTGGTTGTTTCAAACGATGACGGCTCCAAAGCCAAAACCCTGGAGCAGATTGGCACTCAAGATAAAACTGTCTATCCTTCCTGGTCTCCAAACAATCAAATCGTCGCCATGTATACTGAAGGAGTCGATTTCGACCGCCAAGAAGTTTTCTTTGTCGGCTTGAACGGAGAAAACTTCAAGTCGACTATTATCGAAGGGCGCGGTTTCCAATCCCAATGGTCAACGGCCGGCGATAAGATTTTATACAGCGTTTATCATACCCGCGACGACCTTAAGCCGCGTTTGTGGATTGTTGACGCCCAGGGAAACACCATCGGCCAAAACCGGCAGAGTCTTGATGTCCAGACTTGGGCGAATAAATGTACCTTCGCTTCCAACACCGAGGTTTATTGCGCCGTGCCGGATACTTTAGAAAGAGGCGCCGGCCTGTTCCCCGAGCTTGCCGACAAAACTCAGGATAGCTTATACAAAATCGACCTGACTAACGGCACCCAGCAGCTTATTGCCGTCCCCAATGGCGCTTATAATATCTCCCAAATAATCGTCCCCGGCAGCCAGGACTATCTTTACTTTACTGATAAATTCACCGGCGCAATTTACAAGATAAAGCTGCGCTAATAAGAAAGTTAGTTAGCTTAAAAAGTTAGCTTAAAAAATGAAAAAATTCTGCCGTCTGGCGCGAACTCTCGTTTTAGACCTGCTCTTCCCCGTCGAATGCTTAAGTTGCCGGCGCGAAGGCGCCTATCTCTGCGAAAGATGTTTTAAAACACTGGAGTTTAACGACGCTGAAAGCCTAAAGCGGGCGGCCGCCAATCTAAAAATTACTTGTCTTGAAAAAATATTTATTGCTGGCGACTTTGAAAGTTCAATTTTACATAATTTAATAATAAAATATAAATATAATTTCATTAGCGCGCTCGCAAAACCTCTGGCGCGCTTTTTGATTGATTTTTGGCAGACCAAAATCCTGGAACAAACCCCGGAACAAGGCGCCGGCCGAAACAAAAACTGTTTCGCCGAAACCCATAACCGTAAGCTATTGGTCATTCCTGTTCCTCTTTCCCGTAAACGCTGGCGCTGGCGGGGCTTCAACCAATCGGAAATGCTCGCGCGCGAATTCAGTTCTTATTTTAACTATAATTTAAATCTGGATTTAAAAAGGCTGAAACATAAAAATCCCCAAGCCTCGTTAAGCGAAGCCGACCGCTTTGAAAACATAAAATCAGTCTTCGCTTGGCAGGGAAAAAATTTAAATAATTTCACGATTATTTTAATCGATGATGTTGTAACGACCGGCGCGACTTTGAATGAGGCGGCCCGCGTCTTGAAAGAGGCGGGCGCCAAAGAAGTTTATGGTCTGGTTCTCGCTAAAGGATAATAAAAAAGCCCAGTTATTTGAACTGGGCGAGTCGGTCGAGAAAAAAAGTTGTTTTTTAAGCGGAAAACAGGCCGATGAAAAGCCTTTTTCTTATACTGTATACCGGTTTAATCTTATTAAACCTGTCAAGCAGCCCGGGCATGTCATCGGGAAGATATTTCCCGGCCAGATAGCCGATTATAACTGAAATGCTGCCAATGGCGAAACCAAGGAGGGATGAGAAAAATACTGTACCGAAAACAATCCCCAGAGCAATGCTAATCATCATAAGCAGCCGGAATCGGTTGGCGGCAGCAATATGGAGCAGCGAGCCGAGCATTAGAATAAAATCAAACACCAGGAGTAAAATCCAGATTGGCAAAAAAATAACTAAGCCGAAGACAATTTTTGCAAAACGCCATAAAGCTCGGAAATATATGGTGGTAATCGTTTTCATCACGCCAATAAAGATTTCCCGATAAGAACAACATTTATAAATGTTTGACCAGAAATATTTACTGACAAAATCATCACTGATGTAACCTTCATATCGCAAGTTCCAGCTCCATTTCCCTTTCCAAATTCTTTCGGTCTTTTTCGGGCTTAAAGCTGTGTACCACATATAACTATCGAATGAATGAAGGGTGGCAAAAATCAAAGCAAAACCTGGGACAGCTACGCTTAATGTAATCAAAGTAAAAAGAAAAGTGGATTTTTCAGGAGAGAAATGAATAAAATAATTCAGAAAACCCGAATAATAATAGAGGCTGGCGGCAAACAAAGCAAAGATTGCGAGAAATACAGCCAACTTGGCTACCAGGAGAGAAAAATGCAACAATAGCCTGGCCAGAAATGTTTTTGCGTTCGGAATTTTCCGAGTCAAAATAACTTGGACTTTTTTGCCAGCATAGGGGATCTGAGACAGGATGTGAAAACTCTGGCGAAAAGCCTGCTTGGCCATATTCATAAATTCTTTAGGGCAATCGCCGAAAAGACCGCCGAGAATGCCGGCGAAAATAGCGGCAATAACTTTATACCATTCCGGCCCCCATAAACGAAGGGTGATAGTAAGGCCGATAGCAACGCCAGTGATAACGCTGAGCAGAAGCGGAAAAAAGTTTTTTTTCATGGTTTAAATTTTTTTGGTTTATTGGGTTTATACTTTTTTTATCTAATATTTAAAAATTTTAAAGATCTGATTAGTTCGGCAAAAACTAATTGGCGGCCGATAAATCTAACTGTTAATATTAACATAATAAATAAATAATGTCAATATATTGGCAAAATAGCTCAATTCCCCTATAATTAGATAACAAAGGCTGATTGCCAAGTTTACCAAGCTTGGTTAGGAAGTTAATTTCCTAAGTGAGAACCTAAGGCCGGAAATAAGCGCCGAGCAACTGCTGCTCGGAAGCCGGGTGGAACCGCGAGACAAAAAGCTTTAAGCTTAAAAGTCCCGTCCCGGTAGAAACAGTTTTTCTGTTTTTACTAGGAGGGGATTTTTTAATAATTAATAAATAATTACCAGATTAGCTATAAAATATTATTTTTCGCTCATGATAATTTCTGGGGCAAAAACTCATTACATTCGTTTTTGCTCTACGAAATTATAAATCGCTCAAAACAATATTTTATAGCTAATAACAATATAAATATATGAAAGAAGACTTAAACATCGAAATAAAACGCCACAGCCTGGCCCATATCATGGCGGCCGCTGTAAAGGAGCTTTGGCCGGAGGCTCAATTGGCGATCGGCCCGGCGATAGACAACGGTTTTTATTATGACATCGATTTCGGCGGCGTTAAGATAAGCGAAGCTGATTTGAAGACCATCGAAAAGAAAATGGCTTTTTTAATCAAACAGAATCTTAAATTCGAGCGCACGGAAAAAAAGATTACCGATGCCTTAACGGAAGCTAAAAAATCAAAAGAAATTTATAAAGCCGAATTAATTGAGGGATTGAAAGATCAAGGCGAGGCGACGGTCAGTTTTTATAGCGTCGGAAAATTTACCGATCTTTGCCGCGGACCCCATATCGAAAACACCAACCAGCTGAAACCGGGCAGTTATAAGTTAGAAAAACTGGCCGGCGCCTACTGGCGCGGCGATGAGAAGAATAAGATGCTTACCCGCATTTACGGGCTCGCCTTTAACACCAAAGAGGAGCTGGATGATTATCTGAAGATGATGCTTGAAGCGGAAAAAAGAGACCACCGTAAAATTGGCAAGGAGCAGAATCTTTTCGTCTTTTCCGAATTAATCGGCCCCGGCCTGCCTCTTTATACCGCCAAGGGAGCAATTATCCGCCGCGAAATCGTAAAATATACCAATGAGCTGCAATCAGCCATCGGCTACCAAGAGGTTCATACCCCAAACATGAACAAGGCTGACCTCTTCAAGGTCTCCGGCCATTACGAGAAATATAAAGAAGATATGATGCGCGTTGTTTCTAATTACTCGGATGAAGAATATTTTCTCAAACCGATGAACTGCCCGCATCATACGCAGATTTATGCGTCGCAAGCCAAAAGCTATCGCGATTTGCCGGTGCGTATCTCCGATTTTGCTAATCTTTACCGCGATGAGCGGCCGGGAGAGCTGAGCGGGCTGACCAGGCTGCGCTGCTTCTGCCAGGACGACGGCCATTGCTTCTGCCGCGAAGATCAAATTAAAGAAGAGTTTTTGGCTGTTTTGGGAATTATAAAAGAAGCGATGATGACTTATGGCATGTCCTATAAGATAAGACTCTCTCTTTGGGATCCGAAAAAACCGGAGAAATATTTAGGCGAGCCGGCGGTTTGGGAAAAATCACAGAAACTTCTGACAGAAATACTTATTGAAAACAAAATTGATTTTGTCGCCGCCGAAGGCGAGGCCGCTATCTACGGACCGAAAATGGATTTAATTTCCCGCGACTCTATCGGCCGCGAATGGCAGCTGTCTACCATCCAATTGGATTTCATTATGCCCGGGCGCTTCAAATTAGTTTATACTGATTCCGACGGAAAAGAAAAAACCCCTGTGATGATCCATCGCGCCATTATTGGATCGCCCGAGCGCTTCATGGGCATTATCATCGAGCACTATGCCGGAGCTTTTCCGGTCTGGCTCTCGCCGGTCCAGGTAAAAATAGTTTCCGTCGCCGAAACCCATATCCCGGCCAGCCAAAAATTAGCGGCCGAGCTTAAAGCCGCGGGCATACGCGTTGAAGTCGACGAAGCCAACGAAACCGTGGGCAATAAGATCCGCAAAGCGGTCAGCGAAAAAGTCCCTTATATGCTCGTTATCGGCGATAAAGAGATGAATGGCGAACGGCTTAGCGTCCGCGACCGGGGCGCGCAAGAAACCAGAGAAATCAAAAAAAATGAATTCATCGCTGAAATTTTAGAAAAAATCCAAAAAAGAGAATCTTGATTGTCGAGTTCAGTTTTAGTATGGTATTATTAAAATATATAAAAAAGTATAGGAAAATATGAAAAATATAAAAAAATACAAGCCTTTATTTATTAGCTTGATAGTTATCGGTTTTCTTATTTTCATTATTTCCCTCGGCCGCTTAACCAATAAGCCGGAAATGATCCTTTTCTTCGGCGATACTTGCCCGCACTGCAAAAATGTCGATGAATATATAAACCAGAACGGAATCAGGGAAAAAATAAAATTCCAGGAACTTGAGGTCTATAACAATAAAAATAACGCGTCTTTGCTCGCGCAGAAAGCTAAAAAGTGCGGCCTTGATACGACGGGCGGCGTCGGCGTCCCCTTCTTTTTCGACGGGGAAAAATGTATCCAAGGCGACCAGCCGATTATTGATTTTTTAAGAACAAAATAAAATGAAAACTAAAAAATTATTATTTATCGCCCTGCCGCTCTCTGTTTTCTTCGCTCTGCCCGCCAGGGCGATTTGCCCGGTTTGCGTCGTGGCGGTCGGCGCCGGCCTGGGGCTAAGCGAATATCTCGGCATAGACGACACTATCGCCGGCGTCTGGATAGGCGGCTTAATTGTCGCCATGATCGCCTGGACGATTAATTGGTTCAATAAAAAAAATTGGCAATTCGGCCATAAAGACTTGCGCGATATTTTAGTGACTATCATCTACTACGCCGCTGTAATCTGGCCGCTTTTAAGCAAAAACCTGATTGGCCATCCCGGGAATAAGCTCTTCGGCATTGATAAGTTGGCTCTAGGCATGGCACTGGGCAGCTGCGGCTTCCTGGGGGCAACCTTATGGTATAACGATTTAAAGAAAAAGAATAACGGCCACGCTTATTTCCCTTTTCAAAAAGTAGCTTGGCCCCTGGGCGCGCTCCTTATTTTAAGCCTTATCTTTTATTTATTAACTAGATAAACATATGTCCGAGAATTTACTATCTTTAAGCGAGATGATCGATAAAGTCGATAAGATGAAAAAAGACCACGCGCTTGATTTATCTTCCGACCAGGATTTGAGCATCGCGATTATGAATTTAGTAAGCATTGAAGAGCATTTTTTCTTCACCGGAGCCAAGACCGGCAATCCGAAATATTTCGATTTCTTGAGCGAAGTCCGAGAAATGCGCAAATCGCTCCTCAAAAAAATAATCAAAGAATATGAAGGCGAAGTTTGGTGCATCTCGAAGCATCTTCTGGCCGCCAGCTACCGCCTGATGGAGGTCGGCACGAAAGCTCAAGGAAATAACAAGAAAGAAGAGGCCCAAGAAATGTTCCAGAAGGCTTATGACCTTTATTCCCTCTTCTGGGGTCTTAATATGAAACTGATTGATATCGGTGAAGTCAAGAAAATCGATGATGACGCGATTAATACGAAGAAAAAAGGCCTGGCCGGCCGCCTGGGCGCGCTCGTCAAAAAAGTTATCGACTGCTGCATTGAATAAATATAATTATTACCCGATATACAATATACAATACAATATACACACGATAAGAAAAGAGCCCGTTCAAGGGCTCTTTTATTTTTCTACGACGATCATTTCTTTTTTTATTTTTTTGACGGCCAAGTGGTAGCCGGTCGGATAAACCCGAATCGCCTTTAAAATTATTTTTTCCGGATAGCGGTAGTTTTCGCCTTTCCGCGTTCCGGGATCGTTTGTAATAAATTCCTTGGTTTTATAATCATAGCCTTTGACCAAAACCATATGCGTCACCGGGCCGGGCGTCTTGAAATTAGGATTTTTCAGTTCCCGTCCGTTCATGGGCAATAAAACTAGCATCCCCTTCTCCAATTCGGCCAAAATATCCTTGACGCTTACAACCGGCTTGATGCTTGCTTTATCATACTTAAAATAATCTTTAAAAATCCATTTGACCATGTCGATTAGGGTTACGTCGCGGTATTCGCCGTATTTTTTCTTTTCAAAATCGGATAGAGCTATAATCTTTTTTTCCCAGCCGGCTTTGCTCGTCTTTTCCTTAGTTTTCGCCCCTTCTCCCTTAACCCAAGCCATGGCCATCAGCGCCGCCGCCTCTTCGCAACCGTCTTGCTGGCGGGAATCCTGCCAATTGGCGAGCGGTGCCTGAGAAGAAAACGGCACAGGAATAATAAAACTTTTGCCCGCCGCTTGCGCGGGGAGCAAAATTAAAAAATTAAGAATTAGAGCCGAACCGATAAGCAGACAATATCGGTTTTTTTTATTTTTTTTCATTCTGGCTAACTTATTTCTTCTGGCATCTCATGACAAAGGCGGGCGGGATATTGAAGAGCTCGAAGCTGATTGAAACGGACGGAAAAACTTTCTTAATATCTTTTATGGCTGCCATTAAGTACTCGAATTGGACAAACAGCCCCTGAGCGCTCAAACAGGCGGCGATCTCCTTTAAAATTTTCTGTTTAGCCTCTTTTTTAAAGTTCCCCAAAGGCAGACCGGAAATTACGCAATCAACTTCAGCGACGCCGCTAGAAGCTAAAAATTTTTTAAGCATCAGCGCGTCTCCTATGTAAAGCTTGAAGCGCTTATCTTTTATCTCGCGGCGGAGGTGTCTAGCAAAAGCTTCATTATTTTCAATACAAATTAATTTGCCTTGAGGCGGCAATTCTTTAAGTATCTCTTTCGTGAAGATGCCTGTGCCCGGTCCGAGCTCTAAAACTACCGGCCCCTCTATTCCTTTAACCATCCTCCGGGCCAGGCGGCCCGAACTGGGCCAGACCGAGCCGACTTGAGAAAAGCTTTTAAGCGATTGGTTGATAAATATATTGGCCGAACGCATATGTGTTTATTTGATCTTAACGCTATTTCTTATAAATTCTTTCTTATAAATTATAGTAACAGATTATTCCTTGACCCGACAAGGCCGGCCGGCAACGGCGCCTCTCGATAGACAAAAAAACGATAAAGCAAAAAATTCCAAGCGGTTGCTAGTATTATATTGGACAGCCTGGCCAAGAGATAATTTCCGCCCAATAAATTGTGGAAAAAATACATCCAGGCTATCGCGATTATATAGTTAAGCAAAGCGAGCAAACAATATCTAACCATTTGTCTTATGACCGCGCCCCGGGCCGAAAAAGCCCAAAACTTATTTAAGAAAAATACAAAACTATAAACCAGCAGCTGGTTGAGAACCAGCGACCAGATAGCCGCCAGGCCGAAAAATTCCTTAAAGCAATAAAGAGTGCCCATATCAAGCAAAACCGAACTGGCGCCGA
Organism: uncultured Gammaproteobacteria bacterium; assembly: GCA_964648205.1. Taxonomy (GTDB): domain Bacteria; phylum Patescibacteriota; class Patescibacteriia; order Patescibacteriales; family UBA12465; genus UBA12465. The sequence continues at coordinate 23,674 of CAZYNT010000011.1, forward strand.
TAACAAAATAGCGCCAGAACTCTTTCGACCAAAAATTACTTAACAATTTTTTTATAATCATTTTATTATCCCGCTTAGCCGCCTTCATGATATTCTTCTTCGGCGTTAATGCTCCATAAATTATCTTTATTTAAGCGGCCGCTGATAATATTATCGGCCGCCGCAAATCCGCAGAGGATGGAGTGGTCCATATTATTATAACGATGCATTCCGTTGCGGCCGATGAGGAATAAATTTTCAAAACGATCTATAAAGCTTCTTATCTTGTCGAACTCTTCGTAGGTTCCAAAATAAGCCGGGTAGGCTTTCGGCGTTCTTATCAGATAGCTGTCCAAGACGTCCTCTTTTCTAATAATGTCGATTTTTGCTAGTTCATCGATGGCAAAAGCTTTGAAGTCGGCATCGCTTTGGCTGAATAAATTATCGTTAAAATCGCCGAAATATTCCAGCCCCAGCCAAACCGTATTCGGATCTTTAACTAAATACGGGCTCCAGTTATTAAAAATTTGCAAACGGCCGAGACTAACCTCTCTTTCCTGGATGTATATCCAATTATCAGGAATGAGGCCGTCCGGGCTTTTAATTTTAGATTGATTCTTAATTTTTAATTTTTTCAGCAACAGGCCGACGGTAATGAAGTCGCGGTAGCGCAGGCCGGCGGCGACCCTTTTCACCTCTTCCGGGACGCCCGGCGCCAAGCCTAAAATCAAGTCTTTAACCGGCATGCTGGAAATAACATAGTCGGCCGCTTGTGTAATAACTTCTCCGGTTAATAAATTTTTTATTTCGACTTCCTTGATTTTATTCTGACTCGTCTTCAGCCCAACCACCTGCCGATTAAGCTTAATCTCCCCGCCTTTTTCTTTAATAATTCTAGCCATCTCTTCATACATCTGCCCGGGACCGAACTTCGGATATAAAAAGCTGTCTATCAGGCTGGTCTCAATTTTGCTTTTATCAACGAATGATTTAAAAATAAACAAATTTTTAACAATATGCTTTATCGCCCCGGTAATGGAAAGCCCTTTGACGCGCTGCGCTCCCCATTCCGGTTTTATCTCCGCGCAAGGCACGCCCCAAAGCTTTTCCGTATAATCCTTAAAAAAAGTTGAATATAATTCCCGGCCGAAACGATTAACAAAGAAGTCTTCTAAAGACTTCTCCGGCTTGACCGGCTTCAATTTGACCTGAAAATAGCTGATTAAAATTTTGGATAGTCTCACGGGTCCCAAATTGACGACCGTTTCCCGATTAAAAGCCACCGGATAATTAAAAAACTTCCGCAAGAAGAAAATCCGGGAGAGGCGGCGGCGCTTCAACATCACTTTATCAGTCTCTTCCGGATCCGGCCCGCAATTATCAGCTCGCTTTTCCAAAGGCAAAATCTCCTTCCATAAATCATTAACCCTTTTCGACTTAGAAAAAAAACGATGGCCGCCGACATCAATCCGGTTGCCAGCGCAAATGACTGTCTTCGATAGGCCGCCGATTTGATTATCCATTTCAACAATAATCGGCTTGATATCTGATTTTTTAACTAATTCATAAGCGGCGGCCAGCCCGGCCGGACCGGCGCCGATAATGAGGGCGGTTGAGTTCATAATCTTGTAGCGGCTAATTCTTTTTTGCCCATATATCCAAATTTATTATTTATATAAAAAAAATAGCACGGAAAGTGCTATTTTGTAAATCTTGGCTGGTTACTTGGCTGGTTACTTCTTAAAGGACCCAAAGCCCTGCGCCGGATTAAACGGCCTGACGAAGCATTCGATTAGCTTTGCTTCCGGATAAAATTCATGGGTTATTCCCACTATTTCACGGGTCAGCCGATTACGGATTTCTTCGGTTCTTTCGGGCTTTTCAAAAAGGCCGTCTACGAAGATAACAATTTCTTCTCCCGACCTTTCATGAATTTTTGGGAAGAAGCAGGACACGTCAGTCTTAGAAAGATTAAGTTCTTTAATATTGGTCACCGCGGAAATCATATTACCAGTGAACTCCTCGCGCAACCCGGCATCCTTATCAGACACACCATAAATGAACAGAACGGGCATAATATCGGTTTTTTAAGTTAATACTCAATGAACTGTTTACTAATATATAACACTTTTATATAAATAAGTCAATACTTGGATGGCTTTGCGAAAGGCCTTCCCTCTGTGATTAATATTAATCAGCTCCTCCGGGGCAAATTCAGCATTAGTTTTTTGACAATTAAAGTCTTTAGCTAAAATTATTGGAGCATAGCCGAAACTCTTTTCTCCCTTCGGCTGGAGCGCCACTTTAGCCTCCCAAGTTCCCGTAACAGTATCCACGAATTTTGTCCGCGGATCATATATAGCCACGGTGCAAACATAACGGCAATCTCTTTTATCAAAAGGAACTTCTTTCATTTCCTCTAAAACTTTCAAATAGTTGCCCTCATCAGTTCCGAGATCAGAATAGCGGGCCGAAAGAACTCCCGGCCGGCCGTCTAAAGCATCTATGCAAAGACCGCTATCATCGGCTAAAGTAATCATATTTAAAATATCGCCCGCCACAATAGCCTTAATCAAAGCGTTCCCTTCAAAGCTTTTGGCATTCTCGACAATATTTAAATTTTTTAATTGATCGGGAAAATCAAATAAAAATTTAACAGTAAAATTTGTATCTTTAAAAATTTTTTTTATTTCTTCGGCTTTACCTTTATTGTTGGTAGCTATCAGGATGATTTCGTTAATTGGCATAAATCTAGGCTTATAATAAATTTATTTAATTATAGCACATTTTATCTTTTTATTTTATCTTTTTACTCGATACCTTGTATTAAAAGGTAGTATGTGATATATTAGAGATAGTTAAAATTAAGTTCAAAGATATGAACAATAATGATTTCCAAAAATCGCTTGATAACGCCGAAGCGCAAATGCGCAAAGGCGTGCTGGAGTTTGCTATTTTACTGATAATCGCCAAACAAAAAACTTATGCCAATGAAATAATCTCCCGCCTGAAAGAAGTCAAACTCGTCGTCGTCGAAGGAACTATCTATCCCCTGCTCTCCCGTTTAAAGAACGCTGAGCTTCTCGACTATAGTTGGGAAGAGTCGAAATCCGGCCCGCCGCGGAAATACTATATCCTGACCGCCAAAGGACAAAAATTCTTGGCCGCCTGCGAAGGCCAATGGCAAATATTAGAACAAGCGATAAGCAAATTACAAAAATAATAAATATATGAACAAGACTATCTCAATCAGTTTGGGCGGGCAAAACTTCATTATTGAAGAAGAAGCCGCTGATAAGCTGAAAAATTATTTGGAAGATATTAAGCGGCATTGCGGCAAAGATACCGACGCCGAAGAGGTGATAAGCGATATTGAAACCGGTTTGGCGGAAAAACTAAAAGCTTCCCTCGCTCCTTATAAAGAGGTGATAACTATGGACGATATAGAGGCCTTAATTAAAATAATGGGGACAAGCGAGGATTTCGATCGCGAAGTCGGAGCGGTCGAGGACGAAAGCGATGACAAAGCCGAAGACCGGCCGAAGATTTCGCATAAGCTTTACCGCGATGTCGATAACGCAATAATCGGCGGCGTCGCCTCCGGGCTGGGCGCCTACTTCAACGTTGATCCGATTATCTTCCGTTTCGCTTTTCTAGCTTTATGCTTCGCCGGCGGTTCCGGCGTCGCGCTGTATATCATTATGTGGCTGATTACGCCGGCGGCAGTTAGCGCCCACCAAAAGCTGGAAATGAAAGGCGAGGCGCCGACTATCGCGGCCTTTGAACGCTTAGCAAAAAATGGCCGCCAATTCAAAGAAAATTGGAAAAAACGCTGGCAAAAACGTTCTTGGCTGGGAAAAATAATCAGCCTGCCCTTTGTTATTCTCAACTGCTTGCTGATAGCCGTTAAAAAAATCTGGAGCAAATTATGGCCGGTGATTAAATTTTTGTTCGCTTTATTTCTTATCTTAACCGCCTTGATGGTTTTTATCGGCGCCGGCATCAGTAGTTTCTATCTGTTTTTACAAGCCCAGTCGAATTATAGTTTTAATTATATCCCCGTTAAGGAGCTAGGCGCCGCCATTCCTTTAGCCTGGCTGGCAATCAGCGGCTTCTTGGCTTTCGCCCTGCCCGCTCTCTTAGCTATCATCGGCGGCCTGGCTATTATCCAGAAAAAGAAATTAATCGGTTTGCAAGCTGCCGCGATAATCTTCGCGCTCTGGATGATCGCGGGCATCGCCTTTACCGCCATTGGTTTGCGCTATGTGCCGGAAATAAAAGAGAAAATGGACAATTATCCCAGTTTGCAAACCGTTACCGACAAAATTGAAATAGACAGCTTTAATAATTTAAATGTTAAAGGAGAAAATATAAAAATTGTCGTCGAACCCGGCGCCGCCAGCAGCAGTTTACTTCTTCTTACCGGCCGCAGCGTCGATTTGGAGCGTATTTCCTGGCAGCAATCAGGCGATGATCTGAATATTTCAGAAAACGAAACCGACAAAAATTATTGCCTTAATTGCCATACCAGATTAATTACCATTAAAGTCAGCGCGCCGAATTTAAAAAATTTGGATATTGAAAACGCCAACCTGACCATATCGCCGGACTTCAAGCAGTCCTTAAAAATAAAAGCGAATGGCGACTCGATTATAGGCTGGGATGAAGCGCAGACAGATGGTTTAAGCGCGGAATTATCCAATGGAGCCGATTTGTTGGTAAAGGGAAAAATTGCCACGACCAGCTTAATTGTTGATAATGCCAGCGCCCACTTTGTTGATTTTAACGGCCGAAGCGTCAGCTTAGACATGAAAGGTGCGGACGCCAGAACCGATTGGAAAGGCCAGGCAGATAATTTCATCATCAGGAGCGCCAAAAATAAAAGTGAGGACGATGCTTCCGACGGTTCAGTTGACGCATCAGCCCTCACGGTGAAAAAGATGCTGATTAATTCCCAGGGATTTTTGATGATAGTCAGCGGGCCGACAACCGAAATCCAAGCTGATTTATCAGCCGGCTCACGCTTGTTCTATACGGGTAAGACTAAAATTAGCGGCGCCCGAGACGGCCAGCCGATAATTTCCTACCAAAAAATTAAAGAAGCCGAATATCGGGCCGCGGCCGAAGATTATGACGGCGACTCGGAAATTATCGCCGCTGACGACAGCTGCCTGATAGCCGGCGCTAACGGCAAATACTTCCGCCTCAATCGCAATCAGCTTTCCGACGAACTATTCAAAACTATGAGTATTGATTTTAAACATTGGTTGGAATATTAATCTCTCTTCTCCTCGAGCCGAAGGACTTCCTAATTCTTAGATTTAGATTTAGAAATCTCCAAGGCGCCGGTCAATTGTTGCAATAAATCTGAAGTCTTATTAACACTTGTATCCATAAAAATCACCTTGCTGTTATCATTTAAGCCGATAGTTTTCAAGGTGTCTAAATATTGAGTCAATGTTAGTAAAGCTAATATCTCGGAAGAACTTTGGTTGGTCGAACCCTTAACGATTTCAATTGACTCTTTCAAACCTCTGGCGATCGCCTCTCTTTCCATGGCTATACCCTCGCCCTGGAGACGTTTTCTTTCTCTTTCCGCTTCCGCTTCTTTAACGGCCTGGATTTTAGTAGCCTCGCCTTTGTTTTCGGCCGCTTTCTTCAGCTGTTCGGAAGCCACTACCTCGGACATAGCCTGCGTAATGGTCGGCGGAAAACTGACCCCCGTAATTTGGAAACTGTTAATAAGCATGCCCCATTCGGAAAATTGCTTTTCCAGGTCGCCTCTAATATGCGCGGCCAGCTCTTCTTTTTTTTCAAGAATACCTTCATGCGTTTCCTTGGCGATATAAGTTCGCAAAGAATTTTCGATAATTGCGCCAATAGATTTATTTCTTTCGGACAAGGCGTAAACATATTTTTTTACGCCCTCGCTGTTGCTTTCCACCGAGTAAATAAGGTTAGTAGAAACATCTATAATAACCTTATCCTTGGAAGGATATAAGCCGTTAATCGCGAAATTTTGCTGACGCAAAGAGATTCTCTCTACGACTCTTTCAAAAAATGGGATTTTATAATTTAATCCCGCGTTCATGATCCTTTTAAATTTTCCCAAAAATTCAATTACTAAAACAGTGTTTTGGCTAACAATGCGTATGCCGGCAATGGCGATTAAAAAAATCACTAAACCGACAAAAAATAATAAATAATACATCATATTTTTTGATTAATTAATTAATTGATTGATTGATTAGTTAATAAATATAGCATATTTATTACTATTTTGTCAAATTTTACATAAAAAATATACCCACGTTTTCCATATCAATATTTAGTATGATGGCATGACCCCCGAAATTCGGACACAATATTCCATATAAAGCGGTTAGGGATT
>CAZYNT010000012.1:0-23844 GCA_964648205.1 uncultured Gammaproteobacteria bacterium
ACGGCTTCGCCTCCAAACGCACACGCCGGCTAACGCCGGCGGATTTTGCCTATATTAACAAAAGAGCATACATAAGTATGCTCTTTTGTTAATGACGGCATTAGCTGAGAGTAATTGAACAGGGTTGAAAATAAAACTCACATGGAAGCAGAATTATCGTCAGTATAGACATGACCTTCTTCTTTGACCTGCAGATCATTGATGTTGATTATATAATAATAAAGGCAATGAGTACCGCAACCTAAATATACTTTTACATGATTATTGTCCTCCCATTCCCATGATGATGTGTGATAATTACCTTTATAAACCGCGAATGGCTCCGATCCGTCATTCTTATCGATCATTAAAGCGGTAAAATTGTCATAATATCTATTTCTCTCCTCCTCATTATTATAATCAAAATCTTCATTCTGCTTATGTAAATCCTGATAATAGCCAAAGGCCGGACCTTCATTTGCATACAAGAATAAATGGCTTTTTGGATAACCGTTATTCGTAAGCTGCTTGATTCCGATAATCCGGCCGTCCTCTTGAAAAATTATTTTTTCTATTTCTGAGGTCTGCGGGTTTATGTAAAGATGACAAGGCTTTCCCTCCTCACTATCAACTACCGCTGGCGCCTCGCCAGCAAAAACAGCACCTTTGATTAAAAAGAAACCCATAACTCCCAAGGATAACAACAAGATAAAAATCAACAGATATTTAATTTTTATAAAGCCGCCACCCTCTCTTTTTAAATTATAGAATAAAGTATTGTCAACCTTCATTATAAACTTGGCGTTTTTGCTTTTTGTCCAGCTCGGATAATCAATATAATCGGAAAAATAATGATTCACACCACCGGTTGGGTCCTTTATTCCTCCGGATATAACAAGCTTTGCTATTTCATAACATCTTTTCCAAGATGCCAATTGTCCAGGAGTTATTTTATAAAGAGGATTTTTTACATATTCCCAATTTTTATCGCTTTCTCTAAAGGCGCTATATTGGCTTTTTTGTAAAATAACATCATGATAATTATCGGACCATCTTCCGTCCTCAACACGATTTCTAATCGACCAAGCGATGGCTATTTTACCCTCATCAGGAAGACTTCTTCCTTCGCCAAAGATTGCCCGCGCCAAAATCATCTCGTCTGTATCATCATTAAAGTCACCTGTCCACTTCGGATCGTCCGCCGTCGGAATACGTTTCGATTTTTTAAATTCAATTTCTACACTCCGCAGAAGCGGAGTACCATCTGACCAAAGATCGATATTATACTGAGCGGACTTTAGATTGATATCTTTTAAAAATGTTCTTTCCTCACCATGTGAAATCTTGCCGCACCAATACCAATCCTGATGGGCTTTCTTGTTTTCATTTTTTTGAATCTCGCCGTTAATAATTAATTTAATATCGTCATCATCGCGGCCATTTTTATCCGCCTTGGCAACAACAGTTAACTTCGTAATATGTTGACTCAAAATAGCGAAACTTAGCCACGGGCGCCCCTCACTATTTTGTGCCCTACTATTATCAACAGGGGCATACTTTAACAAATCCAAGTCACTTTCATCCATCCGCGAAATACCAACACTCTTTAGAAACGGTTTTTGATCTGGAACAAACTTAACAGTATGCTTTCCCTTCTTTAAATATACCGCGATTATCATTGTTTTATCCAAACCCTGCAAATCATTTCCATTCCAGACCGACCTTGAATCACTTTTCTGATTTTGCGAAGTGGTAATTTCCTTGCCATCGAGATACAAAAAAATATCGTCATCTTTGAAAAAAGCCCGCCCGCTCTTAACATTCTGCCACCAACTTTTTGCGCTCGCGATTGCTTCAATTAAATATAAACTGTCTTCATCAAGAAAAAAATCAAGATAATATGGCTTAATAATTTGCTTATTAGCGTTTTCTTGGGTTATATATTTCATAAATATTGTTTCAACTTTACTTATTTTAATAAATCATCAAACTCACAAGACAGGAGGGTTGATTTATTAAGAACAATTTGTTCCTTCTGATTTAGATTGTCGGCGGTCATTCTTATAAGCTTAGTAGTAATTCCATCGCCCAACATTATTCGGTTAGTTTTTTTAAAATAATCATCTGTCTTTTTAAAAAAAAGCGTAACATATTTTTCTAATTTACCCCATAATTCCGTTTTAGCACTCCAATCATTTCGGGAAAGATCAATCTTTTTTATTATTGCCTCATCGACTTCCATGGACAGCACTTCATTCATCCAATAATCACTCAAAATATAAACAATCCGTACTAATTTGTCTTCTTCTGTCCTATATGAATAGATAAAGAAAAAATTATCGGAATAAAAATCCTGATCAATTAAAATCCGCTCAAGCTCCTTGATCGTTCTAATCTTATAATCATCAAGCAGATTAAAATAGCTTTCAAGCCAATTTGCAAGCCAATTCTTTATAAATGTCTGATCAACAAACAAAGGAGAGAGATCGTTTTTTAAATTTTCATTGTTAACTTTATTCATCTGAAGAGTGAGCTTATTAAAAAGCGTCCGGGGATCTCTTACATCAATGCCTTTAGCAATAAGATAATCAAAATCCGGTACTACTTTTTTCCCCATATACCAAAGCAAATCGTAAATATCACGACCCTTTTCTTCATAAACTTCTACCCCCACGCCTCGAGTGCCACGCAAAAATATAGCCGCTATTTTGCTGGCCATAAGGGCACCCATATTGTAGGTTAATATCACAAATGAAAGCTGTCCGTGATTTATTGGCCTACGCTCAGTTACCGTCTTTGGTGCCACGAAATAGTTTAAATCAATTTTTACATGTAACTGTTTTGATGGATGCCCGGAACTTAATTCATCATCAAGATAGAACTTCAGGAGTAGCCCTCTATTATTAGTAACTTTTATTTTAAGAAAGTCTTCTCCGGCATTATAAGTACTCGCAAAATAGTTATTTATTTCTCTCTTCAACTCTTCTAAAAATTCATTCGTTATTGTGTGTGTGACTTCGAAATCTAAATCAACTGACATTCGATTTAGCTCATGTATAATACGTAAAGCTGACCCCCCGTACATTACCCACTTACTATATTCCGGGTGGTGATAAATAAAATTAAGAACATAAAACTGAAGCTCTTCTTTAAAAGCGTTATACCGAGTTTCAGCGCCAACCTCGCCAGAGGCAGAAAGATCATCAAGTTTTCTTTTTAGTATTGTAGTTATTTGTTCGCTCATTTTAGTATTATTTTAACCATTGAATAAAATTTCTCTCGCTCCGTATCATCCATTTCATCAATATCTATTCGCAACTCTTCGATTAATATTTTTAGCTTATCCAGGCTAATGCCCTTGAACTGATTTGTTCTAAAATATAATAAATCAAATAGGGCTTTGGCTGGTGTCGCGATATAAAAATCGAATTTTCCCTTAACTAAAGAAAAATCGGAAAAATAATTTTTATTAATTGACTGATAGGAAAAATTTCCGGCTTTTGTTTGGTAATTTCGTGTAACCTTAGGAGTAATTGAAGTGATTGAATAAATAGCCTCAGTCACTAAATTATAATACTGCAGAGCGGCCCAAGAACTAACATAAGATGGCCTGCGAACAATATTAGCTAAGTAAAAAGAATATGAGATATCTTTCTTGTTTTTTTCAAAAAAATCAGTTGAAACATACAGCCCATTTTTGAGCTGAAAAATGTCTTTTGATTTCAAAAATCGGCTAATATAAGTATTAACTGTCGATTCTTTTAGCCCTAACTGTAATCCCAGTTGATAAACAGAATACTTACTGAAGTGAGGCAAAGACTTTAACTGATTTAATAGATTTATTTTACTTTTCATAAATATGACAATATTGTATCATATGTGAAAAGGCATGTCAATATAACTTTTACCGTTAGCTCTTATTCTAAAATCCCCTCCACTTCTCAATTTCCCTAACAATCCCCTCAAAATTTTCGGAAACTTGAGAGTGAAGCACTGCGAATTAAAAAAACTCTAACGGATGTTAGAGTTTTTTTAAAAAGTCCAGCTATTGCTGCGGCTTTTTTATTTTTCATTATCTCGCTCAATATCTTTTAGGGTATTATTGATAACCTCGCAAAATTTAACCCAATTAATCTTGGCGGACAATTCTTTTTCATTAAGATTATCTATTTCATGGCTAATAGATGAATCTATTTCTTTAATTTTAACGATTAACTCATTGCCCGCTTTTGAATCATAATAAGATGACCTTCTCTCTTCTCCGCTTCCATTGGAATGGGAATAAAGACCTTCGGTCATCTTCATAGCATCCAGCAGTTTTTGTTTGGCCGAATCTAATATTGTTTCGAATTTGCTGACAACCTTATTATTAACTTCTCCGTCAAAATATTTAGAAAAATGTTTTTTTAAATATCCCCAGCCTTTATCCCAGGCGCGCACCTCTTCCTTAAATATTGATTCAAAATCATTAATATCCGGCTCGGTTCGTCCATTTTGCACCAAATGCCCGAGCGACTTAGCGGCCGCTATGAAAGACACGGCCACATTTTCATTTTCTGGCAAATATAGCCGATTATACTTCCAATCGGCCTTGCTCCATAGTCTTGATTCAATCAACGGGTTGTTATAATCAATATTTTTATAATCATTTTTGGAATAAATTTTAATATCCGGCTGTTCTAGTTGTTTTCTTAAGCCGTCATAAGCGTCTTGGCCCATATATTCCCTGAGCTGGTAATCAATAAATTCTTCTATTTTTTCTTCCGGATATTCGCCAATTATTTTTTGTCTTCTAGCTTCATCGTCTGTTCTGGCATTAAACTTATGCTTATTAAGAATATTATTCTCCGTTAAAGCTGCTAATCTCAAAAATACTTCTTTTATTTTATCTTTTTTGGCAGAAGCGATACTTGTTTTTAAATCGTTAACTAACTTTTTAATTTCGGGCTTATTATTTTTAAAAACATCTTCCACGGATACGGAAATATATTCATTTCTTTTATTTTCCAGGGCATCCGCATTAATACGATCTCCATAAACGCCGCCCAAATTCTTAAGATCTTGAATTTTTTCCTGATTTTGTTGGACTCTATTTTTTCTATTTTTTTTATCTTTCTGCCAAATACCTTCAAGATTATCAGTTGCAAAACTACCAACCTGGTTAGAACCAAACAAATCGTCAACTAACTTTCCGGACGGATATTCCAAAAATAATGACGAAGTTTGAGCGGCGATATTGCCTGTTTTAGGAGTAAATATTTCTTTAAAAAGTTTGGGGGATTTTTCCTTGATTTTTTGGTTTACGTAAGAAAAAGCTTTATTTAATTCTTCAGTTTCGCCCAAAATATCCTTATGTTTTTCAGCATTACCAATTAAAGCTGTTCCGGAAACCATTGGCGTAATATTGTTCTTTATTGCCCAATCAATTACTTCCACGACATCATCGGCATTATTTTTATATATCATTGCGGCGACGGCCATTCTGACACTCCCATCTTTGTCGGGGATATTTAAACCCTCTTCAATAGCTACGCGCAACATCTCATTCCTTTTTTTGGCGTAATTCTTTACCCCAGAAACTTGATCTTCTTTTTCTTCATTGAAACTATTACATTTAACTACTAAAGTCACGGGATAATTTTTAAGCTTCTTAATTTCCTCTTTATCCAAGGCTCCCCCGTTTGTAAAAATAGTAGTATACATTTCTAATTCTCGAGCTTTATCCAACATCGGCCATATTTCTTTGTTCAAGAAGGGTTCCCCGTAGCCTGGTAATAAAAGATTCTTCACGCCGTTTCTTTTTGCATCATCTAATAAACTAAGCAAATCACTGGCTTCTATCTTTTTATTGGCCTTTTCAAATTCGCTTGTATAGCAATACAAACAGTTTAAATTGCATTTTTGTCTAGGAAAAGCGACACTAATTTGAAGAGGCTTGTCCTCCTTTATAGCTTCTTGTATTTCATTCAAGCTAAAATCAACGCCACGCAACCTTGGCATATCCTTTTCTTTTTCGACATCTAAATTGTTATATTCGCCAAAATATTCTCATCTCATATAATTTTATATTAAAAGTATAGATAATTGGGTAAATTTTGTCTATTTTTGATACGTGCCAATCTAATGTTTAATTTTCCCTTACTCCCTGAAATTATTTTCAGGGTTTTTTATTGCTATAATAAAAATTATGGCTATCGTGGTATAATAATAAAAGAACTATTGCCTGCCTGCGCTTAACCATTAAAATATGATTATATTATATCTTGCCATTCTAGCCCTGCTTGTCTATTCTATTTTTTTCATTTCCCAATTCGGCAATATAGTTTTTAAGGGATATGCTCCGTTTATTTCTACCGACCGAAAGACAATTAAAAAGATACTGGATAAAGTCCAAATAAAAGAGCGGCCGACGATTTACGAACTGGGTTGCGGGCGAGCCAGATTTTTAAAAATAGCGGAAAAATTATTTCCCCGAGCCGAGCTCATCGGCATTGAAAATTTATCAAGCCTTTTCCTTATAAATAAACTCCTCCTTAAGCTGCGAAGAAGCCGAATAAAATTATTAAAAAAAGATATTTTGACTGCTAATTTAGAGAGGGCTGACCTTATTTACTGCTACCTAAACAATTCAACCATGGAAAAGCTGGGGATAAAATTCAAGCAAGAATGCCGGCCAGAAACGCAGATTATCAGCCGCAGCTTCCCAATACCCCAATTTAAATCCGAAGAGATTATCACCGTAAAGAATAAAAAAATTTATTTTTATAAAATATAAATTTGCTGCTTAATATGCGAAAAGGAGGATTAAATATAATTATAACGGCCCTTGGATATTTATTATCCCCTCTTTCTTGGTGGAATGATTTGATCCTGAACATTCCACTCGCTTATGGATTTGCCTTTTTGTTCGGTCTTATCTCAAAAAATCTTTTTTATCCGATGATGATCGTCGGCTATTGGCTAACTAATATTATCGGACTGATTTTAATGCACAAGGGGGTGAAAGGATTGGTAACCAAGAAAAATGATTTATATACTAAAAAGGACCTAAGGAAAGACATGGTTGTCTCGATTTTTTATTCGCTAATTGTTATTGCCTTAATGGCGCTCGACTGGTTGAAATTCCCGACCGAGTATTTTAAATAAGCGACAAAAATTATTCCTAGTTTACAACTCAAGCCAGATAGGTTAAAATTCAAATACCCGAGACTTTAATTTATGCGCGGCTTGATGGCGAAGTGGTCTAACGCTGCAGTTTGCAAAACTGCCATTCGTGGGTTCGACTCCCACTCAAGCCTCATCAAAACACTATAAAACACTCTCTTGAGTGTTTTTTAGTTGCTAAAACTGTGGATAACTTGTGTTATCTGTGTATAAAAACCTATTTTAAGTCTAAACTAGCGTAGACTTAAAACTAAAAAATATCTGAAAAATAAAAATAATTTTACTAATATTATTATAATTATGTAAAAAACCTCATTTTAAAGCAACTTAAGTCTACAATATTTGACCCTCCAAATATAAAGTGCTATAATAATAGTAGGTTCTTTAACTAGCTTTAATAAATGTCAACGCTGACGTGACATAAACAAGTAGATTATAAAGGCTAACCAAAAATGATAAAAATTAATAAAAATCAAAAAGAAATTTTTACTAATTTTTATCAAAGTTAGCACAAATAATTAAAATAATATTAATTTACTAAGAGCTGGTAAGGATAGCGCTCTTAAGTCAGCAAGATGCTTCACTTTTCCTTGGTTGTCTAAATCAAGGAATGAGGCTCACTCGGTGCCTAATATTTATATTACCTCTAATTTTATATAAAGAGGGGCCCGTAGTGGGCCTCTTTTTTTATTCTTAAAGTGTGCTATATTAGTCCCATATGTCACTATCAATTGGAATTGTTGGTCTGCCTAACGTTGGCAAATCAACTCTGTTTAATCTTTTAACCAAAAAGGGCGTAGAAGCGGCCAATTACCCATTTTGCACCATAGATCCTAACGTCGGGGTTGTTAAAGTCCCCGATTTTCGTTTGGGAAAATTAGCCGAAGTGTCAAAACCCAAAAAAATCGTTCCTACCACTATTGAATTCGTTGATATTGCCGGTTTAGTAGCCGGAGCCAGTAAAGGCGAGGGTTTGGGCAATCAATTTTTAGCTCATATTAGGGAATGCGACGCTATTTGTGAAGTTATTCGTGATTTTAAAGATAAAAATATCATCCATGTTGACGGCCGCATCGATCCGGCCAGCGATAAAGAAACTATCAATACCGAGCTTATTTTAGCCGACCTCGCAACTATTGAAAAAAGGCTTGATAAAGTAAAGCGCGAAGCTAGAAGCGGCGACAAGGAATTAATCAATAGTGCACGAATATTAGAAAAAATATCCAATCATCTGTCTATCGGAAAAGCCGTCCGAGAGTTAGAATTTACGGACGAAGATCTCCCTTTTGTAAAAACATTGAACTTGCTAACCATAAAACCGATTCTCTACCTTTTAAACATAGACGAAAACTACTCGGGCGACGTTTTGCCGACAACCAAGGACCTTATTATCAAAATTAATGTAAAATTAGAGGAAGAAATTGTTAACCTGCCGGAAGAAGACCAAGCGGAATACATAAAAGAGCTAGGATTAGAGCAAAGCGGCCTAGACCGCCTTATCCAAAGCGCCTACAAACTGCTCGGCCTAGACACATTTTTTACTACCGGAGCTGACGAAACCCGCGCCTGGACTATAAAAAGAGGCTCAAAGGCGCCCCAAGCGGCCGGAGAAATCCATACTGATTTCATTAAAGGCTTTATCAGAGCCGAAGTTATTAACTGGGAAAAATTTGTTGAATGTGGGAGTAATATTAAGGCTAAAGAGCTTGGCTTAATAAGAACCGAGGGGAAAGAATATGTCGTCCAAGACGGGGATGTTTGCAATTTCTTGATTAATAGATAACTATTGACTTTTTGTTTAAAAAATTGGATAATACTTAGTTATTATCCTTTTTTTATTTACGAACATTAACAATTTAATATATAAAATAAACCACAATATAAACCAAAAACCCCTTTATCCCATGAAAAAAGTCTTATTATTATTCGTCTTTTTATTCATCTCGGGCTTGATTGTCTCCCAAACCCAAAGCTATCTCCCGGAAAATCCCAAAATCGTTAAATTAGGGGTGACCACTATTGAAAAAACCAGTGACAGAGAAATGCTGGTAAAAATAGTGGGCATATGCGAACCAATAAAAACTCGCGTTATAAAAAACGGCAACCGGACATACTATGAGCCGGTCAACATCCAAAATAGCGTTGATATTGCTACCATTAAAACTCGGGATGACTCGAAATACGCCTCCGAAAGTCTGTTCAAAGAAACCCGCAACTTATTAGTATCTGCCTACTCCAAACCAGGAAACCGACAAAGAATGATTATTAGCGGAGAAGACAATACCAATCATCCATCTAAATTTTGGTTCATAAAAACCGAGCAAAAATGGACCAGCACTTTTGTCAGCGGAGTTTATAAAAATGACCTCTATGTTTGGAAATCTCATTTTGCCGACTTTTCTGTTACCAAGATTGATTGGCTCCTACTTATAACCTTTATTATCTTCTTTATTGTTTTGCTCTTACTGATAGTCTATGCCTTTTTATTAGAAATTCCTACATTTCTGCCTTGGCTAGAGAAAACCCACAAAGGTTTATACGAATGGCTAGAGGATGGTACAAGGCTTTTCTTAATATTTATGATATTTGGAATATTTTCCCTGATAATCATTCTTTGTTGCCAATGGATCGTCTTTCTAATTTGCGCTGCCATGTTTGCAATTTCGGTATTTCTGATAACGCATGCCACTGATATCTACGAATGGATTCTGAAGAAAAAAAGTTCCAAAAAAAATTAATAAAAACCTAAATCACGAAACAGATGAAAAAACATGTCCTGGTTTTGCTATTTTTGGCCGGCACGTTCATGGCCAATAGCGAAAATTTAACTCTGATACCGGTAAACAACGGTCCGGAACACGGCACTTTGCGTAAATATATTATGGTCGGTAGCGACCAGGTAAACAAAGTGGCTACGGAAAGCGAAATCAAATACCACTCAATTTCCGATACGATTATCTCAACTGAAACAAAAACTACTGCCAGACGATACCTTGGAGAAGTTTTCTTTATCGGCAATGATTTCGACGAAAAAGCTGTTATTGCTGCAGCAGGAGGAGAAAAGAAAATAATCACCAAAGAAGAAACCGAAGAGGAAGCCGGTTATACACATTGGGGGTTTATAAAAAACTACCAAATCAAAACACCATCCACTACCTATGAGCTTCTTTCCAAATCCCCCCTGATTGTTTCTGCCCAGGAAAAAATCAATTACGCCAGCCAAGGCCGATTCCATTTTGGCTCTGTCGTTGCCCTGGTTGCACTTCTCTTATTCGGCTTTGATTTAGGAATATTATTTTTTCGGGGACCAAAAAGATGGTGGGTATTACAAAAACAAAATGGTTTCGATTTTACTGCCATCGCACTTGCTTCGGAAATATATTCCCTATTCTGGTCCTTCTATGTCGGAATGCCTTTCCTGTTCCTGGCAATCGGATGCTTATTCCCAGGCATAATCATCATATTCCGGGAAACATTTTTTCACAAAAAGGAAGTCTCTAAGGAACCAGCCATAATTGAATCCCCTAGTCCGGAATAAAAGACCCAAGAAAAACCCAAAAGCTCGTTGCACAAACGGGCTTTTTTAAATTTGCTATTTATATGTTTATATTTTCTCAAGCACGACAATCTCCCGATATACTCTCTGGCCGGGACGACCGTACACAATCGTTTCCCGATTATGTTTTTTTATAAATTCACTCTGGCGAAGATTCTCCGGAATCATATTAACTAGCCTGAACCCATCATAATCAGGCGCAATCGGTTTCTGTCCGTAGAACAGGGGCCAAACCATAACTACGCGGCCGCCCTTTCGTAAAACAGATCTAAATTCTTTAAGCGCGCCGCTATAAAGCTCTTCTAAGCTGCGGCTGACCGTTTTAAACTCTATCAAGCCTCTTTGCGGACCGAGAAACGGTTCAGTGATAACCGCTTCGGCCGAACCCGCTTTAACGAACTTGGCCAGATCGAGCACATTTTTAACCAATATCTTTATTTTTACATCCTTAACCTCGTAAAGTTCCTTAATCCAGCTAATATTTTTATGGGTATCATCAATCGCTTTAGCGGAAATATCCGAACCGAATAAATTTTTATAGCCCATCAGCATGGCCTCGCTGAGCATCGTGCCTGACCCGCAAAAAGGATCGATTATTAAATCATCGGCGTTTTTTACCTGTGCTAGATTAATCATAATTTGCGCAAGTTTCGGTGGCAGCATGCCCGATTCGTCGTCTCTCGCCGGCCGGCCATAGTCGCGGCGCGATAAATCCTTGAAGGGCTGGACCGCCAGAGTTTCCCCGATCAGAACGTCCGCGCCATCTTTTATCAAAACAAATTCAATCCCGCGTGCAATTAATTTATTCTGGGTGACCACAACGCTGGATAAGGTTTTTTCGCGGCTGATGACAAAGCGGGAGCTGATTTTTTCTTCGCTAAAATATTTCTTAAGTTTCAAACCGAGATCTTTTTTATTGAATTGATATTTGCCGTAATCAGAAAAGCCAAAATTAAATTTCCCTTCTTGGCTTTGGTACTTTTTAACTCTAGCGAAATTAGCCAACGCCTTGTGTAATTTACTCTCATCGCCAGCTGGCAAACTTTCTTTAATCTCCCCGATTTTAATCGTCCCGCCCAAATTTTTAATTAAATTAGCCGCGTTTATTTCAATTTTTGTTTCCCAAACTAAAAAATCGGCCGCCAAAACGCGCGCGTCTTTTAAATCCAAAACAGCGGCGAGCTCGGCTATGGATAAAGCGGCATTTGTTCCTAAAACAAAGAAGTATTTCATAAATTTATTCTATCCTAATCCGGGGCGGCTGGCAATTACCGGGACGCTTGCATTCTATAAATATTCGTGATAATCTAAATTCACAAATAAATACAAACCATATCTTTCCCATATCTTGGACTATTTCCAAGATAATTCTACCAATATTAGAGTAGAATTAAAGGTATTCTTAAGCCCCAAAGGATTTTGAATACTTGGGGATTTTATTTAATAAGCGGGCCTTTAGAAATTATTTAAAAAACTCTTAAATAATCTTTAAATCCTGTAATCTATAATAACTATGTCAAAAACCAAATCAGCCGGTGCGACCCACTACGAAATCTTATTTATCATCCCGAACAAATTTACCGATGATGAAGCCAAGACCGTGGCGGAAAAAGTCGGCAAAGTAATTAGTGAAAACGGCGGCCAAATCACGCACACCGAATACTGGGGCAAAAAAAAGTTGGCCTATGAAATAAAGCATAATGCCTACGGGTATTACGGCTTATTTGAATTTGATCTAGAAGGGAATCTTTTAGCCAAAGTCGATCAAAATCTAAGACTATCAGCGGATGTTCTGCGCCATCAGATTATTGTCAAAAAAGCGAAGTCGGCTGAAGAGATTGCTCGCGAACAAGCAATCCGCGTCAAGATCGATTCTAAAAAAGCGGCGGAAGAAAAAAAACAAGAAGAAAAAGACAAGAAAGCGTCCACATCAACCATAACCCCGACTTCAGCTCCAAAGGCTAAAGACAAGAGAGTGGACTTAAAAGATTTGGACGAAAAATTAGAAGGCATTTTAAATGCTAAAGATTTAATTTAATAAATCTAAATCCAAAAATATGAATTTAAACAAAGCAATGGTCATCGGCAATTTGACTCGTGACCCAGAATTGCGCAATACCCCTTCCGGGCAATCGGTCGCTTCTTTCTCGGTCGCCACCAATCTCGTTTGGACAGACCAAAGCGGGCAACAACAGAAAAAAACCGAATTTCATAACATTGTTGCTTGGCGCAAGTTAGCGGAAATCTGCTCTAAATATCTACATAAGGGTTCTAAAGTTTTTATCGAAGGCCGCCTGCAGACAACCGATTGGACGGGCCAAGATGGTATTAAGCGCTATCGCACGGAAATCGTTACGGAAAATATGATTATGCTCGATACTAAAAACAATTCGCCGATGAGCGGAGGTTTGCCGGGAAACAATTCTCCCGAAGCCACCATCGAAATACCCGACGAGCCGATTGATGACGAAGAAATCCGCGTCGAGAATATCCCCTTCTAAATAACTTATTAAACTTATGACTAAAAAAACCAAAGAATGCTATTTCTGCGTCAATAATCTTGACGTCGATTACAAAGACACGCGAACGCTGAGACGCTTTGTGAATTTCTTCATGAAGATTCTACCGGGCGACCGGACCGGCGTTTGCTCATGGCATCAAAGAAAATTAGCGATGGCTATTAAGCGCTCGCGCGTTATGGCTCTCTTATCGCCCACTCATAAATAATTCACTAAGCCTGGAAACTTATGTTGAACTTTAATGAAATCAAAACCGGCAAAGTTATCAAGATAAACGCCGATCCTTATATTATTATAAAGACCGATCATCATAAAATGGGACGCGGCGGAGCGGTCTTAAAAGTAAAGTGCCGCAATTTGATCAATGGTAATATTTTAGAACGCACCTACCAGGGCGCGGAAAAAGCTGAAGAGGCGGAAACCGAAACGAAAAAAGCCAACTTCATGTACAAAGACAAGGAGGAAGCTTATTTTATGGATAACAATAGTTACGAACAATTCAATCTTCATTTGGATGAGCTGGGCGAACAAACCCAATTCCTTAAAGACGGCACCGACGTCGATGTTTTATATTTTGAGGGTCGTCCCGTTTCTATCAGCCTGCCGATCAAAATGGAATTCAAGGTTATTAGCGCCCCTCCGGGAGTAAAAGGAAATTCGGCTGGCAACGTTAACAAACAAGTGGAAATTGAAACCGGAGCCAAAATCAATGTTCCGATGTTTATTAATGAAGGGGATATTATTAGAATCAACACCGATACTGGGGAATATGCGGAAAGAGCAAATTAGATATAAAAACTGCTCCTTAGGGAGCGGTTTTTGTTTGCCGGAATGACGTGATATAATAAAAAGAGTTGAATAAAATTTATGTCTGTTGGAATAATTATTTTTATATTCTTTTTCTTTGTCTTGGCGCTTATCCGTCTGGACTATGCTGTATTTTTCCTGATCGCGTCTCTTCCCAGCTATTTAATCAGGTTTTCTGTCTTGGGCGTTCCGGCAACCGTTCTCGAGGCCATGATATTAATCACCTTTTTGGTCTGGTTTTTAAAAAGCTGGCTTCCGCATTTTAAAAATCTAATCAAAAAGCGGTCGGAGCGATTACCCTATCCCTTTTCCTGGGAAATAATATCCTTAATAATCCTGTCTTTTATCGCTACTGGAGTAGCCAGCTTCAGTTTCGGCGCCTTGGGAATTTGGAAGGCTTATTTTTTCGAGCCAATTCTAGTTTTTATTTTAATAATAAATCTATATCAAGAAAAGCGTGATTGGCAAAAAATTCTGTGGGCTTTGCTGCTATCAGCCATAAGCGTTTCGGTTTTTGCTATCTACCAAAAAATAACCGGCCAATTTATCTTCAATGCATTCTGGGCGAACGAAGTGACGCGAAGAGTCGTATCTTGGTTCGGCTATCCGAATGCTGTTGGGCTCTATTTAGCTCCTCTTATTTTAGTATTCCTTGGTTGGTTTTTTTCGCTGCCCCGCCAAACCACTCTTAGCAAAACATTTAAAAAAATTCTGATTATTTTAATTATTGCCGCCTCCCTGCTTTCAATTTACTTTGCGCGCTCCGAAGGGGCTTTGCTTGGTGTTGCCGCCGGGCTATTCGTCTTTGGTTTGCTGGCCGGACGCAAACAAAGAATCGCCACCTTAATTTTAGCCCTAATAGTAATCAGCGGGGCTTTTTCCTTCGCTCCCAGTAAAAACTTTATCCTGACCAAGTTAACTCTCAACGATTTATCCGGACAAATCCGGGAGAGGCAATGGAAGGAAACTTTATTAACTTTAACGGGGACAAAAATCATCACTGGCGCGGGTCTAAATAATTATCAAAAGGCCGTGGCTCCTTTTCATCAAGAAGGAATTTTCTTTAATAGCGATAATTTACCTAACTTTGACGCCCAACTGCGCGCCAGCTCTACTCTGCGCGCCAAATATTGGCAGCCGGTTGAAATATATCTGTATCCGCATAATATCTTTCTAAATTTTTGGAGTGAAATCGGCCTGCTCGGCGCCTTAGTATTTATATGGTTGTTATTTAAAGCGATTTATCTGGCGCTCAAGCTTACGGTTGCTTATAGCCGCGAAAAATATCGGGAAAAATATCTGGCGCTTGGCCTAATGACCGCGCTGATTACTATTTTCGTCCATGGCCTGGTCGATGTGCCTTATTTCAAAAACGATTTATCTGTCATGTTCTGGATATTCTTAGCTTTTATCGGCCTCATGAATTCCAACCAAAAATTTGGTTCAAAAAATATCCGCAATTAATATGAAAATGATTCTTCAAAAAGCCATTGCTGTTAGCGGGCTGTGTTCGCGCCGCCACGCCGAAGAGCTTATCAGAAGCGGCCGGGTAAAAGTTAATGGAACCATAGCTTTTTTAGGCGAACAAGCTGATCCAGATAAAGATAAGATAACGGTTAACGGCCACCTCATACCCGAAATTGAAAAAAACGTCTATATCATGCTTAATAAGCCTATCGGCTATACCTGCACTAATCGGCGTTTCCCCAACGAAAAAAATATTTTTGAATTAGTTGATTCGCCCGTTAGATTATTTGTGGTCGGCCGTTTAGACAAAGACAGCCGCGGTTTGGTTCTTCTCACTAACGATGGCGCTCTGACCCAGAAATTATCCCATCCTAAATTTGAAAATGAAAAAAATTATGAAGTAAGGATCCGCGATGAAGTTGTCAACCCGGAAATGGTTATAAAAAAACTTCTGGGCGGCGTTGATATCGGCGAGGGCGATGGAGTTGTTCGAGCAAAAAGAGCCAAATATTTACAAAACGAGTTATTTGTAATAACCTTAAACGAGGGCAAAAAAAGACAAATCAGGCGCATGTTTGAAGCTCTGGGCACAAAAGTTTCTGATTTAAAGAGGGTCAGCCTGGGCGGACTATCCTTGGGTGATTTGCCCGAAGGGCGCTGGGACTATTTGACTGAAGAAGAAATTAATAATTTAGAAAAAGGGAGACGTGGCAGAGTTGGTTGAATGCGCCGCACTCGAAATGCGGTATACCTGAAAAGGTATCAGGGGTTCGAATCCTCTCGTCTCCGCAGTTATTGCCTCCATAGTTCAATGGATAGAACGTGAGCTTCCGGAGCTTAAAGTGGGGGTTCGATTCCCTCTGGGGGCACAATGTGACAAAAAAGTGAATTAAATTAAACAAAATTATGAAAAAACTTTTAACGATGCTGCCCGTTATCGTATTATTGGCCACCGGGTGCAATTATTCGCCCGCGCAGCCGGTAGTGGTGCAGAATCAGCCAGTTAGCCAACCGGCGGAAAGCCAAAGCCAGCCGACAATTAAACCGGCAGAAAACGCGCCCCAAATAAACCCCCAGGATTATTCTATAAACATCTACCCGATTTCACAGTCGCCCATTTACAAATCTCTTTCTCCGGACTGCTTGAATAAAATAAACCAATTTACGGTTGGCCGGACGGATTTTCGTTTGTTGGATAAGAAGGGCGAAATCATAGTTCCGAGCTTAAAGAAGTTAATCTACGACGCCGATAATTCAGAGGATCAGCCAAAGTGTTATGACTTGCTTGTAGATATTTTTTCCAAACCAAGCAACGGAAATTATCTATATCTAAAAAGTTATTCCGATCTGGGCAGCGACGCTCCTTATTCCGGCCTCGACGCGTTATACCGCCTGGATCTGTCCAATTTATCTTTGAATAAACTAATTGTTACCAATTTTATTGCCGATTTCGACTTATACCGAGGAGGCGAGGATAATACCTATAAAATTCTCTCTGATGGCAAGCGATTAATTAAGTGGAACCAAAACGGGGTATATTTAATTAACCTCGAAACCGACACAAACACCGCATTATACCAAGCGCCAACTAATAGCTGGCTAATCTCCGATGTTTACTTTGAGATGGGACAGATGGCGGGCTACGATATAAAAATAACTGATAACAAGATAGAGTTAGGGGTATATGATAAAACAAAAACTCAAAACGACAAGACGGTTACGGTCGATCAATATGATAACGTAGATTATGACGGCTATTACAATGAAGATACGGGGGAGCGGAAAGATGATATAAAATTAAAATTTAAAGAAAGAGTTACGCTGACAATCCCTGATTGATAAAATACAATATAATAGCCGGCCAATATGCTAGCTGCGCTGCCAATGGGGCCGGCCGATATCTTTTAAGAACTGACGCCCGGGGCTTGTAAAATAATAAATAATAGTCTATACTATCACCGACAGAGGTTGAAAATTTTTATGTCACCGCTTACGTGATTGTAAAATGAATAATTGTGACCGCTAAAAATGAGAGGATGAACTAAACAAAGTTTTGATCTCCTGTTCTTTTAAAAGTTCATCCAGACCAACAGCTAAGGCCCCTAATCATGCACCTTGATTATCAGTAATCCGGGGGAAAATGCATGTGCCGAAGCTTTGGGCGCAAAATTAATTAATTTTATTTCCTGGCGCGATAAACCTCTGTTCTCCCGAACGCTTCTTTCGTTCGGGATTTTTTTATAAAAAAATAACCCGATTTATAAAGGGGCTATTTCCTGGCGGAATGGACGGGGCTCGAACCCGCGACCTTCTGCGTGACAGGCAGACGCTCTAACCAACTGAGCTACCACTCCTTAAGTCCGCGATATTCTTAAAAATGACTAATTTCGTTTTTAGCCACAAAAAAATCATAGCAGAAACATTTTTTCTTGTCAAAGGGAAAAATAGTGAAAAGTCTTGCCAAATGGCAACAAATAGGCTATAATTTAAATACAAAAACTAGCTCTTATATAGTTTTTTTAATTTACTCTAATATGGAAAAAGCATTAAACCAAAAAACAATTACTGAAATAGAAAAAAACCTTTTAGCCCAAAAAAAACGGGTTCTTCACGAACTTAGTGATTTTTCTAAAAAAGACAGCCATGAGGTTGATAATATGACAACTAAATTTCCCGAGTACGGAGACAAGCCTGATGAGAACGCACAAGAAATAAGCGATTACTCAACCAATGTCGCGACTGAAAGGGTTTTAGAAAAAAGCTTAGAAGATATAAACAAAGCTCTGGAAAGAATCAAAAAAGGCAACTATGGCGTGTGCAAATATTGCGGCAACCCGATTGCTGAAAAGCGCTTGCTAGCTAGGCCGACGGCTAGCTCCTGTATTTCTTGCAAAACAGAATTACAAGAAAATGAATAAATTATTTTCAAAATATTCTCCTAAAAATATAGCTATAGTTTTACTAATAGCTATATTTTTTATTATTGACCGGTATTTGAAGCTAATAGCCCTAGACAGATCCCCGGCCCCTCCGATAAAGCTGATCGGCGATATTTTTTCCTTCAATTTCACGGCTAACTATTATATGGCTTTCTCCTTGCCTCTTGGCGGGCGGGTTCTTATTGGCGCAATTATATTTATTATTATAGCTTTAATTTATTATATATTTTATTTAATATTAAATAAAAAAAACCAAGAAACAAATATCATTCTATTGACAATTATTTTATTTGGTGCTATAAGTAATATACTAGATCGCCTCGTTTACGGTTATGTGATTGATTATTTAGAGCTACGTTATTTTACAGTTTTTAACTTGGCCGATGTGATGATTAGTTTGGGAGCCTTAATTATAATTTTAAAAAATTTAAAAAAATAATATATGTTAAAAGATTCGGTTTTTAATCAAATAAATAATAGCCGGCAAGCTTATGAAAATACCGGATCAATGCTTGAAACGGAGTTTATTGGCAATATCAACCAAAATTTATATAAACAGGCGGCTTACGAAATGATTTACAAAGACCAGTTGCCGGAAACATCTGATCCGAAAAAAAACTACGAAAGGATTCTAAAAATAAAAGAAGAAGCCCAAAAAACTTTTAGCGATACTTTAGCTTTCGCCGATAGAAATAAATATATTAATTTTAAAAATTCAATGGCTCTGGTTGAAAAATGCCAAGCTGGCAATCCTGAGCAGCCAAAAAATTTTTTTGCCGCAGCCCTCTTCAATTATATAAAACAAAGATTCGATGATAAATATATTTTAAAGTTTTTTACGGCTACCGGCGGAACCCACCTAGATATTGTCCATAAAATTGATTGTTACTTTAAACTATATAATAAAGAAACCCAAGAAGAGTTAACTCGGGCAACCATAGACATCACTGGGAGGAAAAATAAGGATAAGGCAACGGCCGATGTTTTGCTGAATATAAGCCCGGAAGAAAAAGATCTTTACGACCCGAGCCAAGGAAATGATAGTTTTGATAAGGTTTTCTTCGACCAAAAAATAAAGGAATTCGGCGAAGAGATTATTGCGTCTTTAATTGAAAACTACAAGAAAAACCAACAATAAAAAACCAAAAAATGAGCTGGAAAAACAGGCTAGTTGGCGGCATAGATAAAATGCCTCCGGATGAATTTGAAAGATTCAAGCTTGAGTCCCTCAATAAACCACTAGAATGGGAGGAGGGAATTTGCCGCTGCGTCTGCAAAAAATGCCAAAATGTGGCAGAGGTAAACGAAGAGTTCGCAACTGGCCTCTTAAACACTATGAGCCTCCTCGGCGCACGTCCGGAAACAAATATCAGGAAACTGACTGATTTCCAAAAATGGTACTTTGAAGTCGGCTATTGCGACCTCTGCGGGCCGGGCGAATTATCCGTTGAATTCAAAATTATAAAAAACAGACCA
Organism: uncultured Gammaproteobacteria bacterium; assembly: GCA_964648205.1. Classification (GTDB taxonomy): domain Bacteria; phylum Patescibacteriota; class Patescibacteriia; order Patescibacteriales; family UBA12465; genus UBA12465. Next base: position 19,908 of record CAZYNT010000012.1, read on the forward strand.
GAATAAATATCTGGTCCTTTTTATTTAAAGCGTCTACTTTTCGCTATTAGATTGAGCGTTGTCGCCTAAAAACCTGGCTGCCAGAATAACAACGAAGACCGAAGTTATCCCATAAGTTAAAAGTTTTAAGCAAAAATCAATAAAAGAGGCACTACCTATAGACACAATCACTGCGACCATAACCAATACGATGGCTAACGCTTGTTTAGTCGTAAATATCTTTTTCTCAATAGATAATTTTTTCATATTTTTTATTTGATTATATTATAGCACAATTTAATAACAATTTGACAACAATTTTAAAAGTTGTTCAAAAATAACAAAAAACAGTTTATTTGGTTAATTACTAAATCTACCATATATGTGTATATTAAGACTCTTGACTGGCCAAATAAAAGGGGGTATATATTAGCCTATAAGTAATCACGCACATTACAAATAATTTAACCATTTATACGGGAGGTAAAAATGAAAACCAAAATCGCTTTGATCTGCTTGTTCGCCGGTCTTATTTTTCTGGTGTCGGCCCAGTCTCAGGACCGGCTCGATTCTTTATTGATTGAGGCTGGATCTGATTTAAACAACGCTAACCCCTACGACCTTTGCTTCGAATTTAAAGAGATACTAAAAAAAGCCTGCGATAGAGTGCAAACAAACGACAAATTCCAGGTAATTAAACAAGGGAAAAATCTTTGTTCGATAAACCATGCACGTACCAGGTTGCAAATATTTATAGACAACTACCTCTGCAAAAAGAGGCAAGGATTCTCCGTTGTGCTTTTGCACGATGAAAAAAAATATATTTACGCAACTGATGCCAAGGGTAATGGCGGGTATTTCAAGAATGATGAGCGTGGTTTTTTAGTCTTCAACTCAATCTTCATGGGAAATGAACGTTTTTCTCCTATGTCTAAAGAAGAAATCGTTTATCTTAACGAACGGCTCATAAAAGCCTTATGCCTGACAAAAAAACAAACACCTTAGGGTGTTTTTTTATTTAACAAAAAACAGGCTATTAGCCTGTTTCTGTTATACAGGTGGGCGCACAAGGATTCGAAACATAAACCCTCAAAATCAATAAACGCCTATAATTAAGGGTATTTAGCTATAATTACAGAATATAGTGATTTTCAGGCTTAGTCAATCTTAATCAAAAAGAACTCTATTTACCACCTTTTGGACACAATATGGACACAGTCTATGTTATGGCGATGCGGGAAGGTGAAAAACAGATAAGCAAAAACACCCCTCAGGGTGTTCTTATGCTGCCTATAGTTCGGCGACGGAAAACGCCGCTTACTTGTTAAAGCTCCCCATAGGACTGATGCTTATTATTATTATACTATATTTTACGTAAAAGTCAAATACTATCTCTAAATCTCTCTATGGGGAATTTTATACTTTTAGAAATATTTAATTTATTATATAAATCTTCTTTTTTATGAGTATACTTTTTAAAAACACAATGCGCTATTAAATCAACCATTTGTAAAGCTTTAACATCTCTTGAATCATAATATCTAAAAGTCACGTCTCTAGTAAATCCCCACGAAGTATAAGCTTTAATTTTTATATACTCGCTCAGCGAATTCACAGAAGCGACCTTTTGATTTCTGTTATCTAAACAAATAGCTATATCATCAGAACAACCTTTAAAGATATCCTTCACCAAGAATGAAAATAGATAATTAAACAACAAATTATTACTTTTGAACAATGCCTCATTGTTAACCATCATTTTATCCACCACTATATAAGCTGCCGTATAATCATTCTTTTGATTTAATTTGTTCACCAAAAACTGCCTATCAGGAAAATATAAATGACAAGCATGAGCCTCTTCTATACCATGATAAGCGCAAAATCTTGTAATTATATTTTTTATTCTTTTTGAGTCAGAAGGAATAAACATGGCTATAACAAAATAACCTTCATTAAGGCCTAAATCCCCAGATTCGTCTATATATACTTTTAACATAGCTAGATAATACAATTTTTTACAATAATTAGTCAAATATTATTATTCAATATTAAGCTTTAAAAATAGATATAAATTTAAAAAAATGATATACTACATTTATAAAAAAATACTATGAAAAATAAGCCAAAAACTAAAAAAACCTATAAATTTATCGATTTATTCGCTGGAATAGGCGGATTTCACTTAGCTTTTGACGATGCTGGAGCCAAATGTGTTTTTGTATCCGAATGGGACGAGCCAGCCAGAAAAACATACAAAGCTAATTTTGAAAAAAAATCACCAAAAGTCTTTAAAGAAAATAATTTTGCTGGCGACATAACAAAAGTAAATCCAAAAGACATACCTGACTTTGACATTATCTGTGGAGGTTTTCCTTGCCAGCCATTCAGCCAATCTGGGTTTAAAAAAGGGTTTAAAGATGATCGCGGTAACCTATTTTTTCATATAGCGGATATAATAAAAGAAAAGAAGCCAAAAGCCTTTTTTCTTGAAAACGTCAGACATTTATTAAACCACGACGGAGGCAAAACATTTGCAACCATAAAGAAAACCATAGAAAAAGACCTAGGTTATTCTTTTTATTATAAGATTGTTAAAGGTTCAGACTTTGGAGTTCCCCAGCACAGACCGCGTTTATACATGGTGGGTTTTAAAGACAAGACCATTAAATTTGAATTCCCAGAACCGATAAAACTAGAGAAGACCATGTCTGATATTTTTAAAGCAAAGTGCGATAAAAAAATTGGATATACTTTGCGAGTCGGCGGTAGAGGTTCAAAAATAGGAGATAGACATAATTGGGACGCTTACATGGTAAACGGCAAAGAAACGAGACTTATGCCAAAAGAAGGAAAAAGAATGATGGGCTTTCCTGAGGATTATATATTTCCAGTAACAGATGCTCAAGCAATGAAACAACTCGGTAATGCCGTGGTTGTTCCAGCTATAACCGCTTATGCAAAACAAATTATAAACACCTTAAAGAAATATGATAAAGGGTAATAAAGGTGAATGGAGTGAATTTTATACTTTTTTAAAAGTTCTTGACGATAAGAAATTATTTTTTGCCGATAAAAACCTTGATTTTATTGAAAATCAAACATATCCAGTTCGCGGAATAATTAGAGAGGAGACCAGCACATCTTCAAAATATTATTTTTTAGATAGTGACGGCAATATTCAAATATCCAAACTGGACGGAGAGTCTCTAGGCTTTGTTGAATTATCAGAATTAAAATCTTGTATTCGCGAAATGCTTGAAACATTATCACAAAAAGGCCTTGGCAGTTCTTTTCCTGTTCCTTGTGCAGAAGAAATGATGCCAAAATTATTTTGCACTAAAATAAAAGCGGGAAATCAAAACAAAGCAGACATAACAGTAAAAGTTCAAGAAACTGGCTCTCCTATGGAAAATGATTTAGGATTTAGTGTTAAATCAATGCTGGGAGGAGCCGCTACTCTTGTCAATTCTTCTGGTGCAACTAATTTTATATACAAAATAAAAGGTTTTGTTGGAGACATTGAAGAAATAAATGCGATAGCCACAAGGTCAAAAATAAGAGACCGAATCAAAACCATTCAAGAATGTGGCGGTCAAATAATTTTTGACTCATTGGCTAACAATAATTTTAAAAATAATTTAGCATACATAGATTTTGCTTTTATTGAAATATTGGCGACTGGTTTAAAAAAGTATTTTGAAGGAAAAGTCAGTAAAATTGCCGAACTACCATTACTACTTGATAGCGATATCGAATTAAAAAACAAATACAACTTTAGCATTCCACAACTGGAATCAAAACTAAAAATGTTTCTAAGGATATCTGCCCTTGGAATGGTTCCCAATACTTTATGGGATGGAGAAAGCAGGGCAACTGGAGGGTGTTTAGTTGTAAAACAAAATTGGCATGACCCCCGAAATTCGGACACAATATTCCATATAAAGCGGTTAGGGAT
>CAZYNT010000013.1:0-18108 GCA_964648205.1 uncultured Gammaproteobacteria bacterium
TTTCTAGTTTAGTAACACATGGAGAAAGTGTCTAGTGTTTGGGGTACCTTCCAAGGCGAGTCTTATTTTGAGGCTCAATAATTTTGCCGTTTATTATCGTATAGCCTTCTTCTATCAGTCTGCAATGTACTTTTTTTATAGCAATATAAAAACCCTCAAAATTTTGTATTTGTTCGTTTGTAAATATATAATTTTGTTGGTTTTTTAATGCCATTTTGTTATTCGATATTGTCGGCCGTCGGTTTCTTTGGTGTATTATTTTTTAGCACAACAAGATTATTAAAAATTATTTTTTTAGGTTCTTTTTTCTCGTATTTTTTTATAAAATCTAGAAACAACAAGTTAAAACTTTTGTTTTCCTTAATTTTTATTTCTCTCAATTTTTCTTTAGTCTCTTCCTTTAGTCTAAAGGAAAATGATTTATAGCTGACACGTTGTTTGTTCATATTTGTATTACTAATGAATGACATAAGCCCGTCCACACATGCGTATTCCTCCCCCTCGCTGGTTAATGGGAGCGAGTGGCTCTAAGTATTCGTTAATTAATGATCTTGGTTTATTTTGAGTTGAGAATTTCAGCGATGGTTTTAGGTATCCGCTGTCTGCTTGCCGGAGCTAATTATTTATTGTCGCTTCTCCTTTCCTGCAGAGGAATACGTTACGACTTAATAAAAAAACTGAGTTATAATTCTCAGTTTAGTTTAATTTAAATGTTATTTATACTACTTTTATGCTATCTCAATAAAATTCCCAGTTCTATAAAAGTTTCTTTTTTTGGGCTATTTTTCTTATATTTTCTGGAGATATCTCAATGCCAAGCTCCTTTTCTATTATATTAGATATTTTTATTTCTTTATATTCTCCTTTCTTAACATTTAATTCTTGGCGGCTTAATCTATATAATTGTCTTATTCTATCGTCTCTATTTTTATTTACAGAAAGTCTTATTTTTTTTGGTTTTTCTCCAACTTTGTCTTCTAATAATTTTTTTATTTCTGGCCACTGACTCTTTATCAAATTTTGAATATCGTTGAGTGTGCAATGGTTAAATATATAAAGGGTTTTATTTAAATAAGGAGTATTATTTATTTTCAATAACTTCTTAGCTTCTTTCCCTATGTCAAAATCGCAAAATATGGCATTTGTATTTGTTTTCCATACATGTTCTATATTTCCGCCGTTTATAATGTATTCTTCTAAAAAGTTTTGCAGATTAGTAGCGCTAATTTTATGCTTTTGAATTATCCAATCGTATTTTATAAACTCTCCATACTTTTTGCTTGGCAGGCTTCCGAACCATTTTCTTTGATCTTCATTTTTATTAAAGCCATTTTTAGGTATTCCAAATTTAATGCGCCAATCACTAATATCTTTAGCGAATTCTTTATTAAAAGATAACTGATAAAACAATTCTTTATATTTTTCTTTGTTTATCTTTCTCATATTATATTAATTAATTTTGTTTACTTTTTAATTAAATTATGCTAATCTCTAAGAGCAAAACCACAAGTTAATATCGTGAAGATGCGCCATTTATTTGGTAGCTTTAGCTTATTCGTATACAGGAACGGACATTCCGACCCTATACGAGTAAGCGTCTTCACGGACACTTCTTGTGGTTTTGCAACCAAGGTCGGGTGTCCGTTTTTGTTTTGCTCAAATGCACTTTTTATATATGAAATTTAAAAAAAATAAACGAAAAATTTTAGGAATAGAATTATTTGATAATAATTCTAATGCTAAATGGTGGCAATTTAGAAAAATGAATGAAAAAGAAATTAAGTATACTGGCATACTTAGTTTTTTAGCAGGAATAACTCTTTTCAAAGATTCTTTAATTGGTGATGTGCTTATTTTAGCATCGCTGGCTTGTGTTTTTTATTTATTATTTAAGCACATTAAAAGAAAAAAATATGTTAAGTCGAAAACTGATAAATAATTTTTTCTCAAAAACCTTTAATAATATATTTCCAGGAGGTAATAGTCAGGTGTCTGATGATGCTAAGAAGTTATTTGATTTATTGGAGGGGCAAGTATCCAAGAGTCTCTGCGAAAGGATTCTTTTGAAGGGTCGTTTTATCGCCTCAATAAACAGGGGGAGATTGTTTGATCATGTGGTGATGAATTATCCCGATTTAAAACTTCAAGATATTGTAAAAATTACTTCGTTTATTTTATTTTCTGATTTTAATGAAAGGTTATTAGTTATGGTTGACGTAGGTTTTAACGTTTACAAAAGGGGTTATGATGACGATAAAATACCGGTTGGCTTTGGAGAATATGGTCTATGTCCAACTAACCCAATTCCAGTGCGAGGTTTATTTAATAATAATACCTATCTTAGTTCGTTAAGAGATTCTTCTGGAAATACCGTGACTTGGGAGAGGGAGTGTTCGGCCCCTTGTGATTTAGAGGGTATAGTTGGTCCAAGTGATAAATATAAAATCTTTTTAAAGAATGGTCAGTACTTTAACAGTATATTTATAAATCCATATAACAACAAAACATCAAATCAGGCTCCAAGTGGATTATTTGTAGTTAAGAATTAAATATAATTTATGTAGGCACTAAGTCGCTTTTAATTGGGCGATTTTTTTAAAAAATAATGTATTTCTATTGTATCACTTTTTTAGCAAAAAACTCATTAGAGAAATGGTGGAAAATGGTGGATATTTTAAAAATCAAAATGGTGGTAAATGGTGGCATTTTGGAAATCAAAATGGTGGGAAATGGTGGGTATTTTAAAATTTAAATGGTAGCATTTTGAAATTAGATAAAATTTATCTTATTTTATCTTTACTTGAATTTTTGTTCATATGTTTATATACTTATATTAAGTTATGTTAAGTCAAAAATCAAATTATGCATACCGATAAATTGCCAGAGATATTAACTTTATCCCAGGCTTGCGAGATACTTAATTGTCATCCAAATACACTAAGGAATTGGGAGGGTAAAGGCCTGATTCAGTGTATTCGTTTTGGTAGTCGAGGTGATCGACGCTTCAAAAAAGAAGAAGTTTTGAAGTTGATTAAAAATGAAGATGAAAAAATATGAAAAAAGAAGCATCAGCAAGAATTAAAATAAATAAACTTTTAGAGGAATCCGGATGGCTTTTTGAGGATTGTGAAAAAGGCAAGGCAAACATCCAATTAGAGCCTGGCGTAAAATATACAGATTTAGGAGATGACTTTGAAAAAGAAGCCCATGGTTTTATTGATTTTCTTTTACTTGATAAAGACGGCCGTGCTCTAGTGGTTGTAGAGGCTAAGAAAGAATCTATTGATCCATTGTCAGCAAAAGAGCAAGCTAGAAACTACGCGCGTAATGTTGGCGCTCGTTTTATCATCTTGTCTAATGGAAACATTCACTATTTTTGGGACACTAAGCATGGTAATCCGGATATTATCTCCCGTTTTCCAACTCAAGAATCTATAACTCAATACGAAACGTATACACCTAATGCCGAGGAGCTTGCTGTAACCAGGGTTGATGAGAATTATGTGATTGAATCGCAAATGCCTGGTTTTGAGAAGGACCCGTCTTTTCAAGATGAAAATACTAGAGTTGATTTTTTAAGAAATAACAATCTAAAACAGTTAAGACCCTATCAGGTTCAAGCCGTTAAAAGTTTGCAGGCTGCCGCTAAAAATGGTGCTCAGCGCTTTTTATTTGAAATGGCAACTGGAACTGGTAAAACATTAGTCTCCGCAGCCGTTATAAAGCTATTTCTTAAGTCCGGAAATGCAAGAAGGGTACTTTTCTTGGTTGATCGCTTAGAATTGGAGGATCAGGCATTTAAAGCCTTCAGGGCTTATCTGGGTAAGGACTTTAGTAGTGTGATTTATAAAGATAATCGTGATTCCTGGCAGAATGCTCGGATTGTTGTTTCTACTGTCCAAACATTTTTAGCTGGCGATAGATATAAGAAAGAATTTTCTCCAACTGATTTTGAATTAGTTATCTCTGATGAAGCTCATCGTTCTATCGGTGGAAACAGTAGGGCTGTTTTTGAATACTTTGTTGGTTATAAACTTGGTTTAACTGCTACCCCTAAAGACTATCTCAAAGGTTTTGATGGTGAGGGCAATGATACCCAGCGGGAATTTGAAAGACGTCAATTATTGGATACTTATAAAACTTTTGGTTGTGTTTCCGGTGAGCCAACTTTTAGGTATGACTTAATGGCTGGTGTAAAAGATAACTTTTTAGTTAATCCAATTTTAGTTGATGCACGCACAGAAATAACTACCGAGCTTCTTTCGGAGAAGGGCTATGCCGTTAAAACGACAGTTGATGATGCTGAGGTTGATGAGGTGTTTAACGAACGCCATTATGAGCGTAAATTTTTTAACGAAGAAACAAACATTGCCATGTGTAAGGCCTTTATGGATAATGCGCTTTTTGATCCCGTGGCTAAACAATTGGGGGTAGATTTATTTGGTAAGGCGATTGTCTTTTGTGTTTCGCAACGTCATGCTGCCAAAATTACTAATATCTTGAATCGCTTAGCTTTTGAAAAATGGCCTAATCAATATAGCGAATCAGATTTTGCGATGCAGGTTACTTCTCAGGTTGCTAGTGCTCAGCAGATGACAATTAATTTTTCTAACAACATGTTAGGTGGTCACGTAAAGAACCCGGAAGGATATGATTCCAGCAAGTCTCGTGTTTGTGTTACTGTCGGCATGATGACGACCGGTTATGATTGCCAGGACATTTTAAACATTGCTTTAATGCGCCCGGTTTTTAGTCCGGCTGATTTTGTTCAGATAAAAGGGCGGGGTACACGTAAATATCGATTTGAATATACTGACTATCAGAACAAGGAAACTATTAATGCCCCCAAAGAAAGATTTAAGTTTTTCGATTTCTTTGCTACCTGCGAATACTTTGAAAAAGAGTTTGTTTATGGTGAGAAGATAAAGCTGCCGCAGATTAAAAAAATTGAAACCCCAGAGATTTCAACTGGGGCCGCCGGACAGCAAGGAGAATTCGTTGATGAAAATGGAAACAAGATTTTTAAAGGCCCGATTGATTTGAAAACTAGTGATGATATTGAATCAATTGTTGAGACCACTGTCGGCACGGAAGGTATGCGTATTGATCGTGAAGGCTTTAGAAGAGCAGTGGACGAGGATGTTGTTGGTAATGAAACCCTTAAGACTTTGTGGGAGAACGGTGACGTCTTAGGAGCGGAGGACTACGCTAAGAAGAACATTTTTGATAAGCCTAAATACTTCCTTAATCTTGATAAGATCCGAAAAATCTTTAATATCGATAGAAGAATCTCTATTCGTGAAGTGCTGCAGGTTGCTTTTAAGCAGAAGGATAATTTTGAAATGAAAGACGATTTACTAGAATCAGAGTGGAGTAAGTTTATGGAAATTAACCCGGTTGACCAGGAGCATTACGAGGTGGCTAAAAGTTTCTTTAAGGCCTACATTGTTGACGAGGAAGTTAGAGATATTATCGATAAAAAAGAATTTGCTCAGTTAAATTTTTGCCCATCATTTAGCTTTGATGAATATCAAAATTTAAATGGTTTTAAGATGTTAATCCCGACCTATGTTAAGGATTATGTTTCTCTTAATACTTTCATGAACTAAAAAATAAAATATGAATGCAGATACAAAAAGACACATCGATTCCGCTCGCCAAGTTTTAGTGGGAGTGGTGCCAAATCCAGCCTCGCAAATTGATCAGATAACAAACGCTCTGATTTATAAGTTTATGGACGACATGGATCAGGCGGCTATTAAGGCTGGCGGTGAACCGTCTTTTTTTGTTGGCAGTTTAAAGGATTATGCTTGGACACGTTTGATGGATTCAAAAGTTGGTAATCAGCAAAGGATGAATTTGTATTCAGAAGCTTTGGTTAAGTTCTCCGAAGCCAAGCAACTACCAGAATTGTTCCGTGGCATTTTTAAATCTGCATATTTGCCTTATCGTTCTCCGGAAGTGTTGGATTTATTTCTAAAAGAAATCAACTATTTTGATTACTCTCATTCTGAGGAATTAGGCAATGCTTACGAGTATTTGCTTTCTATAATGTCGAGCCAAGGTGATGCTGGTCAGTTTAGAACTCCGCGTCATATCATTGATTTTATTGTTGAAGTAGTTAATCCGACTAAGGACGACAAAGTGCTTGATCCGGCTTGTGGAACTGCTGGCTTCTTAATTAGCGCTTACAAGCATATTTTATCGCAGCATGATGGGAAGAATTCTGATGGTACTAAAAATAACGAGAAGCCTTTAACTCCAGATCAGCGCAAAGCTTTGGTTAGTAATTTTGAAGGTTATGATATTGACCCTGGTATGGTTAGAATTTCTCAGGTTAATATGTATCTTCATCAATTTAAGAATCCAAAGATTTATCAGTATGATTCTTTGTCGAGTGATGAACGTTGGGGTGATAAGTTTGATGTTATCCTGGCCAATCCGCCATTTATGTCGCCTAAAGGTGGAATCAAGCCTCACAGTAAGTTTAGCATCCAATCAAACCGTTCTGAGGTCTTATTTGTTGACTACATCATGAATCATTTGAGACCGAAGGGTAGAGCTGGTATTATCGTGCCTGAAGGTATAATTTTTCAATCAGGAAAATCTCACACTCAATTACGTAAGAAGCTAGTTGAAGATGGGCTTTGCGCGGTTGTTAGTTTGCCGAGCGGGGTTTTTAATCCCTACAGTGGAGTTAAAACAAGTATTCTATTTTTTGACAATGAATTGGCGAAACAAAAAAAAGAAATTTTATTTATAAAAATAGGAAATGATGGTTTTGATCTGGGAGCACAGCGACGTTTTAATGGTAAAAGTGATTTGCCTGAAGCTGTAGAGATTTTAAGTAAATGGAGGAGTGATAAAAAAGTAGAAAGTGTTTTGGCTAGTTACGTAGAAAAAGTAAAAATTGCTGAAAATGGGGATTATAATCTTTCCAGTGATCGTTATCGTATCGCGAAAGACTTTACTAATACTAAGTGGCCGATGGCGGCGATAGAAGATATTTGTGATTTAGGGAGAGGGAGGGTGATAAGTAAAAGAGATATGACGGATAATCCCGGGCCATTTCCTGTTTTTTCATCACAAACCACTGATAACGGTATTTTTGGATATTTAGGTTCTTATGATTTTGATGGTGAGTATGTGACGTGGACAACGGATGGTGCGAACGCTGGGACTGTTTTTTACAGGAATGGAAAGTTTAATTGTACAAATGTTTGTGGAACGCTAAAAGCAAAATCAGACAATGTTAATATGCATTTTTTAGCAAAAGCTTTAAATGCAGTTGCTTTTAAATATGTTATTCAGGTTGGAAATCCTAAGTTAATGAATAACGTAATGGCTAAGATTAAAATTCCACTCCCACCTATTGAAGTTCAAAAACAGATAGTTGAAGAGCTTGAAGGTTATCAAAAAATTATCTCTGGTGCCAAGCAAGTTGTAGAAAATTGGAAGCCAATAATCGACATTGATCCGAAATGGGAGAAGGTGAAATTGGGCAGTGTTTCAAATAGGGTTACTAAAGGAACCACCCCGACTACAAACGGTTTTAATTTTCAGAAAAGTGGTATTAACTTTATAAAAATTGAATCGATTGATGATAGTGGCTATTTTATAAAAGAGAAGTTTGCTTACATAGACAAAACTTGTAACGAATCATTGAAAAGGTCTCAGTTAAAATCTGGTGATGTTCTGTTTTCAATTGCTGGAGCGTTAGGACGGGTTGCTCAGGTTCAGGACTCAATTTTGCCAGCGAATACTAATCAAGCCCTTGCGATTATATCACCCACCAAGGAACTTGAATCTAGTTATCTCGAACAGGTTTTGAGATCCGATTTAATTCAAGGACAAATCAAAGGGCTACAAGTTGGTGTTGCTCAAAGCAACCTATCTTTAGCGCAAGTTTCAGATTTCGAAATCCCTTTGCCATCGCTTGAAATCCAGAGACAAATTATTGAGAAAGTTAAGTCAGAGCAACATTTAATTGAAGCTAATAAAAAATTGATTAATATCTACAAACAAAAAATGAAAGATGTTATCGAGAAACTCTGGAAGAAGTAAATATGTATGAAGAAGCTATAGAAATTCATAAATACTTGCCAATCAGAAGAGGTGTTATTGAAGATCAATACATTGCCCATTTGTGGAGTGCATTTATGACGCTGGATTCGTCCAATGAGGCGGCACAACCATTTATGGTTATGCCATTCCACTTACTTTTTATGCTGGCTCTTCAATACAGAGTTTTAAGAATATCAAGAGAATTAAATGAAAATTATTTATTAGCGTTTACGATAAAAAATGGTCGCGGAATAAACACATTATGTGCGCCCTTGTCCGTGTTTGATTTTTCTTTATTACAAGAAAGGTCTTTGCCGGATTTATTCAGATTAATAGGTCTTGATGAAAAATCAATTAATAGAATTAAAAAATTAGTTGATTATCGGAATAACAATCTGGCACACGCAAACGGCGGCATAGCACAAGAGTTCGGTCAAAAAATAGAGGAGTATTTAGAATGCTTGAGGATTGTTCAAAATAAGTTTTTAGATCTTAATAACCTTTTGGCAGAAAACTTTAAATCTGAAATTTCAAAAGACGATTTAAAAACAGAATTTATAGAAACTAGATTATTGAATAGCTATTTATGTCCAGCAGATTTTACTGATGGATTATTAAAAAAGACTTTTGGTATGATTGGAAATTATGTGTAAATTTTAAAAATATAAATAATATAAAAATCGAAAAGATAAGTTTATATAATAATAACTTTTGATATAAAATTTATGCCAATTTTTCAAATGAAAGATAAGAGAGCGAGCCAGGTTTTCTCAGATATTAATCATTTTAACAATGAAGCTGAGTTAAGAGATTTTTTTGCTGCAAATTTAGACCAACTTTTAGGTCTCAGGTTTCTTTCTATTGAATATCCAACTTCTGATGGCGGTAGAATTGACACCCTGGCTATAGATGAGACTAATTCGCCTGTAATAATTGAATATAAATGGGGGCAAGATAATGCTATTTTTGTCCAAGGTCTTTTTTATCTCGATTGGCTTAAGAAAAATAAAAGGCATTTTGATTTGCTTGTCGCCGATAAACTGGGCAAAGGAGAATCGGTAAATTGGACAAGTCCACGTGTTATTTTGGTGGCACAAGGTTTTGACAATAGAACCATAACAGCAGTTCAGCAAGTTGAAAGTGTCGAATTAATAAAATATGTACCGTACAAGCATGACATACTATATTTAGAAAATGTTTATGTTCCTAATAAGTCTAGAAAAATAAAAGAAGACGTTTCACAAATAGGGGCAGAAGAAGAAAAGAGTTATGATGTTGATTATCATTTAAACAGGCATAATTCATCCAGCGAAATAAAAGAGATATTTCAAAAATTAACTGAAAAAATTTGGTCATTACCTGGCGCAGAGCAGATTGTAAATCAAAAGACTGGCATTACTTACAGAACTACAAAAAGTTTTACTAGATTTGAATTTGGGAAAAATGTTATGGACGTTTTAGTGAGAAGTCCAAAATATAATGATCCAAAATCATTAGTTGCTGATATAACAAATAATATGTGGGGTTATAAAGGTAGAATTAAAATAAAATCCGCTAAAGACGTGGATGATGTTTTTGAAATTATTAGGCAGTCTTACGAGGAAACATTGTAAGTGACTCAATTTATGTTATCAAGAAAATCATTAGAATTTCATATTAAATCAGATGATTATTTTGGTACATTGGCAACTATATTAAGCCTAATAAAACAAATTCCAGATAATAAACAACATTTAAAAGCCATGAATAACTTGATAAATGATTTAATGTTTTTACAAAACAATTATAAAATAGTTAAAAATTTTAAATAAATTTGGCCACATATGGAAAAATTTCGCTTATATATTGATGAATCGGGAACACATTCTTATTCAGATTGTAGTGGAATTTTTAAACGTTATTTATGTCTAATTGGAATTGCAATATCAGAAGAAGAATATATTAATGTTTTGCAGCCAAAAATAAGACAATTAAAGTTAATGTTTGCCGACGATCCAGATGATTTACCAGTTCTACATCGAGAAGATATAGTAAATAAAAAGGGGTGTTTTTCTAAATTAAACAACCCAGATTTTAAAGCATCTTATAACAGTATTCTCTTAGATATTATAGAGAATACAAATTATTATATATGCTCAGTAGTTATAGATAAAACTGCCCATTTTGAGAAATATGAAAAAGCGGCATACCACCCTTATCATTATTGTTTGAGTGTTTTATTGGAAAGATATAGCTTTTTATTAGAAGAAATTGATGGATCTGGGGATGTTATGGCTGAAGGTAGAGGAAAGAAAGAAAACGAACAATTGTCCGCGGCATACAAATCTTTTTATAATTCTGGAACATATTTCAGAAGCACTACCTCTATACAAAAAAGAATTACATCCTCGTCTATTAAAATAAAATCAAAAGAAAATAAAATAGAGGGCTTGGAGCTTGCTGATTTACTTGTTTTTTCAAGTAAATTAGATATACTTAAATCTTATAAAGTAATTGATCGCGTAACTGATAATTTTTGCCAAATCATCATAGAAAAAATATCTAAGAAATATCGAAAAAATCCAACTGGAAGCATGGTGATCGGCTATGGTAAAAAGTTGATACAATAAAAAATCGGCTTTCGCCGATATTTACGATGCTCATAACGAGGCATCCTCCTCCGATTAACGGATTACTTATATATTATCATATTATAAAAAATAAATAAAGTTTTTGCTTTTTTAAGAATGATAATTATTTTAAAGTAAAGTACGATGTGTTATAATGCACGTATATGAGTAGAGAAAATTTTAATATATCTTACGACGGCCCAGCCCTAGTTTCGCATGAAATGGATATAAAAGAACTTGCCCCTGCTTTACTTTCTTTAGGGGAGCTCTTCGAAGAAGCAAATAAGGTTTTAAATGGAGACAGGGTAAAAGTTTCTGTCAATATAAAGGCAACAAGTCCTGGTTCTCTTGATATCAGTTTTGCCTTAGTTCAAGATATTTTAGAGGCAACGAAAAATTTGTTTGCTTCCGATGAGGTTAGTGCAATTGTAAATGCCAAGGAATTACTTGGTTTGTTATTTGTGGGGTGTCCAGGTGGTATTGGGTTGTTTAAGCTTATTATTTGGCTAAAAAATAGAAGTATAAAAAATGTTGTAAAAATTGAAGATGGGAGATTTAAATTAACAACTGAGGATGGTGAAATTCAATATACAAACGAAAAGGAGATAAAATTATTTGGGTTAATTAATATTAGAAAAAAAATAGAGTCCGTTGTTAAACCCCTAAAGAGAGATGGAATTGATAAGATTAAGATAACCAACATCTGCGATGGACAGGTTTTAGAAAGCCAGGTTGATAAAGATAGTGTTAATTATTTTGATGCCCCTAAAATAGATGAAGAAATTATTGACGAGAAAGAAATTGAAATGAGTTTGCAGATTGTTAATTTATCTTTTCAAAAAGATGGTAAATGGAGATTTAGTGATGGTAATTCTTCATTTTTTGCTGATGTTATAGATGAAAATTTTAACAATAAAATTGAGGGTAACGAAAAAGTTTTTGCAAAGGATGATTTATTAAAAGTTATTGCTATAAGAAGACAATCTTTATCAAATGGGAGCATTAAAACTGACTATGTTATTAAAAATGTTTTAGAGCATAGAAGCGCGGCTGTCCAAATTAAACTTCCATTTAGCAACGAATCTTAAAGTAATATTATTTAATTATTTATAAATTTATGCCAGGAAAAAATAGTATTATCATTAAAAATTCTCAAAACAAACAGAAGTTTGCAGTTGTTAAATCGGCTAATAATAAAACGATTGCAACAACAGAAACCTATAAGACGCAACAGGGGGTTGAAAATGCAGCAAAAGCACTCCAAAAGATAATGAAAAATGCTGTTATTATTGATAAAACAAAAAAGAATTCATAAGGTTTTTGTTTACACAAGTTTAAGTGTTTTTAATTTCTCCATACTAATTTTAACAGCAGGGAATATATTATATATTTCTGAAAATATATAATCTGCAGAGCCATGATATTTTTTGTGCTGATGACCGACGTATTTGTCTTAATATCAGTCAAAAATCAAAAGAACTCAGTTTACGCTGAGTTCTTTTGTTTAAGTCAAAGAAGAGAAAACCCCTGTAAATAAGGAGGATTTTTAGTTCGAATCCGAGTTCTAGTTTTCAACAACAAAGTTCTGAAAATTATTATTAGCACCTTTGCTTCCTAATATTAAGGAATTAAGATAAAATTAATATATAGATTGTAATCACTCAAATAAGTTAAATAATATGAGCCAAAATATTTTATTAGAAAAACAAAAGGCGCTGCAAAAACAGGCCGATGATGTTTTAAATGATCTTGGCTTAGTTAGCGAGCTATCAAAATACGGCGAAGTGAAAATAGTAGGAAGTGTGGCTTTAGGACTAATGACTTGGCCTGATATTGATATTAATTTAATAAGTCAGAAGGGAATTAATGATTCTGATTATTTTGAGATGATAAAGTTTATATTCAGCCAGAAGTATATTAAACAATTAATACTAATTGACAACCGTAGCTCATTTGAAAAGAATAGACCCCAAAGCATGTATATCGGTATTATATATGACTTAAGTGGAGTTAATTGGAAGATTGATATTAGATATTTAGACCCGGCTGAAGCTTGGGCTGATAAAGATGTTGAAATAATCAAAGGAAAATTAACCGAAGAAAGTATTAAGACGATATTAGAGATAAAAACCGCCTTCCATAATCACCCTAAGTATAGAAAAGAATTTTCTGGCTATGATATTTACAATGCTGTACTTAACAATAACGTATCAAAGGTTGAGGCGTTTAGTGATTTATTAAAAAATAAGGGGGTCAAATTATAATTGCGCATATGATTGAAAAAGATAAAAATCTGATCGCTTACTGTGGACTGTACTGCCCAAGTTGTTATAAAATGGTTGTTTCTGAGGCGGCTGAATCTTTGAAGCATGCTTTAGAGAACACCCACATCTGCGGGTCAACTAATGAACCGTCTAAGCGATTTAAGGATGAGCTGGATAATCTAATCTCGCTTCGTTGCCCCAAGGTTTGCAAGGAAGGTGGTGGCAATCCTAATTGTGCGATAAGAAAATGTTGTCTAGGAAAGAATATCGCCGGTTGCTGGGAATGCAAAGATTTTGAGAAGTGTGAAAATCTGACCGAGCAGTTTGTTGGTAATATTAAAAAGATAATAAATAATTAATATGAAAGTTAGGCTTTGTAGCGCCTGCCTCCTAGGAGTTAATTGTCGATATAATGGGATAAGCAAGCCGAATGAAAAGATTATTGCCTTATCTAAAAAAGAAACACTGATTCCAGTCTGTCCTGAACAGTTAGGCGGCCAAGCAACACCACGTCCAAATTCCGAAATAAAAGGCGGGGATGGCTATGATGTGCTAGACAATAAGGCAAAAGTCATTGAAGAAGACGATAGTGATATCAGCTCCTATTTTATTAAAGGAGCGGAAGAGGTTTTGAAGATTGCCAAATTGTTTAACATTAACAAAGCTATCTTGAAACAGAGAAGCCCTTCTTGCGGCTGTGGGCAGATTTATGATGGAACTTTTTCCGGGAAAACTATTAAGGGTGATGGCGTGACAGCGGCCCTACTCAAAAGGAACGGCGTAAAGGTTATCTCCGAAGAAGAATTTTAACTATGACTATTTGGGACAATATCTACAAGAAATACCAGCAAGACGGCGAGGAATATGCCACTTTGAAAAAAGGCTTGATTCCTGAGTTTTTGGAATTCATTGATAACCATAATTTTAAGATCAAGAAGGCGCTTGATCTAGGTTGTGGCAATGGCAAGTACTTAGCCTATCTGAAAGAGAAAGGTTTTGGGGTAGCGGGTCTAGATTCCAGTCCGACCGCAGTTGAGATGACTAAGGAGATCTTGGGCGGAGAAGCTGAGATAGTTTGTGCTGACATGTATAACTCTAGCCTGCCGGAAGGGAAGTATGACCTAGTAATATCGATCGCCGCCGCCCACCATGGTTTAAAGGAGCAAGTCCGCCATATTATCAAAGAAGTATATAAGTCTCTAGCCTTGGGCGGATATTTATTTATCACCTTGCCGGACAATGAGGGTAGTTCTCATTGGACTAGTATGGCCGAACACAAGGAGATAGAGCCAGGAGTCAGGGTCCCTTTGAACGGCCCGGAAGCAGGTTTGCCGCACAGTTCATTCACCCGTGAGGAGATACGAGATATGTTTTCTGATTTCGCCGCTGTCGATATGCAACTCTTGGCTGATCGAGGTCGCTGGATAGTGAGCGGAATAAAGCTTAATAGGCATCGGAATATAGGAGAGTTTCCGAAAGAGTTTGCCGACTATGCTCTAGACTTTAACTGGGTAACGGAAAAGGTCTGGAAATTGGATGTGCCAGTAGAAGATATGGCTATCTCAGAATTAGACTGGCAGTTCGCCGTGCCGTTCTGGAAGATTCCTCCCCGCCACTATGTCCTCACTCCGAACGAAGTCATGGAGAGCCCGCATCAACATCAAGAGGAATATGACCGGATTATGAAATCTGATCTGAATTATCCCTTGGATATAATCAAGAATAGGAACGGGCAATGGGAAATGCTGGACGGCCTCCACCGCCTGGCTAAAGCTAAGATTCTTGGGTATAAGGAAGTGAAGGTCAGGAAGATTCCCAGATCATTAATCCCGGAAATACAGTAATTTAATAGAAATGGGATTCGAATTTTTCGAGATGAATTATTAGAAAAATATTTTAGCTAATATTAAATACAGGGAAGGAAAATCGTGCTTAGAGACCGGCTCTCGTTCGGATCGCATCCCCGGAGCCACGACATTTTTTGTGCTGGTGACCGACATATTTGTCTTAATATTAGTCAAAAATTAAAAGAACTCAGTTTACGCTGAGTTCTTTTGATAGAGTCAAATGTTGAGAAAAGCATTGTAAATAAAGGAGATTTTTAGTTCGAATCCGATGTTTGTCGTGATTGCATTATTTTTGTTATAATTTTACTATGACAGATAAAATTTTATTGAATAACCAAATTTATAATATAAGCGAGGACAAACTCCCTTGTCTTATTATTTATGCCGAAAATGTTGGCGGCTCCTATTTTTCCGTGACAATGGCCGCAGATTTATTTTTACGAGGCAAAAAGATTTTGTTTTTGTCCGCCTACCCAATGGCCAAGGATAATTTTTTAGAACAAGTAAAGGGCAATGAAGATAAAATTTCTTATATTACGAATATAAATCAATTAAAATCTGACTCACAAGGGATTATAGTGGAAAGCGGTAATGGAAATTTGTTCCTAGATATAGTTAAAAAACTAGATGATATCCAAGAACGCGTTATTTTTATTAAAAATATAGAAGTATTTAATGTAGTAGTCTTTAATTCCTATCTACAGTTAAGAAATATTATTCTTTCGGGCGATATAGACAGGTGCTCTTTTAAGGAAAAAATTAATGAAAAAGAATTTAAGACAATTATTGTCTTCGCTAAACCAAAAATTAAATTACCAATTATCGTTCCCGAGTTAGATCGATATGTCGGTTATCTAAAGAGTGAGTTAGAGGAGGGGCTTGTTCGAATTTCCGGGTAGGAGTAGCATCACCTTCAGTTTAAATCAGGTTTTGTCTATTTAAAAAAGCCAGCTTCAATTTGCTGGCTTTTACTTAATTTTGATTTATTTGTTTTAATGAACTGCAGGCGGTTCAGGAACCGACATTTTGTAAGCTTCGTTAATCATTCTGACCATCAAACCATATCCTTGAGTCCAGGTTTTGGCAGTTTGGCCATCCTTGTTTATTAACAATCGTAACCCTGTTTCGACTTCGATAATAGCTATAAATTTAGCGGAGTATTTCGGATAGTCGCTTTTTACAATGAACGAACCATCATTCAGAAAACAACAATACATTATCGCATACATCTCGGGGTGATTAATGTCATAATCGATTTGGCATACTAGGACGGCGTTGAGGAATTCCTCGGGATTATCCCTCACATGTAGCGATTCTATCTCGTATGGCGTTTGAGCCATGTGGCAAAAGGGAAGCTGACTAAGTAATTCGATCCAGGCTTTTATTCTTCTTCTCCGTTCAGCTGCTGGCAGAACTTTGGTTAGCCTTTTTTTTGGAACTTTTTGGATTTTTGTCTCGTCTTTCATTTTTCTGTTTTTAAAGATTGAATAGCGTGTATTAAATTAAGTCTTTTTCTTTGAATCTTGTTGTATCTGGCTTAGTTTTCAGGAAAATAATATCATTAGCCTTGAACACTTGTTCTCCGTTAAATGTGAAACCGACTCTTTGCGGTCTTACTTCAGCCATAACTATCATTAGTCTGGGTTCTCCGGATGATGACTGACCGTGGTAGAAGAACTTGTAGTCTTTGTCCACTTCAAGCTCTTTGCCAAGGCTTTTGAATACTTGTTCTATCTGTTGGAGGGTAAAAGTCTGTTTGTCCCAGACTTCTTTTTCTCCACCGATAACCCTGATTAGTTTTTCAGGATAGTATTCCTTATAATCAGCGTCTCCACTATGACGCCTGATTTCGATCATGTAAGCAGTCTCGTGTCCGGTGGCTAGATTATGATCAGGCATCTGACGACGATTTGCACCGACACGGTCCCAATTTACAGCGTTGTGGAACAGCCTTCCTTCCCGAACTAAATCATCTGTATCTTCGGCCGGGCAGGGAGATAAGGTGATGGTTTTTATTACCCGTCTGAATAGTCGTTTTGTTTTTGAGATTTCAGCCTCGATTTCTGGCAACCGATTAAGTAATTTCCGTTTTTCTTCAAGTAACCGGTCTTCTTCGTCTGGCTCGGGAGTGACAGGTGTTTTTTCAGCTTCATCACTGCTATCGCTTTCTTTCGCTGTCCCATTGAAGATTCGGCCGTAGCTAGATGGTTTACCATGATCAATACTGTTCGTGGAAAAGGCGAGAACAGCGAACGGTTTTCTTCGAGCTAAGAATTTTCGGCTGGCAAGATCCAGGATTAATAATCCTAGTAGGATAAACATTAATTTTTCCATGTTCTTTTGATTTAAGTGGTTAGACAAAATTGTTTCTTGAATAGTTTACTTACCGCTTTGCATCCCCCGGGGCATTGGCCACAGGCATAACATTCGCGGGTAATTTCACTCCTGATTTTCTCCATTTTCATCGAGAACCAAATATCTTCGAGCCTTTGCTGTTTAATATTACTAACGGTTTCAGACATGGTAGGACAACCGGTGACGGAACCATCACTGAGGATAGTTATTAGCTCTCGACCAGCATAGCAGCCAGGCCAGGGGCCCAAATTACGGATCGGGAATAGATTGGCGAAGCAATCGTCGGGTATGATATTTATCAAGCCGCTATAAGCCTCACGCCATTCTTTGATTTTTTTGGCTAAATCTATGATCGCTTCTTGGCCGAGGAATAAGACTGGATCCATTCGGCCGGCGGGAAGGGAAATCTGGAGACTAAGGAGGGGAACCTCAAGTTGGATACAGAGCTCTATCACTTTGGGAATGTCGGAGATATTATGCCTATCTATGGTCATGAGTACGGTGCGCGGAATAGCCGTTTTGTAGGATAGAGTTTCCATTACGGATCGAAATGATCCTATGCCTCGCCTGAAGTCATGTTTGGTTTCTAGGCCATCTAAGCTGACGGAAATAGTCAGGTTTTCAAGATGATTGATCATTTGCAAGTGGGCGTAAAGTTTTTGTCCTAACCAGCCGCAAGTGATAATCCGTACCGAATCGAAAAGTGGTAAAGCGAACTGGAGAATAGGGGGCCAATCGGGCCGGAAACTAAATTCACCCCCGGAAATAATTAGATTCCGAATTCCAAAATTACTTAAAGACGACAACATCGCCATTGATTCATTGGTCGACATTTCATCTGGGCGCGTTTTGCCAGCGTTAAGGCCGCAGTGTTTACAGCGTAATGGGCAGCCTAAGGTTGATTCCCAAGAGGCATGGCATGACCCCCGAAATTCGGACACAATATTCCATATAAAGCGGTTAGGGATT
>CAZYNT010000014.1:0-13761 GCA_964648205.1 uncultured Gammaproteobacteria bacterium
CCTTGAAAAATGAGCTATTTATGTTATTATTAAATAGCACACCCAATCAAATAATAGCCAAAGTTTTTTAGTGGCCAAGAAGGGCGGCTATTAACCGATCTCATTAAATTGCTTTGGCAACGATATGGGTGTGCAACGGTTAAGCCGCCCTTTTTGTTTAGCAACCAATAAATATATGAACAAAACAAACAAAGAACACTATTTAATTTATACTCGGAAAAGCACTGATGATGCCGATAATCAAAAAAACTCAATCGATTATCAAACGGGCCAATGTCTTCGTTTCGCCGAAAATCATAATCTTAAAATTGCTTCTGAATTTCAAGAAGATGGATTTTGTGAAGATGGGGTTATAAAAGAAAAACATACAGCATTTAAAACCTCTGGAATAAAAATGAAAAGTGACGGAACGATAGAATATAGAATAGAAAGACCTAAATTCCAAATAATGACTAAAAAACTCCTCAACAATGAGTTTAAGGGATTAATCTGCCTATGCTGGGATAGAATAAGCCGCAATGAGCAAGACGGTATTATAATCAAAAATTTAATGGATAGGGGTGTTGATATTCGCTTTGTTCAAGCAAGTTATGAAAAAAGCAGTTCAGGCGCACTGCACATGGATATAGATGGGATGTTTTCTGCTCACTATTCAAGAGTTATTAGTGAAAAGGTTAAAGGGGCTCAAGAAAAATTGAGAAGCGAAGGCAGGTGTATTTATATGGCTCCTATTGGATATCTAGATAATGGGTCCGACAGTAAACCAATTGATCAAGAGCGCGCACCAATTATCAAAAGAGTATTTGAACTATATGCCACTGGCGAATGGAGCTTATTTCAACTTGCCAAATGGGCTAACAAACAAGGCCTCACCACTAAACCCATAAGACGCAAGCGGACAAGAGAAGAAATACTCTCCGGGATGGAAGTAGATAAAATAGATAAAGTGGGAAGACCGGTAAACAACAAAACTGTTGAAAATATACTTAATAATCCGTTTTATATTGGTAAACTTAAAATCAATCGCAAGGGTGATAATTATATAAACGGACGTCATCAAGCATTAATAGATACTTCACTATTTAATAAAGTTCAAATGGTTTTAAAATCAAAAAATGTCTGCATTCATTATGTTGATAGAGATTTTTTCACATATCGAAACATAATTAAATGTTCTTGTGGTCGATCATACTCCCCTTATCAAAAGAAAGGTATAAATTACTACTATTCAAGATGCAAAGAAGAATGTCTTAATGAAGATAAAAACATCACCGAAAAGGCCATAGATAGCCTTGTAGAAGAGCTTTTAGGGAGGGTAAGCCTCACGGACACTGAAAAGCAGGAAATCGAAACAAGAGCTAATTATGAACTTGATAAAATTAGTACTGGTCGGGAAAAAGAATTGGATGATCTAAACCAAGAAAGAAAGCGCATATATGCAGACTTAAACTATATTACTAAAAACAAAATAAGCCTTCTAAGAGCTAATACTATGGGTATTGAAGAAATTGCCAAAGAAGAAAAACGTCTTAATGAGGAATTAGAAAATATAGAAAACAAAACACACGCCCACAAGGAGGCGGCTAACGAAATGTTGAAATATATTATTACTTTTTCAGAACTCGTAAAAATGGCTAATGTTTACTATAAACATGCGCTTGATACAGAAAAACGTGAAATAGCCACACAAGTCTTTTCAGAACTAACTATTGTAGATAGAAAATTGTCTAATATAAAAGCAAAAGAGGGCTTTGCTGCCCTCTTTGCTCGTCATAATTTGACATCTGGCTCCCGGGGTCGGATTCGAACCGACGACCAATTGGTTACACTTGTCCACTAGTTTCCTAATGGGGTGGACTATATCATCATCCTTAAAAAAGGATGCGATGCGCTTCGGGCCGTCTAACTTGACGGACCTACTCTCTTTCGAGATAGTCTCTGAACCTTCCCTGACCATCAGGGCTTGGCTGCTGATTACCATGTCTTGCGATTTAGGCTTCCAGCAATTCACATCGTTTTCACCCTCCGATTACTCAGAGGGGCTGCGTAGAACTTTAACGTGTTCACAGCCAACTGCGCTACCGCTGCGCTACCCGGGAATATATTAAATTTTACTAATATAATATCAAATTCCGCTATTATGTCAACCCTTTTATTTGAGCTTATTTTAGACTATTTATTTTATTCAACCTTATCAGCCGCTAATTTACATAATCTTTCCGTATAATTATTCTGAAATTGCTCAATCGCCTTTTTAGCCTTTTCTCCGTCTACTGTGCCAGACGTACCATCTTCAGCGTCAATAAAACTCACTTCTTCTTTATCTAAATCAAAAGAAAGGGCTTGTATTTTTTCTGAACTTAAACCAGCCGTAATCGAAACTTCTTCAGATAATTGATCCATGGAGCTAAACATATAAAGGCCGTTTTTGGCAGAGCTTCTATCTTCCACTGATTCTTCTTTGTTAATCACGATTCGATCTACTCTTCCGTCTCCTTCTTTGTCTAAATACGAATACGTACCGTCTCCGATCGATAAAATAACAAAAGATTTATCCGTTGCTGAAATTATTTCTCGACCATCATCGGATTTAAATGATTTAACATTGGTATTGCCAAAAGTATGCACTAATGATTTATCGTTTTTCTCGACAAAGGGGATAATTTTTCCCAAGGCCAATCTTGCATCTTCAATTTTATTTGTGCTTTTTTCTGGACTATTTTTTTCGCTTTCCGCCGATGCCTGCATCGGCCCGCCGAGAACTGTTAAAAATACTGCTAATTTAATGGCGGTTTCAGCCGGATTGGCAATTTTTTTTAATAAGCTTTTTTCTCGACTGTCTCTTGAAGAAGGGTTATTGTTGCTAAACATTTTTTCAAACATGCCCATATGTTTTAAAATTATTTTCTAAAATATAAAAATTAATAATCCCTCAACTTCTCTAACCCCTTAAACTTCCTAATTTTCTCTAAGGCCTTGGACTCGATTTGACGGATGCGTTCGCGCGTAACCTCGAATTCCTGTCCGACTTCTTCCAGAGTATGGGCGACGCCATCAACCAGCCCAAAGCGCATTTCTAGAATCTTCTGCTCGCGCGGCGAAAGCTGAGCGACGATATTTTTTACATAATCGCGGAGCAATTGCAAAGCGGCCGCCCTATCGGGAGTGACATTCTTCACGTCTTCGATAAAATCCTCAAGCGTCGAGTCTTCTTCGTCGTCGCCGATAGTTGTTTCTAAAGATATTGTATCTTGGGAAATCTTCATGATATAGCGAACCTTTTCTAATTCTTCGCCCATTTCCGCGGCAATCTCATCCGCTAATGGTTCGCGCCCTAATTCTTGGATTAAATTTCTCTGTACCTGCTGAAATTTATTAATCGTTTCCACCATATGGACCGGAATGCGAATCGTTCGAGATTGATCAGCCAAGGCACGGGTAATCGCCTGACGGATCCACCAAGTCGCATAAGTTGAAAACTTATAGCCTTTGCGATATTCAAATTTTTCTACGGCTCTGAACAAACCGATATTTCCTTCCTGGATTAAATCCAAAAGGCTCATGCCTTTAGCGCCGGCGAATTTCTTAGCGATTGAAACGACTAAACGCAAGTTAGCTTCAATGATTCTTTTCTCTGCTTCTTTCTCACCCTTCTCTTTCCGTTTTGCGAGTTCAACCTCTTCTTCGCCCGTTAAAAGCGGGACCTTGCCGATTTCTTTCAAATACATCTGAATCGAATCGGCGCTCAATTTTGAGAGATCAATATTTAAAGCATTCTGATGCGCCAGAGCTCGGCCGGTTAAAGGCGGTTCGGCGGCTTTCTTCTCGGCCATATCTAAAATCCGTCCGGAATCTTCCATAATCCGCACGCCGCTTTTCTGCAGCTCGCCCAAAAAGACATCATAGTCATAAACATACTCTTCCACTTCGGGGAACAAATACAAAAGCTCCGTCTCGGTGATGAAGCCGCGGAGGCGTCCTTTTTCGACGAGCCTTTTCATCGTCTCTTCGGACGGTTTCACGATTTGGCGCGGCGCAATTTCTTTATTGCGGCTGATGACTTTTACTAATTTTAAAGTCCTTTTAGCCGCTTTAGACTTAACCTTTTTATGGCTTTTCTTGGTTACAATAGACGATTTTTTGATTGTTTTCTTTTTTGCGACCGCCTTACGGGCGCCCGTTTTTAAAGCTGTCTTTTTAGTTTTTTTCGGCTCTTTTTTAGCCATAATAATTTAGCTTAAGTTAATTTTTTTAATTTCATCCGTCAAACCCTTTAACTCAAGCATTAATATTTCTAAATCTTCATTGCGCCCCTCCTTCTCGGCAAGCGCAATGGTCTTTTCTAATTTTTTTATTTTCCGCTGGCAAGTATATTTTTTTAACTCGACAATAATTTTTATAATTTCTGATTTCGCCTGGTTAGTGTCAAAGCTATAAAAATCCTTTTCACCCAAAAGGATCAATTTATCTAATAATTTTTCGGCGGCTTCGCTTTGATTATCAAGATAAAAACGGAAGTCGGCATAATCTAAAGAGGCAGTCTTATTATAATAGATTATCAGGCTCTTGTAAAACCTATTTTTCTCTTCGCCGCAAACCGATTCCGGTTCTAAATTGCTCAAAGCGTAATTAATAAAATCCGGGAAACGAACTAAAAGCGCGAGCAATAATTCCGATAATCTTTCCTCGCGGGAATGATATTCCGCAGTCGCTTCGGCTTTTTTAATCTGGACAGTCGCGGCGGTTTTTTGCTTTCCTTTCCAGTTCAAATACTCCTCGCGCATATCGCTTTCGACAAATCCTAATTCTTCGCTGGTCTTTTTCAACCAATACCCCTGTTCCGTCTTATTGGTAACAAGATCAATCATGACAAACATCTGATCGCGCACTTTAATTTTATTATCTAATTTTTCCAAATCTAAATCCGCGCTTACTTTTTCAAAATAATATTCAAGCATCGGCTTCGCCTTTGAAATCGCCTGCCGGAAATCGTCGGGATTGTTGCGCAGGCATTCGTCGGGATCCTTGCCGCTGGGCAACACGATAACCTTCAAATTCATTTCTTGGGCGAGGACCTCCTTGATTCCTCTGTCGGCCGCCATCTGACCGGCCTTATCCATATCGAAAGCCAGAGCGACATTGTTCGTAAATCTTTTTACAAGAGAAACCTGCTCGGTCGTCAGCGCAGTACCCGAGGAAGCGACAACGTTCAAAAAGCCGTGCTGGTGGCAGGAAATGGTGTCCATCTGCCCCTCGACCACAATCGCCAAATCTTCCTTCCTAATGGCATTTTTGGCCTTATTTAGGGCAAATAGGACCCGGCTCTTATCATAAACCCCAGTTTGCGGGCTATTTATATATTTTCCCATTTTTTCGGTCTTTTCTTTGGCCGGATTAATACGCGCCGTGAAGGCGATTAAATTATTATTGATGTCCCAAATCGGGAACATTATCCGATCGCGGAAACGGTCATAATAGCCGCGGCCGCCGTCTTTTTTAATGCTCAAACCGGCTAAAAATATTTCCTCGTCCGTATATTTTTTTCCGGTAAGGGGGCGGGCTTTTAAAAATTGGAATAAACTGTCCCAATTATCCGGGCTATAGCCCAAATTCCAATCAAGGATTGTTTCTTCCTTTAAGTCGCGTTTTAATAAATATTCTTTAGCCGCTTTGCCCGTGTCTTTATTTAAAAGATGGGTATAATATTTCCCCGCTAACTCCAGAAGATCGAGAAGGCGATTCCGCTTTGAATAGGTTTCCGGGTTTTCATACTTTAAGATTACGCCAGCTTTCGGCGCGAGCAAGCGCAGGGTTTCCATAAACCCCAAGCCTTCTTTTTCCATGACAAAGGCAAAAACATCACCCCCGCGGCCGCAGCCGAAACAGTGCCAAATCTGCTTATCCGGAGAAATCACAAAAGACGGCGTCTTTTCGTTATGAAAAGGACACAAGGTCTGGAAGTTGGCGCCAACCGCTTTGACCGGCGTGTATTCGCGAATTACTTCCACGATATCAAGCTTTGATTTTATTTCTTCAGATTGGCTCATATTTAAACTAAAAAATCTGGCAACAGCAAACTTTTTAAGCGGGCGACTTCCCGTTCTACCAATTCCCCGTCGTATTCGGCGTTATGGCGGTTATAACCGGCGTATCCCGGCCTCTTCTGATCTAAATGTAAATTAAAAGTCACGAACTCATTCCCCCGGCTGTCTGTTTGTGAAATAAAATAGATGTGGAAACGAGGATAAAAATCACGGGTTAGGCGCCGGGCAAAGCTCGCTTGCCCGTCTTCCCGCTCCGGAATAAAAGTATAGCCCGCTTGCCTAAGCCAGATTTCCGGCGGCTGACCCAGAAGTTTTTTGTTCGTTATCAATTTCATTTTTGCCGATTTTAAAAATAATAGATTTATAAACAAGGAAATTATAAAAACCGATCGCTAAGTTGACTATTATCTGCGCCAATATGTACCAAACCCTATATTCATTAACCAAAAGATGCATCAAGAAGCCGTTTAAATTCAAGCCGATCAGGGCATTTAAGATATAAAGAATAAATTGACTGACGACTTTTTCCTGGCTGAAATTTCGAAAAGTCCAGAGCTTCTGCAAGGTAAAGCTGATTGCAAACGAACAAATAAATGCCAGACTGGTAGAAAAAACTATCGGCCATTTAAAAAGTCCGTGGAAAACAAAGAGAAAAACCAAATCTGTCCCGCCGGCCAAACAGCCGGCAATCAAAAACTTCACAATTGATTTTTGCCGGTCGCAGAAACAATAAATTTTCGGAAACCGGTTCGACAAGAAATTGCGGAATTCAAAATAAAGACGATTAATCTGGGGCATAGAAACAAAAAATAATTACGGGCGCCAAATATAATTTTGGAATACCCAGTTGACTAAGCTCTTGCTCTCTTTAAAGCGTTCATTCTTCCCGCGGCTGTTTAAAACTACGGAAATTACTTCCCGGCCGCTGCCATCCTTAAAGCGCCCAGCAAAACAATAACCCGCTTTCTCCGTATATCCGGTCTTGCCGCCCATTACTTGGAAAGTGTTCTTGACGGAATCGAACAATAAATAATCGGTCGATTCTATTTTTTTATCTTTTCCGTTTAAAGTTGTAAACGAATAATCCTTACTCTCGGTCGCCTGGCTGATTTCTTCTTTTTTCAGAGCCGCTTTGGCTAGTAGCGCCACTTCTCTGGCGGTCGAAACATTGCGGTCGCTCAAACCGACAGGATCTATAAATTGTGTTCTCGCCAAACCAAGCCGCCGTGCCGTCTCATTCATTTTTTTGACGAATTCTTTCTCGTCTAACCCGGTGGCATGAACCAAAGCCAGGGTGGCGCCATTATCGGAAGCGATCAAGCTGGTTTTAAACAAATCCTTTATTGTAACCTCGTCGCCGGGAAATAGATTTAAAATTCCGCCCTCGACTTGATCGTCGGCCGTAATCGTATAGCTCTTATCCCAACCCGGATTATTTTCTAAAAATACCAAGGCGGTCATTAATTTGGTGATGCTGGCTATCGGCTGAACTTCATCCGCATTCTTCTGATAGAAAAAAACTCGATTATTGGCGTCTAAGACCGCTCCTTTATCCGCGGCTAAACTTAAGGCTGGAGCGTCTGGTTTAAGCTTAATTGTCTCAACGTCATTAAATATGGCGCCGTTACTGGACTGCCATAAGACAAAAGTTAAGATTAAATTGAGAATCAGGTTCCACATGATTTTTAGGGTTAGATTTTTTCTGCTTCCAAAACGGAATCTATCAGCTGGTTGGCTTCCTCACTCCGGCTCAGTTTTAGATAATCCGGCAAGTTATTGACGCTATTCAAGCCCAAAAATCTAATGAAATCATGGGTGACAGTATAGTAATTCTCTTCTTTCGCCTTGTCGAATTTTTCTTCAATCAAACCGCGAAGCAATAAGTTGCGGATGATCAGGCTGCAATTAACGCCGCGGATTCTTTCTAATTCTAATTTGCCTATGGGTCCGCGATAAGCGATGATGGTCAAAGCTTCTAAGCTGGGTTGGGATAATTCCCCGCTCGTCTCGTCTTTTAAGAACTCCTGGACGAGCGCGGCGTTGTCCGGCGCGGTCGTAAGTTGATATTGATTATTATTTTTAACCAAACTGAGGCCGCGGCCACCATTCCGGTATTCTTCTTCCAGGGAGTTCAGCGCTTCTTCGACTTCCCGGCTTTTGGCATTCGTCAAATTAACTAGCTCTTTAAGAGCCAGCGGCTTAATGGCGACAAATAACAATGATTCTAACTGCGACTTTAAAGACATATTTTAATTTTGATTACGTGTAATATAAATTTCACTAAAAAGCTCGTCTTGCTCAAAAAGCAATTCCTTCTGCTTCGCTAATTCTAAAACGGCAAGAAAATTGACGATAACCTCTGTTTTGGTTTGCGCTCCTAGGAGCAATTTAGAAAAATTAACGCGCATTTTATCAAGCAGCATCTTCTTAATTGAGCTTATCCGGTCTTCGATATTGATTTTCGGCTCAAGAGTCGATTCGGGCAGCTTTTCTTCTTGCTGCTTTTCTAAAGCCAAAAGAATTCTAAGGAAGACTTCGTGGAGGATTTGAGGATTGATTTTAACGGGGGCGGTAAAAACGGGCAGATTGAATTGCTGGCGGCGATTCTTAACGAGCGGGGGCAAGAAAAGAAAATGTTTCCCAGCGATAATC
This sequence comes from uncultured Gammaproteobacteria bacterium, assembly GCA_964648205.1. GTDB lineage: Bacteria > Patescibacteriota > Patescibacteriia > Patescibacteriales > UBA12465 > UBA12465. The sequence goes on from CAZYNT010000014.1 coordinate 8,697, forward strand.
TCTTTGATTTTCTGGCTGGCACCGACGAACTCCTTATACATGCGCAATTGCTTCTCTAAATCATCAACTTCCGCATCGTCTTCAGTGGTATACAAATAAGGCAGGAGCGCTTTTGACTTAATAAAGAGCAATTTAGCGGCGAGCACCAAAAAATCGGCCATTTCTTCGGCGTCGATATTACTTACTCCACGAACATAATTGACATACTCATCGGCGATTTTTGCCAAATTAATTTCGGTGATATCCATCTCCTCCGATTCAATCAAGGATAAGAGTAAGCCCAGGGGGCCGGAAAATTTTTCGGTCGTGAAATCCATCATAATTATTTAACGGTTTCGGCTGATTTAACTAAAGTCCAAAGGCTTCCTTTCAAACATTGATAGCCGGCGGCATGGTTCTTATCCCCCGGATATGAGGGATAAGAGACGGCCATCGGCTGGCGGCCGTTATCCGTCTGCGCGCTGTCGGTCCTGAAATTCGCGCAGAACTGAAAATCTTTTTCATTTAATTTCTGATAAACAATCGCCTGCTTTGTCTCCGGATCGACGAGCATGCTCGCGTCAAAATAAATATCTTTTTCCGCTTTCATCGCATCAATGCTTTCCGGCAATTTCTTATAACGATCATAATAACTATTCACCGCGCTCTCCAAATTAGAAATATTATTGACGACAATCTGGTCTAAGCGGCGCGCCCGGGCGGTTTTGGGCGACTCAACATAAAAAAAAGCGGCAATGAAGGCGGTAACAACCAGAATTAAAGAAATGATCCAAAAAAGACGAACGACCAGATCTTTCTTGGTAAAATCTTCCCGGTGGATGTCATAAAAATAGAAAGAAAAAACAGCGGCGGAAATAACAAAAATCGTTATAGCTTTAAGGACAAAGCGGCTCGTGAGCTCTCCGGATAAAAAATTATTGATGACGCTGATGAAAACACCAAGAATAATCAGCGAAGAAACTAAAAGAATAAAATAGGTCAGCCAGCGGCGGACGCCGGAGTCTTTTTCCAGCTCATTTTTTCTCAAGCCCTTGAAAATAAGGCTGGAGAGCAGATAGAAAATCGGGGTAGAAATAATCAGCGCGGAAATCGCAAATTTTAATTGGCCGTCATAATTGCCAACAAAATTATTCAAAGCGTCGGGCACAGTCTTATCAATGATGCTAAAGACGATCATCCCGACCGAAATCGACATAAAAACTAAACCAACCAGCGAAAGGAGATAATAAAACGCATACTTGGCATTTTGTTTGTTAGTCATATTTTTATAATTTAATTTCTTTTTTATTAGGGCTTAAGCCAGATTGTTCGACAAGTTTTATCAGCTTATTGGCTATTAAAATTAAAACTCCGCATTCTTGGGCGTGCGCGGAAACGGGATGACGTCGCGGATATTAGCCATGCCCGAGATATACATTATTAATCTTTCAAAACCTAACCCAAAACCGGCGTGTTTGACTGAACCATATTGGCGCAAATCTAAATACCAAGCATAATCTTCTTTTTTCAACCCCATTTCCGACATCCGCTTTTCAAGCACTTCCAGGCGTTCTTCTCTCTGGCTGCCGCCGATTATTTCACCAATGCCAGGAGCCAGCAAATCCATCGCGGCCACGGTCTTGCCGTCATCATTAATACGCATATAAAAAGCCTTGATATCTTTCGGGTAATCAATGACAAAAACCGGTTTTTTAAATATTTTATCCGTTAAATACCTTTCGTGCTCAGTCTGCAAATCGATTCCCCATTTCACCGGATAAATAAATTTTTCGCCTGATTTTTCTAAAAGAGAAATGGCTTCCGTATAAGTTATCCGGCCGAAGTCGTAATTTATGATATTATTCAAGCGTTCGCTGATTCCCGGATCGATGAATTTATTAAAAAACTCCATTTCTTCGGGCAATTCTTTCAAAACATAGGTAATTAAATATTTAAGCATCCTTTCCGCCAAATTCATGTCGTCTTGGATATCGGCAAAGGCCATTTCCGGCTCCATCATCCAGAATTCAGAAGCGTGGCGGGTGGTATTAGAATTTTCCGCGCGAAAGGTCGGGCCGAAAGTATAAACTTTATTCAAACCCATGACGAGCGCTTCGGCGTTAAGCTGGCCGCTGACCGTTAACCCCGCCTTCTTCCCGAAAAAATCTTCACCATAATCAATTTCTCCTTTAGCGTCCCTCTTCGGATTTTTTAGATCCAAAGTCGTGACTTGGAACATTTCGCCGGCGCCCTCAGCGTCGCTCGTGGAAATGATCGGAGTATGGACATAACTGAAGCCCTCTTCTTGAAAAAATTTATGTATCGCATAGCTTAAAGTCGAACGTAAGCGAAAAACTGCGGAAAAAGTATTGCTGCGGCCGCGCAAATGAGCGATTGTTCTTAAAAACTCAAAGCTATGCTTCTTTTTTTGGAGAGGATAAGTATCAGGAGCTAAATTTAAAACCGTAATTTTTTTGGCTTTAAGCTCGAAGGCCTGCCCGGCGGCCGGCGATTCAACAAGCTCGCCCTCAATTTCCAAAGAAGAGCCAAGGCTAACCTTTTCTACTTCTAAAAAATTACTTAAATCCGTTCCAAAAACTATTTGCAAACTTTTAAAAAAAGATCCGTCGTTTAACTCGATGAAACCGAAATCTTTTGAGCTGCGCGAAGTTCTCACCCAGCCGGAAACAAGAATACTTTTCCCCAAATATTCCTTGGTGTCGCGATATAATGACTTGATTAATATTTTAGGCATATAAATTAAATTAATTTTTCCAGCGCTTTTGCTTATGAATTTACGGATTCAAGCGCTTGACGTCGCGCGGCAGGAAGCAGGCTTCTTTGATGCTGCCGAGTCCGAGCAGTTTCATTACAATTCGGCCCGGCCCCATGCCGATGCCGCCGTGGTTCGGGCAGCCGTAGCGGAAGAAATTTATATAATCTTTAAGTTCCTCTAAATTCATTCCTTTCTCCGTCGCCTGTTTTTCCAGAATCGCGACGCGGTGTTCGCGCTGCGAACCGGTGGTAATTTCCAGACCGCGATAAATCAGATCGAAGCTCTTCGTCAGCTTATTATTGTCTTCGTGGCGCATATGGTAAAAAGGGCGCGCTTCAACCGGATAATCGGTAACAAAAACAAAATCATGGCCCGTTTCTTCTTTAATGATATTGCCGATCTCCTTTTCTTCTTCGGTGGAGAAATCCCAATCTTTTTCGCTCTTAACGCCCTTAGCCGCCAGCTTCTTTTTCGCTTCCGCGAGCGTAATGCGCGGAAAAGGCTGGGACGGGACGGCGATATCCAGGCTCAAATCATTTTTAATTTTCGTGAAACCGGCGACGATCAGGTTCTCTTCGTTATCCATCAAATCATAGTGCGAATCAATATAGGCCATTTCAAAATCCCAGCCGGTAAACTCAGTGACATGGCGGGTGGTAAATGATAATTCCGCTCGGAAAACCGGACCGCAGCAGAAAACTTTTTCAAAACCGGAAGCGATGGCCATCTGTTTATAGAACTGCGGGGATTGCGACAAATAAGCTTTGCGATCAAAATATTTTACTTCAAACACTTCCGAGCCGGTTTCCGACGAAGTGCTCATCAGGCAAGGGGTATTGATTTGGATAAAATTATTCTTGGAAAAATATTCACGGAAGCCTTCCTCCATTTTTGACCAGACTTTAAATATTAACTGGTGTTCTCCGCGACGTAAGTCAAGCCAGCGCCAGTCAAGCCGATTATCGAGGTTAGCTTCATTATCAGCCTTAGCTAAAACCGGAATCGGCAAATTTTCCTCCGCTAAAGATATTAATTTACTCGCCGTGGCCAGCAATTCAAAATCCTGAACTGGGTTGGGATCATTTTTCTTCATTGGCTTCGCTTGTAAAGTTCCGCTGACTTCAATCACGCTTTCCAAACTCAACTTTTCGGCTAAATTGTAATTATCATTATTGCCGTTATTATTTACTACAAAAACAACCTGCATGATACCGGTGATATCGCAGAGATCAACAAAAATAACGCCTTTATGGGCGCGGAGATTACGCACCCAGCCGGCAACGGACACTTCTCCTTGGCCCTGTTTTTTGGCTTCGGCAATTGATAATCTTGACATATAACTAAATTAGTTCCAGACCCTTTTCGGGCCCGGATTTAATAAAAATTGACCTATTTAACTAATTAAATTTTATCGGATTTTAGGCATTTAAGCAAGGCAAATAAAAAAAGCAGTTATGCACTGCTTTTATTCACTGTCGGTTCAAAAAGGCAAATCCGCTAATTACACAACTCATAAATTTCCTCGGTTCTGGCCTGGATTTCCTTTGCCGCCTCTTTGTTTTTTTTGACTGACTGTTTTAACTTTTGAAGCTCGTCCTTTATGTATTTGGCCGCAACTTTATTACCCCAGAGTCTTTCGTTCTCTCCATTGGGATAGAGAAAGTAAAGGCATTTCGTCTTTTTGCCGGCCTCTTGCCCTAAAAAAGCTCCTTCATCAAAAGTGACTTCACCCGGCGCAAATAAATTATTGGTTCTCGTAATAAAGGAGAGGCCAAAAGTGAGCAAGGAAATAAAGAAAAGAAGTATAACCTCCAACTTATCAGCCTTGTTGACAGCCAAGATAACGCAGACCACCCATAGGATAAGAGAGACTAAATAACCGCGCGCATCGGAAAGATCGCATTTCGACTGCTCAGGATAGGCGAAATCAACTTCCATGGCTAAATGCCGGCAATATTTTGCGGGGTAATAGAAGACCCCGTAGAACCAATGCGCCAAACAAAGAGCACCGCACATCCAAAGAATAAAAAAATACTCCGGCCCATTGGAGGCGACGGCCGCGAGAAAATTTACCCTGAAAGAAGGGATAAACGTAAGAACAAAAAGGGCGATGCCCAGTAATAGGTAAATCCAGGAAAACAACTGTTTCCTTCTTAAAATTTTTTTCATTTTTATGGGTTTTTAGTTGTATTTAATTTTAAAAGAAAATAATTTTCTAATTACTTTAACATATTTACATTTGGATGTCAATAGTACCGCAATAGTTCAGCACCTTGGAAACACCTAGCCTGAAAGGTGCTATAATCAGGG
>CAZYNT010000015.1:0-13308 GCA_964648205.1 uncultured Gammaproteobacteria bacterium
CCCCTGATTATAGCACCTTTCAGGCTAGGTGTTTCCAAGGTGCTGAACTATTGCGAAATTATTGACAAAAATATAAAATAAGTGCTATATTTATTAATTAAATTGTTATTTAACAAAACAAAAATCAACTTAAATAACCTTAATCATGAAAACAAATAATTTAAACAAAGACGGAATTAGCCCGCAAGCCCTTGAGGAGCTTGAAATACTAATCGCACACTCTTTAAGAGCAACTGTTAGGGCAAAAAAAGCCATTATTTGGTTTTTACGTCAGAGTGATTATTTCAAATTAAATATTGCAATGTCAATTTCTTCGCCGTCGCAGAATAGCGATGAATATCAGTGGGCTTTTGAAATGGCCCTCAGCGCTGATTACTTAAATATTCCAAAGACACCAATGAAACTGAGCGACATCCTGATTTTGATGGGAACTTCAAAACATTTCTCATTCCATGGCGGTGTTGCCAAGAAAATTAATGAAGAGCTTATCAAACTTGAAATCGGATGGGATTCGAAGAATCAAAAAAATATCCCCGTGGATCTTTATGGTTATACGGTCTGGCTCGCAGATAAACGGTATCAAAAAGAAGTGCGGTTAATTGAGTTTAACCCGGACGAAGTTCAGAAAGTAAAACTTCGCAAAAATCTTTTCAGAATTGCATCCTCGCTCAATCTGCCTGAATTTTATGAGGATGGCGAAATGCCCAAAGATCTCCTTAAGATTAAATGCAAAAGTTGGGGCTTCACATTCTAGTCATAAGCTAGAATGTGAAGCCCATAAAAAATATGCTGGCAGTCTTTATAAAAGGAGTTAAGGAAAAAGCCAAGGCCTTCCGTTCGGAAATTTCCGAGAGGATACGGAATGTTTATTCGGTGATTATGGGTAATTCTTATGACCTCGAGGAAGACGAAAAGCCACAAATAAAGTTGCTGGAGTGTACTCCGCTTGAATTCGTCGATATATTGCGTATGCTTGGCTACGGCGTTAGACAGGTGTTTTGAGGCGAACCAAGTTTATTTAGAATGGCTCGGCGTTAGACGTTGAGCCTTTTTTATTTTAAAAAGGCTTGGCACGCGTGCTAAGCCTCTTTTGTTTGTCGCTAACCACTGAACTATCGAAAATTTGGCGGTGAGTAGTTTTGTTCGTAGGTCATTTTGGGCGTCCGGAAATCGGTGAGAACTCCATCCATAAATATCGGAATTTCCTGGGGACTGACTTTTAGAAAGGTTGAAGTAAAATGTCCGTTTCCTAAACCCTCCTCGTCATAGACTAGTCCGCCGATTTTTTCCCGATGTTCGAACATTTCGGCCAACGCTTCAACCACAAAATTCAAGTGATCGCCGGTGAAGACCCGACGGGGGACAGTGAACCGGACTAAATCGGTGGCGGGAATATTCTTTATTCCTCTTACATCCCGACCGACCAAGGATAGGCCGATTTCAACCGGCCTGATTCCATAGCGTAGATAAATTTCCGCGCATAAGCTCTGAGCTGGGAAGAAATGTTTGTCGATGTGAGGCAGGAATTTCCGGGCATCAACGAATACGCCGTGCGATCCGGTCGGCCACTGGATGGGAATGCCCAAGCGTTTCAGGGCGTTGCCAAATTCGGCTACTTGGTTAATTCTCTGCCGTAAGTGATCTTCCTGACAGCCTTCCTGAAGACCCTGGGTCATAGCCGCTAAATCGCGACCGGACATGCCGCCGTATGAGTAGTGGCCTTCGATCAAGATGCACATATCCCGGAACAATTTATAAAGTTGTTCGTCGTTTGTAGCAATCAGGCCGCCCATGTTGACAATCGTATCCTTTTTCCCGCTCATCAGCACTACATCAGCTAAAGAAGTCATCTCCGTGGTTATTTCCTTGATGCTTTTATCTCCGTATCCCGATTCTCTCTGTTTTATAAAATAAGCATTTTCAAAGATGCGGGCAGAGTCCAGAAGAAAGAGAATGCCATGTTTTTTGGCGATAGCGTGGACCTCTTTCAAATTTTTCATAGATACCGGCTGGCCGCCAATCGTGTTATTTACGACTGTCATCATTATGAAGCCGATGTTTTGCGGACCGATTTCGTTAATGATGTACATAATTTTTTGCGGGTCGGCGTTGCCCTTAAAGTCAAAGTACTGATCGGTGTTTTCGCTCTCCTGGCAATTAGCGCTCATGACATGGGCGCCGTTATTCAGGCAATTTCCCAGAGTGGTATCAAAATAACTGTTTCCGGTGCAAATAATTGTTTTTCCTTCCTGGGCGGCTTTGGCTACGACCCGACCGAGCAATATTTTAAAAACAATGTTCTCGGCCGCTCTTCCTTGATGGATAGGCAAAATATAATTCTTGCCGAATATTTTCCGAGCCATCAGCAAAAATTCTTCATAAGTCTCACTGTGTGCGTAGCGCTCGTCGGCACTGACAATTTCGGCCCATTGTTCATCGCTTAAAGCGCCAGTCCCGCTGTCGGTAAGAAGATCCAGGGTAATTGTTCTGGCCTCGACCATAAAAACATTATAGCCGGTACGTTCTAACTCTTTCCGCCGTTCGGCTTTTGTGGAGTTTGAGCTCATTTGGACAGTTTTAATAATCCAGGGCGGCAGAAGGTCTTTAGCGGTTTGGGTCTTAATTCCCATTTTTTCGTCCAGCATTCTTTGCAGGGATTGGATCTGTTTGGCGGCCTCAAAGAGATTGCCCCCATTGTTCAGGGAATATAATAATTCCCTGAGATCATCTTTGGTTAATGGTTTCATAGGGTGGGGTGTTTAAAGGTTTGTGATGTTAAAGGTCAATGAAATATCTTACAAATATTTGTTTTTTATGTCAAACGAACCGCTTGTAATATTACTGCCAATAAAAAAACATCACAGAGTGATGTTTGTTACTTAAGATTGAATCAAGCTTTCGTCTGGTTTTCACCAAGATATCGAAGGAGCTCTTCTTTCGAAATGCCTGCCAGACAGACGCCAATGATTTGACCTTTTTCTGCCATAATAACCTCTTTATGGTAGATTTCTATCCTTTTCAACTTGCCATAAATTGCGATTTTATCACCGCTTTGGACGCCGACAGTGTCTCCCTTGGAAACGTCGCCGCTAATTACTTCGCCGACGGCGACCAAGCCAAAGGGTTTTTGCATTATCTGCACGACCGCAATAACTGCGCCGCTTGCAGAGCTCAGATCGAAAAATAATTTCATGGTGAAATGTTTTTGGTTAAATTTAGTTAAACAATGTACGAATAAAAGACGGTTTTATTTTAGAGCCAGCTTGCCTTATTTGTCAATTATAAAAAATCCGCCCGGCCAGAGGCGAAATTCTTGTTTGGCCATATGTTTGGCCGCATGATTGACAGAGAACTAATTATTGTTTATACTGTAGGTAATCAAATTTAATAAAACACCTCTTAAAATGACTTCCGGATTTCAGGGCTTGATAAGCCCAGGTGGCCGGAGGGCTTGGCCGCAAGGCCGGGTTAAGTAAAATTTTTTTATATGGAAGACAAGACTTCTGAAGCAACTAGCGAATTTGAAAAGTTGCTTGAAAAAGATACTATCAAGATTCCTCAAGTTGGAGACATTATCAAGGGCAAAGTTGTGTCCGCCTCGAAATCGGAAGTGAAACTAGATGTGGACGGCGTTTTGATGGGGATTGTTCGCGGTCCGGAACTTTATAATGAAGTTGAAGAATTTTCTAGCTTAAAGCCGGGCGATGAAATTGAAGCGGCCGTTATTGACGAAGAAAACGAAAACGGCGAGCTTGAACTCTCATTCCGCCTAGTCGGGCAGGAAAAGGCTTGGAACAAATTACGCCAGGCGGCTAAAGATAAGACCACGGTTAAAGTTAAGATTGTTGATGCCAATAAAGGGGGATTACTCAGCCGTTATTGCCAAATCGACGGCTTTTTGCCGGTTTCTCAATTAGCTCCGGAAAATTATCCGCGCATTTCCGGCGGCGATAAGAGCAAAATTTTAGAGAAATTAAAATCTTTCGTCGGCTCCGAATTTGAAGTAACCGTCATGACTTTAAGCGAAGAAGATAATAAGATAATTTTTAGCGAAAAGGACGTTTGGAATAAGAAACAAAAACCGGCTCTTGATAAATATAAAGTCGGCTTGCAGGTTGATGGCAAGATTACGGCAATTACTAATTTTGGCGTTTTTGTTACTTTTGGAGAAAATATTGAAGGCTTGGTTCATATTTCCGAATTAGCCTGGCAGAGAATTGATTCTCCGAGCGAAATGTACAAGGTCGGCGATAAAATCAAAGCGGAAATTATCTCAATTGACGGCGCTAAAGTATTTTTAAGCGCGAAAAAATTGTTAGTTGACCCCTGGTTAGAAGCCAGCGCTAAGTATAAAATCGGGCAAATCGTGTCCGGCGCCATCTTAAAAGTCAACCCCTTCGGCTTATTTGTTAAGCTGGATGAAGAAATCCACGGCTTGGCTCATGTCAGCTTATTAAATATTAGTGCTAAGGAAAAAATTACGGATTTATATCAGCCGGGAGAAGTTAAGAATTTTGAGGTCGTTAGTATTTCTCCGTCTGAACATCGTTTGGGCTTGAAATTAGCCGGCGAAGAGAAAGAAGTTTCCAAGCAGAAAGTTGAAAAAATCAGCAAAGCAAAGAAAAACGAAGAAAAGGAGGAAACTGCTGAACCGGAAACCAAAGAAGACGATAAGGAGGTTAAAGCCGGGAAAAAAGAGAAAAAAACAAAAGCCGTCAAGAAAGCTAAATAAATTTTTGATTAAGATTTATTGAACTATAAAAAAGCGTCCGAAAAAATCGGGCGCTTTTGCCAAAAACGTCTTTATAATCTATAATAAAAATACTTACTAATTTCAAATACATGAAAAAACTAATTAAAAATTTTTTGGTTTTTTTTGCAGTTTTTCTGCTGATTGCGGCTATTTTCAGTTCTTTTTCGGGCGGAGCAGCTAAGAGCAGCGCGGTCGGCATTGAAACGCTGATTAACCAAATAAATACGGATAAAGTTTCGGAAATCATAGTAAGCGGTAATAAGTTAGAGGTTACTCTCAAGGATAATTCCAAAGAAAAGGTTTCCAAGGAGCCGACCGAATCTTTGTCGACCTTGCTTAGCAATTATAAAGTTGATCCGGCAAAGTCCACGGCCATAAAAATTTCTGTTAAGGAAGAAACCGGATGGGAATATTTTTTAGTTAATATCGCTCCTTTTTTGTTTCCTTTCCTGCTGGTCGGCGTTTTTGTCTTTTTTATGCTGCGCGGAGTGCAGGGAGCCAACTCGCGCGCCATGAATTTTGGCCAGTCAACCGCCAAAGATTTTAAGCCGGATGAAAAGAATCGAACAACTTTCAAGGACGTAGCTGGCGCCAAAGAAGCTAAAGAAGAACTGAAAGAGATTGTCGAATTTTTAAGATTTCCTAAAAAATTCCATGAGCTAGGGGCAAAAATTCCGCGCGGCGTCCTGTTATTGGGCGCCCCAGGAACCGGTAAAACTTTACTTGCGCGTTCGGTCTCCGGTGAAGCGAAAGTGCCGTTTTTCCATATGTCCGGTTCGGAATTTGTTGAGATGTTCGTCGGCGTCGGAGCTTCGCGTGTCCGCTCCTTGTTTGACAAGGCGAAAAAGAACGCTCCCTGTATTCTATTTATTGATGAAATTGATGCTGTCGGCCGCCGCCGCGGATCGGGCATGGGCGGTTCGCACGACGAAAGAGAACAAACCCTGAATCAGATATTGGTAGAAATGGACGGTTTTGAACCGACGCAGAATATTATAGTTATTGCCGCGACTAATCGGCCGGATGTCTTAGACCCGGCTCTTCTTCGGCCGGGACGTTTTGACAGACGCGTCACCATTGACCTGCCGGACTTAAAAGATCGCGAAGACATTCTCTTGGTTCATGCGCGCAAAAAACCATTGGCCAAGGGGGTCGATTTAAGAAAAATCGCCGAGCGTACAGCCGGTTTTTCCGGTGCTGATTTAGCTAATATTTTAAATGAAGCGGCGATACTAGCGGCTCGGGAAAATAAGAAAGAAATTGTAAATGAAAATTTGTTTGAAGCGATTGAGAAAGTGATGATCGGCCCGGAAAGAAAAAGCCGCGTTATTAATGATAAAGAGAAGAAAATAACCGCTTACCATGAAGCCGGCCATGCTCTAGTTTCCCATTTTTTGCCGGACGCCGATCCTGTTCACAAGGTTTCAATCATTTCCCGCGGATCCGCGGGCGGCTATACGCTTAAAGCGCCGACCGAAGATAGGCATATGCATGCCAAGTCTGAGTTTATTTCCGAAATTGCGGTCTTGCTTGCCGGCCATGTAGTCGAAAAAGAAATATTCGGCGAAGTGACGACTGGCGCAACTTCTGATCTGCGCCGCGCCACCGCTTTGGCCCGCAGCCTTGTAACTGATTTTGGGATGAGCAATCATCTCGGTCCGCGCACTTACGGCCAAAAAGAAGAGATGATTTTTTTGGGCCGCGAAATCCATGAGCAGCGCGATTATAGTGAAAAAGTAGCCGAGAGAATCGATGAAGAAATTGCCGGGTTCATCAAGCAGGGCGAAACTAAAGCGCAGGCCATTATTGACGGGCACAGAGAGCAGCTGGAGAAGATCGTTTCAACCTTGCTAGAGAAAGAAACTATTGAAAAAGACGAGTTTGAAGCGGTTATGGGGCCGAAACCGTCGGTTTAAGTTGACTAATAGCGTCTTTACGTTATACTAAAAATGTAATCATTAATTTTTATTTTATGGCTAACCCAAAAAAACAAAAGACCCATTCGGCAACACATAAAGGCCGTTCCCATTTAGCGCTGAAAAAACTTACTTTAACGAAATGCCCGAAATGCGGTAAAATGCGCAAGCCGCACACCGTCTGCACTTTTTGCGGCACCTATAAAGGGAGAGTTGTTTTAAAAGAGAAAACAATCAAAGCTAAGAAAAAATAATATATGTCTAACCGACATTTAGCTCGAACCATCGCTCTTCAGACTCTGTTCGCGTGGGATTTTAATGGAAAGAAAGATGACGATTTAGAACGCCTGACTGCAGAAAATTTTGCTAATTTTGCACCCAATTTTGATGATGGCGGTTTCGTGAAAAATCTGGTGAACGGTGTTCGCGACAGCGTCGCCAAAATTGACAAATACATTATAAAATATGCGACAGAATGGCCGCTTGATCAAATCACAACCGTCGACCGCAATATTTTACGTTTAGGGATATTCGAGCTGCTTTATACATCGGTGCCGCCCCGAGTCGTTATTAACGAAGCGATTGAAATTGCCAAAAGTTTTGGCGGCGATTCCTCGGGCAAGTTCGTCAACGGCGTGTTAGGCGCCCTGTATAATGACGAACCGGAAATTCAGAAGCGCGACAATAAAGAGGAGGCGGAAGCGGCTAAATTAGAAGAAGAAAAAAATAAAATAAAAGAAGATAAGACAAACGAGACGCCGGGAGAATAGGCGTCTTTTGTCCATATTACTTATAATAGTAGATTTATGACAAGTAGCGATTTATTAAAATTACAAAAAAGAATCGGGGTTACCTTCAAGAATGACAGCCTATTGAAACAGGCGCTGGTTCATCGTTCTTATCTTAATGAACATCCGGATTTTAAAATCGGCCACAACGAACGGCTGGAGTTTTTAGGCGACGCCGTGCTCGAAATTGTCGTTACGGAATTTTTATACTTGAATTTTACAACCACTCCGGAAGGAGATTTGACTAACTGGCGCGCCTCGCTCGTCAACGCCAAAATGCTGTATGAAATCGCGGCTGAGCTAGAAGTTGAAGAATACTTATATCTTTCTAAGGGGGAATCGCGCGATAAGAATAAAAAATCGCGCCAGTTTATTCTCGCCAATGCGATTGAAGCGATTATCGGCGCAATTTACCTTGATCAGGGGATTGCCGCCGCCAAGAAATTTATCTTAAAAAATGTAGTTTCCAAACTTGACGATATCTTGAGAAATCAAACCTACCTTGACCCTAAATCGCGTTTTCAAGAAAAATCACAAGAAGAAAAAGGCGTAACGCCGCATTATAAAATTCTTGATGAAGTCGGCCCGGATCACGCTAAAATTTTTACAGTCGGCTTATATTTAGGCGAAGAGATGGTTGCGAGCGGCAAGGGGTCGTCAAAACAGGAGGCGCAGGTCGAGGCGGCCGCCAACGGCCTTAAAAAAATGAATTGGTAAATTATTTTACAATATGGATATTAACAATCTTTTTAAGCTGGCGGCCGAAAAAAAAGCTTCTGACATCCATTTACTTTTTGGGCAAAATCCTATTCTTAGAATCGACGGGCAATTAGTTGATATTAATGAGATAGTACTTAATGGCAACTTTTCAAAGCTGACCGCTCTTGAATTGGAAAATTTTTTAAATGCTCTTCTGACCAAAGAACAAAAAAATCGTTTTTTTGATAAGCGAGATTTGGACTTCAGTTATCAAATCGAAAATTATCGCTATCGGGTTAATTGTGCTTTTGAAAAGAATAATATAACAATCGTGGCCCGTATCATTGACGAGAGGAGGCCGACGCTTGAAGAGCTCGGCTTGCCGCCGGTGGTTAATGATTTGCTTGATCTGCCTCAAGGCTTTATTTTAATAACCGGCCCGACTGGCTGCGGGAAGTCGACGACTTTAGCTGCCATGATAAACCATATTAATGATACTCGCCGCTGTAATATTATTACGCTTGAAGATCCAATAGAGTATGTTTTTACTCCGAATAAAAGCATTATCACGCAGCGCCAACTGGGCAGCGACATGCTAAGCTTCGCCTCCGGTTTGAAGCATGTTTTGCGCCAAGATCCAAATGTTATCATGCTTGGCGAAATGCGCGATTTAGAAACTATTTCAACCGCCGTTACGTTAGCGGAGACCGGCCATTTAGTCCTGGCCACCCTTCATACTTATAGCGCCTCCCAAACAATCGATCGTATCATTGATATCTTCCCGCCTTACCAGCAGACACAAATTAAATCACAATTGTCGGCCGTTCTGTCGGCGGTTATATCGCAGAGACTTTTGACCAGGAAATCAGGCGGGAGAATCGCCGCTCGAGAAATATTGCTTAATAACGGGGCGGTGGCTAATTTAATTAGAGAAGGGAAAATTGCTCAGATTAAAAGCACTATCGAAACGAACTCTTCTATCGGCATGATTACTCTCGACCGTCATATAAAAGAGCTTTATAAATTAGGCGAAATTAGCCGGGAAGCGGCCTTACGGCAGATGGAAGATCCAAATGTGCTTGATAATTAAGATTTAATTAAACTTTAGATAGAGTAATGATAAAGAAAAATGGCCTAATTTAGGCCATTTTTCGGGTCTTTTTAAACCCTTGACATTATTTTTAAAACAGTTATAATTGTTATCAGTTTCAACAGGGCTATAAAAGCCGAAAAAATATGCAAAAACAGTTAAGAAATCATTTTAATAAGCGATTCTAAATAATTGGCTATTTTGCGATTACTTAGAACCGCCGAAAGCGGTTTTTTTGCGCCCCTGAGTCCATTAACAATTCATGTTAGAGTAAAGACATCAAAAATATAAGTAAGAATAATATCTTATCCCTTAATCTCATTTTTTTCGTCCGAGATTAAGGAGCTGTAAATAAGATATCAAAACACGCTTTAGTAGCATTAGAAAATAAAAGCGTGGGAAAATCTCGTTAAGAGTGTATGGTGGATGCCTTGACATAAGAAGACGATGAAGGACGTAGCAGCCTGCGATAAGCTGCGGCGAGGTGGCAAGCAACCTTTGACCCGCAGATCTCCGAATGGGGAAACCCCCTCTTTTGAAGAAAGAGGAAGCTCAGCCTTTTAGGCGAGCTGGAAGACCCGGCGAACTGAAACATCTTAGTAGCCGGAGGAAAAGAAAATAACAATCATTCCCTGAGTAGTGGCGAGCGAAAGGGGAGGAGTCTAAACCAAAATAACTGAGCGATCGGTCTAGTTTACTAGATTGGTTGCAGAAGGTTCTGGAACCACATGTTTTTTCGGTGTTGCAAGATATTAGCGCTTGTTGCCAGATCAACGGGGCGAAGTAAAAAAAGATAATTTCTAATAGAATGAGCTGGAAAGCTCAGCCAGAGACGGTGATAGCCCGGTAAATGAAAGAAATTAACTCTTCGTGGCTAATGTTCTTAAGTAGGGCGGGACTCGTGAAATCCCGTCTGAAGCCAGGTCGACTATGACCTAAGACTAAATACTTCTTATGATCGAT
Source organism: uncultured Gammaproteobacteria bacterium (assembly GCA_964648205.1). Taxonomy (GTDB): domain Bacteria; phylum Patescibacteriota; class Patescibacteriia; order Patescibacteriales; family UBA12465; genus UBA12465. Next base: position 10,210 of record CAZYNT010000015.1, read on the forward strand.
AGTGAACAAGTACCGTGAGGGAAAGGTGAAAAGCATCCCGTTTAGGGAGGTGAAATAGTACCTGAAACCATATACTTACAAAGAGTCGGAGCCTCGCAAGAGGTGACGGCGTGCCTATTGAAGAAGGAGCCAACGAGTTTGTTCTATGTGGCTTGCATAATCTCCTCCGGAGAGCATGCAGAGTGAAAGCGAGGGTTAATAGCCCGTTTGTGTATCGCTCGTGTTTGACACGAGCTTAAAAGCTCGCGTTACGCGAGTGATACATTCGTCGCATGGACAAGACCCGAAGCCGGGTGATCTAACCATGAGCAGGTTGAACTTCATCGAAAGATGGAGGAAGGACCGAACCCATTAGCCGTGCAACACTATGGGATGACTTGTGGTTAGCGCAGAAATTGTAATCGAACTCGGCAATAGCTGGTTCTCCTCGAAATAGCTTTTGGGCTAGCCTCGAATGTTGACTGCAGGGGGTAGAGCACTGGATGAGGGCGGGTCGCAAGATACCGTCTTCAATCAAACTCCGAATACTTGCAGGTATAATTCGGGAGTCAGACTATGGGCGCTAAGGTCCATTAGTCAAAAGGGAAACAGCCCTAATCACAATCTAAGGTCCCTAAATCTATACTAAGTGTAAAAGGTGGTGTTGTGACTACGACAGTTAGGAGGTTGGCTTAGAAGCAGCCATCCTTTAAAGATAGCGTAATAGCTCACTAATCAAGTTGTTTCGCGCCGAAAATTTATCGGGGCTAAGTATAGTACCGAAGATGTGAACTCTTCAGATTTCTGGTTTTTATCGGTAGAACCCAAATTTTGTTAGGGGTTCGTGAAGTGCAGTACCGAAGATAGAGAACAGAAATCTGAAGAGTGGTAGAGGAGCATTCCTTTCAGCGTTGAAGTCGCGTCGTGAGGCGCGGTGGAGCGGAAGGAAGGGAGAATGTTGGCATGAGTAGCAAAAAGGCGGGCGAAAACCCCGCCCATCGAAAACCTAAGGTTTCCTGGGCAACGCAAATCGACCCAGGGTTAGTCGATCCTAAGGCGCATCCCGTGTAGTGCGGGAGCTAGCCGATGGATGAGCTGGTTAATATTCCAGCACTACTGTTGTTTTCCGAAGGGGGGACGCAACTCTAAGGTTTGAGCGTGCTATGGTATGTACGTTTTTGTTCTCAAGAAACGGTCTAGGTAAATCCGGACCAATAGTTTCAAGGGATTGAAAAGAGATGAAGCCGCAAGGTGGAATCAATTCAAGCGGAAGAGTTGACTAGAAAAACCTCTAGGGTTAAGGCAACAGTAATCGTACCGTAAACCGACACAGGTAGGTGAGGCGAGAAGCCTCAGATGTACGAGAGAAACTTCGTTAAGGAACTCGGCAAAACAGCGGCCGTAATTTAGAGATAAGGCCTGCCCCAGCAATGGGGCCGCAGCTAAAGAGCCCAAGGGACTGTTTATCAAAAACATAGCTCTCTGCTAACTCGCAAGAGGATGTATAGAGGGTGATGCCTGGCCAGTGTCCGAACGTTAAGAGGAGAGGTTAGTCGCAAGACGAAGCTTTGAATCCAAGCGCGGATGAACGCCGGCGATAACTATAATCGTCCTAAGGTTCTGCGATTTACATCGTAGACCGCAGAAGGACTGGGACGATTATGGAAATTGGATAAATAGTTAAAAGTTATGTTAATTAAGTCATTAAAACGCTGCCTAATTATAATGTAAATTATAATTGTCCATAAATATCTGACTATATGCTGGAAACTCTGTGGGTAAAACCCTGTAGTATCGAGCGCTACTCAGTGATATAATAGACGACGTAATTTATTACTTGTCTATCTATGTTAAAGAGTAAAAATGTGTCTCGTGCAGACAATCAGCAGGAAAGACTAATGAAAATCGGTTGGATAATTGGTTTTGTAGATGGTGAGGGTTGCTTTTCAATTAATTTTGTAAAACAGCCTGACAAGATGGAGAAAAATAGGATTAGAAAAGGATACAAAACCGGTTTTCAAATCGCTCATGAATTTGCAGTTGTCCAAGGAGGTAAAAGTTTAGAAACTTTAAAAGAATTGTATAATTATTTTAAAGTTGGCGGAGTATATATAAATAGACGTTATGATAATCATAAAGAACATTTATATAGATACTCGGTCGCCAAGAGGGAAGATTTACTAAATGTAATTATTCCTTTCTTTCAAAAATATACTCTTAAGACTTCTAAGAAAAAAGATTTTGATTTATTTGTTAAATGCTTGAAGTTAATTAAAAAAGGCGAGCATTTAAATAATCAAGGTGCTATCAAGATTGCGCTTTTATGCGAAAAAATGAATCATCAAAGATCAAGAGCTGAAATCATTAGAATCCTCAGAAACCAAACGTCAGACTCCGTAAAAATAAGCGGATGAAGAGAGAGTTCTATCTGCATGGCGACATGCAGCCTCTTAAGGAGCTAATATTATTTAATATTAGCTAAAATAAATTAGCGAAATTCCTTGTCGGGTAAGTTCCGACCTGCACGAATGGCTTAACCACTTGGGCACTGTCTCAACGAAGTACTCGGTGAAATTGCAAGACGAGTAAAGATGCTCGTTAACCACAGTTGGACGATAAGACCCCGTGAAGCTTTACTACAACTTGATATTGAATTAGGGATACACATGTTCAGAATAGGTGGGAGCCTTCGGGCGCCAGTGAGATACCACCCTTGTTTATTTTTAATTCTCACCCGGAAATTCCGGGGACAGTGTCTGGTGGGTAGTTTGTCTGGGGCGGATGCCTCCCAAAAAGTAACGGAGGCGTTTACAAAGGTCAGCTATCCCGGAATGGAAACCCGGGAGATAGTGTAAAGGCATAAGCTGGCTTTACTGCGAGACTTACCAGTCAAGCAGTCGCGAAAGCGGAACTTAGTGATCCGACCATTCAATATAGGATGGTGGAAGCTCATCGGATAAAAGCTACTCCGGGGATAACAGGCTAGTCAGGTCCAAGAGTCCACATCGACGACCTGGTTCGGCACCTCGATGTCGGCTCGTCGCATCCTGGGGGTGGAGAAGCTCCCAAGGGTTGGGCTGTTCGCCCATTAAAGCGGCACGCGAGCTGGGTTCAGACCGT
>CAZYNT010000016.1:0-10460 GCA_964648205.1 uncultured Gammaproteobacteria bacterium
TATAATTGGTTCAAGTATAATAATTAATTCACCAACCATTTTTGGGTATTAAACCTTTAACCCAAAACCAGATTATATGAAAAAGTTAACATTTATTATGTTGATTATTGCTATCTTTATTATGACAGCATGCTATCACAAAACAAAGGCTAAGATTTATTCTTGCCAGGAATATTCACTCAGTTGCGAATTGCAAAAAGATAGGGTAATGATACTTCCAATAACTTATGATTCTACAATTATTGACGCTTGCGGATATAAAATCGTGGAACTCATGAAGAATAATCAATGGTATGTCGTGAGCACGAAAAGCCACGGGCTTGTTCCTGTTGTTGCTTATATATGTCTTCGCTATCAAGGTGATTTTGGCTGTGTAGAATCCACCAATACCCCAACGCCTCAACAACTTTTACCGGTATTACGCAAAGATGATGAAAAAATTCGGATTGACACAACTGATTTATCTTTCCTTATCCCTGGTTTAACTAAAGTGGCAATTGTTATTTCTGGTCCCAATGAAATAAATTATGTAGATTGGGCGAATCCTTTTTTAGCCAAGCCGGAGTAGAATTATATTAAGCCTATAAAACGGTTTCGGAAATGAAGCCGTTTTTTTAAATTTAAATATGGTATAATGATAATTATGAATAATAAAAGATCTCAAATTGAAACCGACCAATATATTATTAAATTTTTAGGCGGTATGATAATATCAAGGCCTAAAGATTTGGTTATTTTAAAAGACAAAATTTTACATTATTTAAAATTTAAACCTTACAATAGTAAAACTAAAAAAATCGCAGATAGCTGGCAACGGAAGAGAACCGCTTCCCAGATTATTCAGGACAAGTATGTTTATTGCGGTAAGGCCTGTTCTGATTTAGTTGTAGTGTTCTTGGCTGTCTGTAGAGCCGCCGGAGTTAAAGGGCGTCTAGTCAAATTAAAAAGCATTGCTAATACTAATTCCACTCATTCTATAGCGGAAGTAAATTTAAAAGGTATTTGGTATAGAATAGATCCTTCCAGCAAAGACTCGAAGCCTTTAAAGGGGGCGCTAAATAGCAAATCAATTTGGAATAAAAAGTATAAAGTTTGGAAAAAGGGGCGCGATGTCTGGGACTTGGGTCTCAATGACATCCAAGCGGAAAGTAAAATTGTTTAAAGTTTTTTAGTATTAATAAAAAAACTATGCTAAAAACCAGTAAAAAAATAATATTAATTTGCGCCGGAGGGTTATTAATCGTTCTTATTTCCGTCTTTTTACTGTATAAACCAGTAATTCTTCAAGAAGGGAATCCGAGTCCTTTAATAAGAGGGGTGATACGACTGATTTTTTCTAAAGATAAGATCGTTAAACTGGATATGGGCGGTGATAAATATCTGACTAAAAGCCGGGGTGGCCGGGAAGTTTTAATCGCTTTATTAAATAATCGGGGCTATGAATTTATTGATCAGCTTGGTTCCGGTTATTTTTTTAAAGATAAAAATGATAATGCCGCTTTAATCACTCATCGCTATTATTCCCGTTTTTATTCCATTTGGAATTTAGTGATGATTGAAAAATCCGGGGAACCAATTATGGCGGATAAACCGTTAATAGAGCTAAACTTGCCGGATAGTTTTAAAGCTAGTTATATTTCATTCTCAAATTACGCCTCAAATGTGTTTAAGGCCGAAGAATATCCTAAATTAGAGTCTTGGCCGGAAAAGGGCGAGATAGAATGTAATAAAACTCCTCTGGAATCCAGTCTGCCTCTTAGAATAAGTAAAACGGAAATAAATAGTCGGAAATATTGCGTAAGCGCTTCCAGTGAAGGGGCGGCCGGATCTGTCTATACTCAATATTCTTATACCACAGTGATTGAGGGCAATGTTTATTTGATTAATTTTGTCGCTCGTTATCCGAATTGTAACAATTACCCGGATAGAGAAAAAAGTTTATGCGAAACAGAAAGGGAAAGCTTTAATTTAGATATTTTAGTGGATAAGGAAATTGAAAAAATGAAATTAAGCGGTCTTGACGTTTAACCATAAAAATATATGAAAAAAATTATTTATTATCTATCGAGGGTTATTTCTGTTTTATTAATCATTTTCTTTGCCATATTCATTCTTGAAGGATTCGGTCCGGAGGCAAGGTGGCAGGACGCCTTATCTCATGTCATTATGACTATGATTGTTTTGGCGATCACTATTGTAGCCTGGAAACAACCGAAAATCGGCGGTTTTTTCTTTATCGCCCTGGGAATATTTTTTTACATGTTCTTCCATACTTCATGGTGGAGCGGGCTGATTATGTCAACCACTCCTTTCTTGCTAGGAATTTTATTCCTAATTGAAGGCTTTTCATCAAAATCCACCGGTTTAATATCTTAAATTATAGTTTAATATTTTTTAGAAAATATGGTTTTATCTTTTATCCTTTTATTGATTTCATTGTTCGTTGTAATAAAAAGCGCGAATTTCGCGATTCGCTATTCTATTCATTTGGCGGAAAGTTTTAATTTGCCTAAATATATCATAGGTTTTGTAGTCGTAGCCGTGATTTCTATCTTACCGGAAACATTTATCTCAATCACTTCGGCCATTGAAAAAATCCCTTCATTTGGATTGGGTACATTGTTTGGGTCCAATATTGCCGATTTAACCTTAATTTTTGCTTTGGTATTATTTTTATCTAGAAGAAAACTAAAAGTAGAAAGCCAGCTTATTAAAAAAAGATTTCTCCACATCGGGGCGATGTTTACACCGATTATTCTCGGCTTAAATGGTTATTATTCCAGGTTGGACGGGGTGTTGTTAATTTTGGTGGGGCTGTTGTTTTATTATTTTATTTTGAAAAAGAGTATCTATGCCGCCAAAATTGATCGAGAAAAATTCAAAGCAAAAAATCTAATATTCCTGCTGCTTAGCATGGGTGGGCTTTTATTGGGTTCTCATTTCACTTTAAAGTACGGAGTTGATTTTGCGCACAGTTTAAACATTAATCCGATTTTAATTGGAATGCTGGTGGTCGGTTTAGGGACGACTTTGCCGGAACTGTTTTTTTCAATTAGGGCCGCCAAACATCATCATGATGACTTAGCTTTGGGCGATATTTTAGGAACAGTCGTCGCCGATGCTACTATCGTGGTCGGCATAATGGCTCTAATTAGTCCATTCTCTTTCAATCTACGCATTATTTATGTTACCGGCCTGTTTATGCTTTCGTCTACTTTTATTTTATTTTATTTTATGAAGTCAGATCGAGCGTTAAGCAGAAAAGAAGCTGTCGGCCTATTCATTTTTTATATACTTTTTGTTCTAACAGAATTTTTGGTTAACAGATAATATTTTTGGTTGATGGTTAGATTTTAAAATATTTGACAAAATTTAGGAAATTTTATTTATCTTATGAAAATATATGATGTTGTGGTTATCGGCGGTGGCGCCTCTGGGTTGATTGCTGCCGGGCGGGCGGCTGAACTTGGCGCCAGCGTCTTGATATTAGAAAAAAATCAGAAGCTAGGAATAAAATTATTAATGACCGGCGGCGGCCGCTGTAATTTTACCAACCTGGCCTCGATACAGGCGTTCGCTCAGTCGCTTGGCACCAACGGCCGCTGGCTTCTATCGGGATTAAGCCGATTCGGCCCCGAAGAGATAATTAAATTTTTTGAAGAACGCGGGGTTAAAATTCAAGAAGAAGCGGGTGGACGCATATTTCCTAAAAACGGCAACGCCCGTGAAATATTGAAAGTTTTAGTCGATTACGTTAAATCGGCGGCTGTAGATATAAAAACAAGATCTTCAGTGATAAAAATAGTTAAAACAAAAAATCAGATCACTAAGATTATTTTAGAGGATAAAACAGAGATTGCCGCTTTTAATTTTATTTTGGCTTGCGGCGGAAAATCATATCCGCACTCCGGCTCAAGCGGCGATGCCTATGCTTGGCTTAAAGACCTGGGGCATAAGATTATCAGCCCTAAGGCAGCCCTAAGCCCGATTATAGTAAAAGAAGAAATTAAAAAGTTAGAAGGGCTAAGCTTCAGGGACGCATCTTTATATCTTTACCAAGGGAATGAAAAAATTAACAGGGAAGATGGGGACTTTATTTTTACCGGTAAGGGTCTGAGCGGTCCGGCGGCTTTAAACTTGAGCCGGTCAGTCGCGCGCCAGGCGATGAGCGGGGATTTAAAAATTAAAGTAGATTTTTTTCCCAATGAAACCAGGGAAAGCCTAAGCCAAAAAATTGAATTTCTTATTTCCCGAAATAAACAGACGAGCATCAAAAATATTCTAAGCAATTTTTGCCATAAAAGATTAGCTGATTTTTCTTTGGAGCGAACAAAAATTAACTTTAATAAAAAAGGGGGCGAAGTCGCCCGCCTTGAGAAGTTGAAAATAATAGATTTTTTAAAAAATTATTCTTTGTCCGTTTCTGGTTTAGGCGGATTTGACGAAGCGATGATTACTGTCGGCGGCGTTTATTTAAAAGAGGTTGATCCGAAGAATATGCATTCTAAAATCATAACTAACCTATATCTAGCCGGGGAGATATTGGATCTTGACGGCCCGACCGGCGGCTATAATCTCCAAATCGCTTGGACGACAGGTTATTTAGCCGGTGAAAGCGCAGCCCAGAATGGCCTAAATTTAGCGCAGGCGAAGCCGGTATAGGTAAAAGAATTCATCTTCTTTTACAGTTTTTTTAGTATTCTTATAAATAAACTCTAGATCTGGATTATTATTTTCAAAAACGAGTTCCGACTCCTGATTAGAGTCTACCGGCAGTGCGGCAACAACCAAGATTGAATCGACTCTATTTTGAGGCAAAGAATAATAATATTTCAAATATTCCTTCAGGTTAGCGAAGGGGGTTGCATCGCCGTCATCAAAAGTCTCATTCCAAGTCAAAAAAGTGCCTTTTTTCAGAGTTTCCATTTGATAGAATTCTTTATTGGGGAGATAGGGTAATAGAGCGCTTCCTGAACATGAAGGGTAAGCGGCTATTTCTTCGTTCTCCAGATGATTATTTTTTATATATTGAGCCATTTCTTTGGCGCCAGAAAAATTTTTATCAATATTCATTAGATAGAAACAACCGACATAGGCAGCGCTTAACGCTAAACAGGCGCTTAAAAGATAAACGGCAACCCTATACTTAATATCTTCTAGGCCCGCGGACTTCTTTTTATCGTCCACCAAATCTATCCACCAAGCGAATAGAAAAAATATTAGGATAAGGCCGTAATGGCGTATTGAGCCGGGATATCGGAAAAGAAAAATAAATTCCAACCAGAAAACCGGCAAAAGAAATATAATTCTTGATTGATTCTTTTTCAAAACAAATGCAACCAAGGATATCCAGACGGCAATTAGCGGATATAATAAATAAGCCGGTATCGCGAAACTTTTGAAAAACGGCAATAATGACGAAGAGAGAGAGCGGGCGATGACTTGCCAATTATTAAAACCAAAACCGAAATATTGGTCCATTTTGGGGACCAGCATAAGTACGACCGAAACTAATCCCAGCTCCATTATGACAACACTCCATAAATATTTTAATTCAGAGCGCCTATTTTTTATTATCTCGTATAGAAAGAGGCAAAATAATACGGCGGCTATGGCGAAGGAATGAAGATTGGTCCAAGCCAGCAGAAAAACAAGGGAAGCATACAAGATCGGACGTTTGAAACGGCTATTATAAATAAAAGCGATGATAAATAAGAGGAGCACTGTTAGATTATAATTACGGGCGATGACCGTATACTCAAATAAGAAAAAATACGAAAAAGGGAGAATGAGTTTTATTATTTTCGGAAAGGGGGAGAAAAAAATCAAAAGAAAGATAAGCGCCAGCGCGAAAAGGTAATGGATTATCAGTTCAGAGGCGTAGGGCAAGCCTAATTTTGCCAGAGGGAAAAGGATTAGATGCCATAAAGGAGGCGTTCCCTCATAAGACATCTGGCTTATCAATCCGCCCAAATTAAGATCGCGAACTAACAGCCAGCTTTGCGCCTCATCGCGCCAAGGGGTGTGGTTGCTCAACCCCCATAAAGTTATAATGAAAAAGAGGCCGAAAACAAGCCACAGGATTGGATCTTTAAACCGACGACGCTCAAACATAATTTCTTGCTAATTTAATAAGATTACTTTTAATAAAATTGCCTATTAAGATATTATATATTATTATTGGTAATTATAGAAATTTTATTTTAATTCTAGGAACTATAGGACATAACCCCAAAGAAGAGGAGCTATATACTGCCGGCACTAATGCCTACTGTATTAAAGAAATTAGAACGGAAAAAATATGGATGAATTAAAAGGGCTGACTTAATGTCGGCCCGTTTTATATCCTAAAAACTTTATCCGATTTTTGATTGACGTATTTATTTTTACGTGTTATTGTTATTAAGCAAAGATTATTAAATTGCAATCTTATAAATTAAATTTAAAAAATTATGACTGGTGTTATTAAAGCTCTAACCGATAAGGGTTTTGGTTTTATCGCAGTAGAAGGCCAAGAAAAAGATTTATTCTTTCATAGCAACTCGCTAGTTGGCGTCCAATTCAACGAATTACGCGAGGGTGATACTCTTTCTTTTGAAACGGAAATGTCGCCAAAAGGAATGAATGCGATTAACGTTAAGCGCGCTTAATAGCTTCTTAGAATTAAAATCCCGCCATCTTTTTTCTGAGGCGGGATTTTAATTGGGAAATTGGGAAATATTGTTTTTAGACTTTACATATTAATAAATATTAATATCCGCTTCAAGCGGAGCAAATTTTATGAAAAATTTTAATCGAAGAGCTGAATTTAACAATAGCAGACCGAACGATAGATCGGGCGGACGCAATTTTTCCCGATCAAATTTCCGCGATAAACAAATGTTTAAAGCAACTTGTGCGGAATGCGGCGATTCTTGCGAGGTTCCTTTTAAACCGACCCTCGGTAAGCCGGTTTTTTGCAGCAATTGTTTTAAAAAAACGGAAAAGAGAGGGGGCGCTAATAATGCCCGCCCGAGCCATGACCATAATTATAGCCAGAGTGGCGGCGTGACGGCGGAACAATTCGCAACGTTAAACGCTAAATTGGATAAAATCTTGCTCGCTTTAAATCCGGCCATTCAAGTTGAAAAAGCTCTATCTAAAGATTCTATTAAGAAAGAGGTGGCTAAAGTAGAAAAAGCCGTTAAAACAGAAACAAAAAATATTTTAAAAAAAATTACTAAAAAAATCGCGGCTAAAAAACCGGTCGCGTCCGCGAAAAATAAGAAGAAAAAATAATAATCTATGGCCGAAGAAGTAGTCTTAAGGTTCGATGAAGTAAAATTCGAATATCTCCATAAAAAACCGATTCTTGATCAGGCTAGTTTTAGTTTGCGCAAGGGGGCTAAAATAACCCTGATGGGACAAAACGGGGCCGGGAAAAGCACTATTTTTAGTTTAATAAAAAAAGAATTAGAACCACAAAGCGGCCAAATCTCAGTGGCTTCCGGCGCGACTATCGGCACCGCTCGGCAAACTATCGCGCGGGAAGATTTAAATTTAAGCGTTGAAGAATATTTCTCTAAAAGCTTTACGACTATTCCGGGAAATATAAAAAGCCGAATTGCCAAGGCGCTGGAAGCCGTCAATTTTGACATTCCTTTGGATAGAAGAGTCGGTGATTTGTCGGGCGGCCAGCAAGCCCGTATTCTACTCGCTTATTCGCTCTTGGAAAATCCCGACATTTTACTTCTAGACGAACCGACCAATAATCTTGATAAAGCCGGCATTGATCATTTAATCGGATTTCTTTTAACTTATGACAAAACCGTCATGGTTATTTCCCATGATGCGGATTTTTTGAATTGTTTCACCGAAGGCGTTATTTATCTTGACAGCTTTACTCATAAGACAGAAATGTATGTCGGCGATTACTATTCGGTTGTCGAGGAAATCGCCCGCCGGGTTGAAAGAGAACAGCGCGAAAACGCGCAACTGGAGAAAAAGATTATTGATCGCAAAGAAAAGGTTAACTTTTTCGCCCATAAAGGGGGGAAAATGCGCAAACTTGCCCAGAAGATGAAAGAAGAAACCGAAGAAATGGAAGAAAATAAGATAGATGTCAGGCGCGAGGATAAAACAATCCGTTCTTTTGTAATCCCGGCCCAAGATATTACCGGAGAAATAGTCAATATAAAAAAGATAAAGATAATAAAAAATCACGAAGCGGAAATCAAGAATATAGAAAAAATTTTGCGTAAAAAAGATCGGCTGCTGGTAATCGGCCCCAATGGCGTCGGCAAAAGCACTCTTTTGCGCTCACTCGTTTCCGGCAAGCAGGCAGGGCAGCATATTCTTAAAGGAGTGCGCGTCGGCTATTATAGCCAAGATTTTTCAACGCTTAATTTCCAAGAAAAAGTTTTCGACTCCTTAAAAAATATTATGGCCGACGGTTTGGGCGAACACGAGCTGCGTTCGGTGGCGGCCGGTTTCCTTATCACTGGCGATTTGATGGATCATAAAATATCCGATTTATCCGAAGGGCAAAAAGGCCTTTTATCTTTCGCGCGGCTAGTACTTATGCGGCCCGGACTTTTGATTTTAGACGAACCAACAAACCACATAAACTTCCGCCATCTGCCGGTCTTGGCTGAAGCTATAAATAAATACGAGGGGGCGATAATGATGGTCAGCCACATGCCGGAATTCGTTGAAAAAATCCGTTTTACCGAAGAATTAGATTTAGGAAAGTTTTAGCTTTTAATTGATTTTATTCTGATAATAAGTTAAGATAATTATTATTTATTAAATATTTATGGCCAAAAGAACAACCGGAGTCGGGAAGCATAAGCCGTCCCATTCTCCAAAAACAAAAAAGCGCTTAGAAATAAAACGTTTAATGCTTGAAGCGAGGGCGGAAAAACGAAAAAAACGCTAAAAGACGAAAGCGATTAAAATATGGAGCAAATATTTCTGGATGCGCTGCTCGACTCTTTAAAAATGATTCCTTTTTTATTTTTAGTCTACGTCGGCATCGAATTAATTGAATATTGGTTTGGCAATAAAATCAGACAGGGAATACAAAAATCAGGTAAACTAGGTCCCGGCATCGGCGCATTGGCCGGCAGCTTCCCGCAATGCGGATTTTCGGTTGTTTCGACCGCTCTTTATACTCAACGTCTTTTAACCATCGGGACATTATTAGCCGTTTATCTCTCGACTTCCGACGAAGCTATTCCGGTCATTCTTTCCCAGCCGGACAAAGCTGGAATAATTTTACCTCTGCTCTTAACAAAAATAATCATAGCTTTTGTTGCCGGTTATACAATCGACCTTTTTTTTAAAAAAAGCGGCCAGAAAACTTTGGCGCATGCTGAGGCTTACGCTCAAGGAAAAGACGACTCTCAGCACCACCACGAGTCAATCATTGAAGAACGGGCCTGCTGCGGCCATTCTTTAAACGCCAGCGCGAAAAAATTTAATCCAAAAGAAATAATCCTTCATCCCCTGATCCACACATTCAAAATATTTACCTTCGTTTTAATTATTTCTTTTGTTATTAATTTTGCCGTTTATAAAATAGGAGAGGAAACGATACGTAATTTGTTCGCCGGGCATATTTTTTGGCAACCGTTTATCGCCGCTTTGGTCGGTCTTATCCCTAATTGCGCTTCTTCGGTCGCGATTACCGAGTTTTATTTAAAGGGAACAATAACTTATGGCGCGGCAATTGCCGGGTTATGCGCAAGCGGAGGCTTAGGGCTATTAGTCTTATTAAAGGAAGAAAAAAACCGCCGCAATGTTTTTACTGTCGTGGGCCTGCTTTTCGGAATCAGTGTCTTAGCCGGTCTTATAATCCAAATACTTTAAGCGATAAAATTAAATTTATAAAAAAAGCTCCCGGTTTTCGGGAGCTTTTTGCTCTTTTGGCTTCTGCTTAATCGGCGTTAATTGGCGCTGGGCACAACTTGTTTGATTAAGCTGGCCACCTCCTCCATGCTGGCCGGTTTAGGCAAATAAGCGTCAAAGCCGGCCTCCAGGAATTTTTCTCGGTCGCCTATTAAAGCGTGAGAGGAAAAAGCAATCATCGGAATGCTTTTTAGCTCTTCGCCGTAAGCGCCGGAACGGATCTTATCCAAAAATTCAAAGGCTTCGGGCCCGCTGACAATCATAAACTTAGGACTTTCTTTTGTAATGATTTCTTCCGCATCTGTAATCAAGGCAACCGAACGTAAATAATTTCCACGTCCAAATTTTCGAGATAAAAAAACGCGAATGAGATCTCGGTCTACAATGTTCGGCTCCAAGTACAGGCAAAAAATTTCTTTTTTCATTATATTATATTTTGGTTTGTTTTCCGTTTTTACATAAAAAGAACTATTATAACTTATATATTTACATATTTATTATTTTTTGTCAAGTATAAGGCGCGTAAGTTCAACAAGTAAACGCAACACCTGTATAATTGTAGGTATATGCAA
>CAZYNT010000017.1:0-8820 GCA_964648205.1 uncultured Gammaproteobacteria bacterium
GTTTCTAGTTTAGTAACACATGGAGAAAGTGTCTAGTGTTTGGGGTACCTTCCAATCTGTCCAGAAGAATACTAAACTCTTTAATATAGGATTATATTTACCATTATCCATTTCATTTTCATTACAAAAATATTTAGTTTGAACTGAATTAGAAACAACAAAAATTTGTAGATATCTAAATAAACCTTTAAATGAAAATTTTCTATATCTATTTATTTGATTTATTGCTTCATTAATTTCTACTCCTGGTCTTTTCAATTCAATTTGAATCATAGGTAGACCATTGATTAAAATTGTAACGTCATATCTGTTCTTATAAGAAACATCATCTTTATGATTTGGATCCATTGTAATTTGATGAGATACTTGATAAATATTCTTTTCTGTATCAAATGAAAAGAAATCCAAATAAACTGTTTTGCCATTATCTAATGTTAAAATATATTTATCTCTCATAATTTTTGCTGATTCATAAACTGACTTATTATCAACGTGAATCATAATTCTATTGAATTCTGCATCAGAAAAACTATCATCACCTTTTACTTCAATTAATTTCTCTGAGTTGAACTTCGCTAATTGTTTTCTAAAATTATCAACAACATCATCATAGTTTTTTAAATCAACATATGTGTAGTTCATCTCTTGTAATCTATCAATAAATATTGTCTCAACTTCATATTCAGATTGTACTCTTGGCATTATAGTTCCTCCTTCTTAGATGGGTATTCAACAATATCCTCTAGACTGCATTCTAAAGCATTACATATTTTTATCAAAACTTCCATATGTACTGGTTCATCTTTTCCCATTTTAGCGATGCAATTAGAGTTAATTCCTGCTAACTCCTTTAATTGTGTTTTGTTAATTTTTTTATCAATTAAAAGTTTCCATAGTCTATCATAGCTTATTTTCATATACAAATTCCTCCCTATTCATGACTTTTGGCTTACGATATAATTTTAACATTTTGATATATTTTTTTCAATAAAATATCTAAAAATTAAACTTTTTTTATTAAATTTGTGATTTTTTTAGCACTCAACATACAAAAATTTATTTATTAAATGCTTTACTCAAATAGCACATATAAAAATTTCATTATTAAATTAGTAATCCTTACAGCATACCTTTCCTAAATTCAGGCATAAAAAAACAGCCTCTCCTAAATCTATAATTAATTTAAAAAAGGCTATATTTTCTTTAATATCAAAGGTTTTCTTGCGAATAAGTGGCTTATTCTTTGTATCATAATCGGACAAGTTTGGTCATAAACCGTTTGCGTGCTGTCTTTGGCATTTTCCGCACCAATTACTTTAGCTATAATACGAGAAACTTCTGCTGGTGTATAAAATTGTCCTTTACTCTTTCCGGATTCAACTGCAAAATGCTTCATTAAATATTCATATGCATCACCAAGTAAATCATCACCTTCAGCTTTGTTTTTGCTAAAGTTCAAATCGGGATTTTCAAATATGGCAATTAAATCAGAAAGACGATCCTGCATTTCCTTCCCTTTGCCGAGCTTATCTTCATCATTAAAATCTACTATATCGATTACACCTTTTAATCCGTTAGCTTCGGCGAGTTTGCTCAAAACCTTATTAATTCCTTCGCCAATATTTGTTTGGCCTTTAAGTGCGACAAGATCAGTAAAACTTCCGCCACTCGGAACATCAACTAGTGCATCGGATTTACCGGCATATTTGTCTGAAACATAGCGAACAAACAAAAGCACAAGAACGTAATCCTTGTACTGTGATGCATCCATGCCACCGCGAAGTGCATCACAAGCTTGCCATATCGAACTATAGAGTTGTGATTTTTTTAATGCCATATTATTTATTATTTTTATTACTAGTTTCTTCTAAAAATAAATGCACGTCAGATTCTTTAATTCTCCAAACACCTATCTTAGAAGCTTTTAATTTTCCAGATTCTATATATCTAACAATAGTTCTTGTACTTACCCTTAAAATATCAGCCACTTCCTCTATGGTTAGAAGTTTTTCAATTCGGTCACTCATATATAATTTAGATTTTATTTATCTTTTCTTTATCTAAATTTTAACATATTTTATTAAAATGTCAAAAAATGACATAAGTTGTCAAATGGCTTATTTTAAGGAAAAGTAGCGTTTTCCTAACTAAAAACAGAGCTTCAAAAAGCTCTGTTTTAAACTACTTCGTGCTAGCACGATGTTGCGGAGAGAGAGGGATTCGAACCCTCGGTACCTTTCGATACACAGACTTTCCAGGTCTGCCAGTTAAACCACTCCTGCACCTCTCCATTCTTTATATAAATTATTAATACGGGAATTATTGGATTTAAAAACTTTAAGATATTTTTCTATCGCCTGTTGGCTATATAAATAAATCATGCTTCCTTTACTGGCGATATGCGGCTCAATGCCAAATCCTCTAAAAATATCGGAAACAGAATATAATAAATTTCTAGAAAAACTAGTGAAACAAAATACTATATTTTTGTAAGTAACTCCCCTGACTGCGTGGCGATGGATAAGTTTTATCTTATTACCTCTCATCGCGCCCTTCTTAACTAAAAAATCTACTAGCGATATACTGGTGGATATAATCTGTAAAGTCCTCGCCCCACGTTTTCTGAACACAACCTCAATTCCGAAAAGATTGTATATCATTTTCTCTATGTATAAAGCATATTCTGCATCTTTATCCGCATTCAAAGTAATAACCATTTGCCAAGGATTGCTAATTCCTCCGTCGCCGAACTCTATACCCATAAATTCAGCTAAAAGAACCGACTCCCGAGGAATTTTAATCGGCTTACGATGACTTTTTTTCGGATATTTAAGAGAACTAGTTCCCACAACCTTACTTTATTTTCTTATCAATCAATGTTTTCAAGCCTTCGATACTGTCGCCATTGGAGTCGATATAATCTTCATAGGGGCGGGCGCCCAAAATCATTTCATCGCTGATGAAGATAGTCGGAGCGCCAAGAATATTATAGCTTCCCGCTTCCGCACTCAACTCCTCTAGTTTTGCGGATTTTGCCTGATTAGTCAAGCAGGATAAGAAAACACCCTTATCTAAATCGACTTGCTCGGCATATTTTCCAAAATCAAAAGAGCTTAAATCTGCATTTTTCGCTTTGGCAAATAGGAGCGCGCGCATCGGCACCCATTTATTTTGGTCGCCGGCGCACTCTAAAGCTAGGGCCGCCTCTTTAGAAATGGTTGAATTCGGAGAAATAAACGGGCGGACGATAATTGCGATCTGGGACGAATCCTCGGAGTAAAGCTTGTCTAAAGTATCGGCTAATTTAGCGCTATAAAGGCTGGAAACGTCTTCATAGACGAATACTTTCACTTTTGCCTCCGGGCTGCCGAACATTTTATCGTCGGCTTTTACAACTGGAGTTTTGAGGCTGGCATAACTTTGCGCCTTAGCTTCTTTAACCGGCGGATTGCCCGCCTTCATATTATCTGCGGGGCTAGGGTTATTTTTTACATTACGCACGAGAAGACAGAGCAATAGGATAACTCCCAAAAGAATCACTCCGGGCAATAAAAATCTTTTTAAATCTTTACTGTTTTTGTTTTTTTTCATAATATTTTATATTTTCTTAAAAATCTATAAAACGCCGGCTACTTTAAATAATCTTCCCTCCTCCAGGCGCGGCGCAATTAATTGCGCGCCTATTGGCATCTCGTTTCCTTCGCTTGTCTCGACTGTTCCCGCCGGAATAGACATGGCGGGCAAGCCGGCCAGCGAAGCGCCGGTCACAAAAATATCTTCCAGATACATCGCCAGGGGATCGTCGACTTGTTCCCCGATTTTGAAAGCGGGGTGGGGGGTCGTCGGGGTTAATAATACATCGACTTTCTCAAACACTTTATTAAAATCTTCAATGATCAGAGTTCGAACCGCCTGCGCTTTTTTATAATAGGCGTCATAATAGCCGGCGCTCAGCGCATAGGTGCCGAGCATGACGCGGCGCTTCACTTCCGGCCCGAAACCGCTGCCGCGATTGGCTTTATAAAAATCTTGAAGATTTTTTGTTTCCTTTTTTGCGAGCCCCCAGCCGATACCGTCAAAACGCGCCAAGTTAGAGCTGATTTCCGAAGGCGTAATTATATAGTAAACCGGGATGCCGTATTCGGTGCGAGGCAAACTGACTTCAACTAAATCAGCGCCGGCCGCCTCTAATTTTCGTGCCGCTTCTTTCAAGCATAAACTAATTTCTTTTTTCATCTCCTTAAGAAAATATTCTTTCGGCAAACCAACTTTAATTCCTTTAAGAGACCCCTTGGGCATAATTTCTTTTTCATAAGCTATAATCGTCTCCGGTGCGCTCGTCGCGTCTAAATCATCGCGCCCGGCGATCGTCTTTAATACCAGGGCGGCGTCATAGGCCGTCTTAGCTAATGGCCCGATAACGTCGGTCGAAGAAGTCATTGAGAGGAGCCCGAAACGAGAAACGCGCCCATAGCTAGGCTTCAGACCAAATAGGCCGCAAAAGCTAGCTGGCTGTCTTATTGAGCCCCCTGTGTCCGATCCTAAAGCGAACAGGCACATATTAGAAACGACTGCGGCGGCCGAACCGCCCGAGGAGCCGCCCGGGACACGAGTTAAATCAAGCGGATTTTTCGTTACGCCATAAGCGGAATTTTCCGTCGAAGCACCGTGCGCGAATTCATCTAGATTCGTCTTGCCCAAAAGGACGGCGCCGGCTTCTTTTAATTTTTTAATCACTGTCGCATCATAGGGCGCGATATAATTTTCTAAAATTTTTGAAGCGGCCGTCGTCCTTATTCCCTTCGCCATGATATTGTCTTTGCATAAATATGGGATGCCGAGCAAATCGTTTCTTTCTCCGCCTTTTATTCTTTTGTCCGCTTCTTGGGCGGCAGCTAGAGCCTCATCTTCGCAAATCATTAAAACCGCATTAATTTCCGGATTAAGTTTTTTTATCTGCGCCAGGCAGGATTTGGTTAGCTCTAAAGCGGAAATTTCTCCGGAATCTAGTTTAAGGCGCGCTTCTTTAATTGTTAGTTCATTTAAGTTCATAGGACTCTTTTTTTATTTTCATCTACTGTCTTTATTAATGTTGACTTTAACAATAAATCTGCTATACTAATAAATACAAGTGTCAAGTTTGGCTCGGAACCACAACGGAACCAGAAGAATCTCCCTAACGGGGAGATTTTTTCGTTTACAAAACCCTTTTTACTTTTACTTGGTTCCCTTCAACTTCTCCCTGCGCCAGCGCCGCTTCGACTTCATCCCGGTTCCAATCGCTGATCTCATCGCCGCGCAGAACGTCAACCAGACCGCTTACCTGGGCGGTCGGTTCAATTTTTTTCGTTTCCACCTCATCTAATTTTTCAATATATTTTAAAATTGATCCGAGCTGCTCGCCGAATTTTACTTCCTCCGCCGCCGTTAATTTAATTCTTGACAGCTCGGCGATATGTTTGATGTCTTCCTTATTTATAGCCATATTTTAACAAGTTTTATTTTACTTTTAGAATTTATTTAAATTTTATTTACACCAATTGTCTTCGGAGTTCGATTCTCCGCGGGTCCACAGTGGTTAACTATATTAATATTTGACCTCGGATCAATTATTTGCTACAATTTTTATAATGTTAAGGCTCGTCAGATAAATTGCAACTTGCAAGACAATAAATTCCTCCGCACTGCGGGGGTTTTTATTTGCTCCACTATCTATTATCTATCTGGCACCTAGACATCTGGCGCCCAATTACCTGGCGCCTTATTTCTTAAGGTCTTATCCGATTAACTGCAAAAATTCTTCTTCCTCTAATATTTTAAGGCCCAGCTTTTTCGCTTTCTCATACTTCGAGCCGGGCGCTTCGCCCACCACCAGATAGTTAGTTTCCCGGGTTACACTCTCTTTAGTTTTTCCGCCCAATGATTTAATTCTATCTTTCGCTTCGTCGCGTGTCAAACTCGCCATAGTTCCGGTCAAAACGAAGCTCAGGCCGGTCAATTTCGCGTTTTTTGCCTGCGCCGCGCCAGGTTTCGCGATACTCAAAGAAACGCCATTTTTTGCAAACTTATCAAGCCATTCTAAGTTAGATTTATTATGCCAGAATTCTTTAACGCTTCGCGCGACAATCGGGCCGATATCTTCTAATTTTTCTAAATCAATCAGCTCCAACTTCTGAAAAGCGCCGGTTAGCGCGCCGATTGGAACTATTCCTTTTTCTGCCGATTTATTTAGAATCGGCGACAAAGTATCGGCGAGCAGCTGCGCGGTTTCTTCGCCGACATGCCTGATTCCTAAACCATAAATGAATCTTTCCAGGCTCAATACCCGGCGCGCCGCAATCATCTCTATAACGTTATCCGCTTTTTTTTCAGCAAATCTCTCCAGGCTCAAAAGTTCGTCTTTTTTCAAAGCATACAGATCGGCCGCGTCTTTGACCAGGCCTTCGGTCACGAATTGTTCGATTAATTTCGGGCCCAGCCCTTCAAGATCGGCGGCGCCTTTGGAAACGAAGTGGATTGTCTGGCGCAAGTTAACGGCATAGCATTTTTTATTTTTGCAGCGATAGGCGACTTCGGCGCCGACTTTTTCCACCCGGCCGCCGCACATCGGGCAAGCTTGCGGCGGCTCGATTCTCTTTTCTCGGCCGGTCCTTAAATTCTTTAAAACGGAAATAACCTTCGGTATGACGTCGCCGGAGCGCTCTATAATGACCGTGTCGCCCCGCCACAAATCTAAACGCTTAATCTCATCGAAATTATGGAGCGTCGAGCGGCTAATTGTTGCTCCGCCCACTTTTACCGGTTCAAGAAGCGCGGTCGGAGTCAGGACTCCGGTACGGCCGACTTGCCAGACGACGTCGTCTACCTTGGTCGTCGCCTGCTCGGCGGAAAATTTATAAGCCATCATATAGCGCGGCGCCTTTCCGACTATGCCTAAAATATCCCACATTTTCAAATCATTGAACTTGACGACCGTGCCGTCGATATCAAACGGCAGAGCCTCGCGTTTTTTTTCTATTTCGCGGTAAAAAGAAAAAACCTCATCCAAATTCTGGCAAATTCTGTTATATTTTAGAGTCTTGAGGCCTAATAAATTAGCGAGCTTATCAGCCTGGTCGCGGCGCGCAACAACTTCCCCTCTCTTAAGCGGCAAACCGGCCTGGCCGCTATTTAGACCAGACAGCAATAAGTCATAAGCATAAAATTCCAATCTCCTTTCGGCGGTTATTTTTGGATCAAGCTGTCTAATTGAACCGGCCACGCCGTTACGCGTATTCGCCAAGAGCGCCTTCCCGGCCTGGGCGTATTTTTTATTTAAATCGGTGAAAACTTTTTTTGTCATAATCGCTTCGCCGCGAATTTCAATAGTTCCCTTGGTGATAAAACTAAAAATTTTATCGAGATCGCCGCCGGAGAAACCGATTTCTTTCAGCTCCCTTTCGCCGGGTAAGCGCAGCTTTAAAGGAATGCTGTTAATAGTCCTGATATTGCCCGTGACTTCTTCTCCGACCTTGCCGTCGCCGCGCGTCGCGCCGTTTACCAGCAAGCCGCTTTCATATCTTAAATTAATCGCCAAGCCATCCAATTTTAATTCGCAATAATATTCCGCCTTTAGCTCCCGTTTTAAATAATTATTGTTCCTTTCTTCCCAGGAGCGCATATCGTCTTCAGTAAAAGCATCAAACAAGGAAATCATGGGCTGAGAATGGATTGATTTTTTAAATTTACCGAGCGGTTTGCCGGCGACGCGCTGAGTCGGCGAATCAGGAGTAATCAAATCCGGGAATTCGTTTTCCAGCTTGAATAATTCATTTTTCAAGCTATCCAAGGCCGCCGGAGTTATGGTTTCCCGATCGTGGACGCTAAAATTATAACGGTGATAATCGATCTCCGCCTTTAGCTTATCCAAACGTTTTTTGGCTTCTGATTTTGTCATATAATACCTAATAATTATAACATAAAAGCCCTGCTTTTGGCAGGGCTTTTCCGGAAAAATAGTCTAGTTTATTCTTTAGTCGGAGTGCCGGACGTTTGTCCGGCGGCCTTATTGGCGCCAGTCGCTTGATTGATAAAAGCGACCACATCGTTAACGGTCTTGGTATTTTGGACGGTTACCTGCTCTAATTGAGTCAAGGCAACCCTCACATTATTTAAGCGGGCATTGAATTGCCAAAATATCATCACAAGGGCGCCTAAAATAATGCCGACGATTAGAGGAAACACAAATTCTCTTCTCATAGTTTTTTTATTATTTATTATTTTATTATTTATTGGTCTGGGCATTGTTAGCGGAATTAAAGAAGTTAACGATCGCGCTGATCTTGGCTGAATCTTCTACGGCCGCCTGCTGGACAGCTATGATTTTCTTATCCATGCGGTTTAAAGAGATATAAAAATAAACGAACATGGCCGCTAACAATATTAGAATAATAATTGTGATAAGCGGACCGACAAATGTTTTTTTCATAAAATAGATAAATCACATAAACAAACCAGACTAATCGCCGGTACTGTTTATGTTTAGTTTATTAACTTAAGATAATTATAACAATTTTAAAAAATAGGGTCAAGGAATTTTAACGGTTAATATCTAAAAATGACAGTTAGTGTAGAAATTTTACCCTCTTGACAATAATTTCTTAAGATGTTGACAAAATATTCAAAAAGTAGTATAATTGGAGTATAATTAAGTTATAAAGAAAAAATTAATTTTGTTCGTTAAAAACCCAAAAAATAGATATAAACGATGAAAAAGATATTGTATTTTGCAGTTCTGGTCATCATGATGATCGTCTGCGCAGAATCTTGCAAAAAGGATCC
>CAZYNT010000018.1:0-8112 GCA_964648205.1 uncultured Gammaproteobacteria bacterium
TTTTGCATATACCTACAATTATACAGGTGTTGCGTTTACTTGTTGAACTTACGCCCAGGAATATTGACATTTTTATCAGTAAATGATATTATAATTTAACGCTAGAAATAGCTGGCCTAATCCGTTGGGAAACGGAACGGCTTTACATTCTTTTACAAAAAAATAAAGGAAATGAAAAAAATTGTTCTCTCCCTGGTATTCGCGGTAATTCTGCTACCAGTATTTTGTCAGTACAATGTTCAAATCTGGCAAAAGCTCGAGATTAACACAACAGAAAATCTCAAAAAAATTATCTTGTTCAACGATCAGACAATAATTTTTTCCAATAACCACTGTTGGCGGAGCAACAATCTGATTAATTGGGAGGTGTTCCCTATTCCGGAGAGCTTTAACATTACCCCAGTTGTTTTCAAGGGGAAGATATACATCAATTCCAAAACTTTAATATTCAGTTCGTCGGATGCCGGAGAAACTTGGCAGCCTGGACCGGATATTTTGTGGCCCTATGTCTCCTATTTGGCAGCTAATGAAAATACGATTTTTGCTTTCATAGACGGCAAGGGAGCAACAAGCTACAGAAGTAATGACGGAGAAAATTTTGCGCTTATACCAAACTTGATTTTGCCGGATGGTTATCACTATCCGCCAACGTTATTTAGGTTCGCTAAAGCAAATGGTGATACGATTACTGGATCTACCTCCCATCCGTATAGTATGTATGGGAAATTTTATTCCTATGACAACGGCGAAACTTGGACTATAACACAGGCAATTCATGATATTCTTTTAACGGACGTGGCTTTTCGTTTTGATGGCGAAATGATGGAAGTGGGCCTATACCCAGCTTTTGACCGTTATATTTCCTCCGGGTATACAAATCTTTTCGCCCTCGGCGGAAGTTTTTACGCTGCAGAAAATCATTATTACGATTTTTGGCTTGCCGGTTCGGTCTTCTCCCAAAATCGGTCACGAAATACGGGAATGATTATGGCAAATTTAAACATAACCGATATTTTTTATTGCCCGGAAATTATTCGCGCTCTAAAACATAATGGGCACAACCTTATTGCCGTGGGCGATAGCGGCGCGGTCTATGTTTTGGGAGATATTATCCGCCCCGCCAATACAAACTACCAACCAAAACAGGATCTGCATATATTTCCTGATACGAGCTATGTTTTGGGAAATATTATCCGCCCTGCCAGAAAAGACTGCCAGCCAAAAAAGGATCTGGGGGTATTCCCTAATCCAAGCAAGGGCCAATTGGCCATTGCCGGTATAACACCAGGGGAAAAAATTACTATTTTCAATAATTTGGGGTGTGAAATTATGAGCTTCATTCCCCAAGGAAATGAAGAAAGTATTAACTTAGATCGATTACCCCTGCCCGGAGTCTATTATTTGAGACAGGGGTCGGTAAAGAAAAAAATTATTTTAAAGAGATGACCCCCCCGCACTCAAAAAGCTATCCTAATCGGATAGCTTTTTTCATACGGGGTTTCCTCTCTGATTATGAGAACATTTCCTCAGAATAGCCTCGCTTTCTGGGGCTTTTTCTTTTTTGCTCTGCCATTCAATATATCTTTTCACCTGTTCTTCGTTGAGGCCGACAGAAGACCGAGGATATAGTCCTTGAGCCATTGGTATCGGTATTTCGTGCCCCAGACGACATGGTACTGGAGTTGATAGGTGGAGTGGTTGAGATGCAATGTTCTCATATCTCCAGCCTACCACCTGGCCGCTTCTCACGTCCAGGTGTCCGGGCCCAGATTCATCCCCGGCCTCCGGCCACCCTTTGAAAAAAGGCCTCCGCGTCTAACGGGGGGCTCTGGCCGTGGTTTCCTCTTGGGCTAAAAGTAAAAAAAGTAAAATGAATATAAAAAAATTGCCATTCCTTTTATCGGAAGACGAGAAAGCTCCTCTCCGACGGGTTAAAATTTTGCCAAAAGGGCTAGACCAAGATGTTGGGTATGGAATTTATAGTAATAAGGCGGCCTTCATATCTTCTGACTCAGAAAACTATGCCTTTGTAATCGAAAGCAAGGGGCTTTCCCGGACATTAAAAAAATAATTTGATTTTCTATGGAATATCTCCAAAAAATATTCTTAAAATTTTCAATAATTCAAAATCCCCCTTCCTCCGTTCTTTAAAAAACAATTTATATACATACGGGGAAATTATTTAAACCCCAGTTGCCTACTATTGGGGAACTGGCTTGTGCCAGTTCTCTTTTTGTTTGTAGAATTAGCGAAAGTTTAGGTGTTCGATTTTCTGAAAAATCAAAAACGGGTTTTTCGGGAAAAATCAAACACTGTAATTTTAGTTTTTCCTCATAAGTAGCCTCTCTATAAGTTGAAGCTAGATTAGCAATGACTTTAAAGATTTTATCTATTTCTTTGAAGATTTTTTTGTTATCTCTCGGCTGATCGCAGGCGCTAGCTTGGATATCGCTAATAGCTTGTTTTACTTTATCTAATTCTTCTTTAAAGTCCTCATCATCAAGTAAATCTTTTTTCTTCATTTCAATTAGTTTAGCTTTTTCGGTTTGCAGAGTTATTAATTTACTCTGACTACTTTTCAAATTATTTTTATGTTTACTCATTTCTTCTCGGCTAATATCGATTAAGGCTTTGCGGAAGAAATCTAAATATTCCTTACTCGGGGTTATTCTTTTTAAGAAAGAAATAAATTCTCCCTCTAGTTTATCTTTAGAGATAGACTTTAAACCATTGCAACTTTTGTTATAGCAACGATAGAAAGGGTATTTTTTACCACTTTTACTTTTAGACATACAAGCCGTTAATGGGCGACCGCAGTTAGGACAAAGGATGAAATGACGAAGCGGAAAAGTTTCGTTTATTCGGCTAGCAGAAATATTATCTCCTTTGTTTCCGGTTTTAATTAGTCTTTGGCATTTATAGAAAGTTGATTCGTCTATTAATGATTTGTGAGTTCCTTGATATTCTTGTCTTTTAACAGTCATTACTCCAATATAAAATTTCTCGGTTAAAATCTTAAATAAAGTTTGATTACTTAGCTCTTTATTCTTCCATGATTTGAATCCGGCCTTTTTCATTAGCTGTCTTATTTCTTCCATTTTATAAGCTCCTGTTGAGAATTTATCAAAAGCCACTTTAATTATCTCGGCTCTTGGTTTATCTATTGTTATAATGGCTTTATTTTGGCTGTCACGAGCGTTTAAATAGCCTAGAGGAGCTTTATAGCACCAAATGCCTTGCTTAATCTTTTCAAGCATACAAGACGATACTCTTTCACTTCTAACATCATTATCAAACTGGGCAAATGAAGCCATGATAGTGCCAATTAACTTTCCGCTCGGTGTTTTGTCGACTGTCTCGGTAGCGGAGATAAACTTAATCTTTAATTCTTCAAGCGCCATCAGTATTGTGGCATAGTCTTTTACATTTCTTGAAAGCCTATCTATTTTGTAAACAATAACTGAATCAATATTTTTATAGTTCTTTTGGCAGTAGCTTAATAATTCTTGTAGACCTTTGCGGTTTACAGTTTTAGCGGATACGCCGTCGTCGTGAAATAGTTTTATAATTTCTATCTCGTGATTTTTAGCATATTCTAGACAATAATTTTTTTGTTGTTCAAGACTCACTCCGTTTTGAGCCTGGTCTTCGGTAGAGACTCGGTAATAAATAATTCCTTTTGACATAGGATTAAGGTTAATAATTAAAAAGAAAGCGGTGAACTGTTGGACACAACTTAGCAAAAAGCCTTGTTGAAACAGCCACCGCTTTCTTTATATCAAAACGATCTTAATCGCTTGGATGTAAAATATAGTGACTTTTTGCTTTATAAGTTGTGTCCATTAAAGATATTAACATATATTTGTATTTTTTCAATATTTATTAGTAATTTTATTTTTCTTATGGTTGTAATAGAAATTATAAGCGAAATAAGCGAATTGATAGATTTCATGCCTAATAGTTATTAAGTCGGCTTCAGAATACTCGGAGGCATGAGGACCGAGCGATTTCTGAAGCTTAGCGATGTCTAACATATCTGCGTGGATATGTTTTTCTAAAAGGAAAAAATTAAAGACGATATTTTTTACTATCTTTCTTTAAAGAGGCGATAGTTTACCTCTCCGAAATAATCGGATTTATACTGCTTATCAAGCAATAACTCCGGGGGCGATTTCAAACTATTAAGATACATTCTTACTTTCTGCCCGGTAATAATAATTTCCGGGCGTTTGAGCTGACGAGAATAAAAAACTTTTTTCTTGCTTTTGAGCCGGCCGTCAAATAGCTCTTTAGCGATGTATTTAGCCACATAGAGGCCAACCCGAGAAACATGGCGGATATTGTTAATGTTGACGAAACCATATCGCCACAGATCAGCTAGCTGACAATTAGCTGTATAAGGGAGATTAGATAAAACGTGATAATGAATATTTCCGCCATGCTCTTTTCTGACCTTTGAGCGATAATAATAATCGCTTTGAAATTCGGGAACGGCTAAATAGAGTAATTCAGGATAATAGCGTTTTAATCTTTTAATAAAATTAGAGAAGATTAAATTGCATTTACTAATATCGGTAAATGAACCGTCATCAGATTTCTTGTCATCAAAGGTTAAGGTTATAAAAACCTTTAACTCTGGGTTTGAATTAACGAGGCGAACAATATTAGCTCTTGTACGTCTAAGCGAGAAGTCGCTTTTTATCTTTTTGTCTAACTCGTTTTCTTCGGGCTTCTCTTTTTTAGTTTTTCTTCGCTTCTTTCTCTTGTGATTTATTCTTATCGCTTGCTCATAAGAATAGATCTCTAATAAATCCCCCGATTTAATTAGTTTTTGCCGATAAGCTAATGGTTTGTATTCCATATACTTACGGCGTTAAGTGTGCCTATAGTCAAGTTAATAGGCACGCTGTGTTTTGTTCTTAACTAACATTTCCGGCCGCCCCCTGTTTTTCTTCTTCGGCTCCCCCACGGGGGATCCGCCGAAGAAGAAAAAAACAGCGGGGGTCGAGCCGGACTATGTTTACATCAAAGGAATCATGAAAGACGACAAAGCCGTCTTATCTGGGGCTTAGCAGTAGCCCCGATAAGACGGCCACTCGGCCAAACAAAAAACACAAGCCATATATCCGGATATATTGCTCGTGTTTATAGTTGAGTTGGCAAAGATTTAGACTTTGCTCATTATTATATTGAAGACTGCGTGTTTAAATTCATGGACGTAATCTGACTAGCCGTAGCTAGGTTTTATCTTCCTGCCTTATTATGTTTATTAATAAGTCTATGAGAGCATTATAGCAGAAAATGGAGGGCAAATCAAGTGGTAGATTTGTTAAGATTTCGAAAATAATTATTTAAATTATTGACATGTATAAGTAAACAGATATTGATATCTCCGTCGTCAGAATAAGGTTATAACTTTATTTTATTCTTTCCCATTGGTTTTATCAAACAAAAAACGCCTGATTAAGAAGCTCTTCAGTGATACTAATGCAGTTTTTCAATTAAGATGTTTTTAGACGCTTATTTAATTTAATAGATTGATAAAATAAAATAATGACAATCAAAAAAGGTAGGGTATGTAAAGTCCAAATAAATACTCCTTTTAAAGTAATAAATTTAAAAGAAACCCAAACATCAATATAAATATTTGTTAGGAAAGAGAGTCCTGGCTCGTAAAAAGTAAATATTTCATAGCCCAAATCGTAAATTACAGGCGCTATAAATAGGAAGATAAAAATCCAGCTAATTATCCTGAAAGCCTTATTTGGTTTTTCTATATTTTTGCCCTTCATTATCCGTTTGTACTGAATATAAGAGAAGGGTAGAAAAAAGAATGAGTAAACCAAAGAAATCAGCCATAAGATAATGTAACCGCTGAAGAGAAAATCGAAATTTAAATCATTAATTAATAATAAGAGCCAACACAAGATTAGCGCCGTAAAAATCAATAGGTTTTGTTTTAATAAATTTTTGTCTTTCATAAAATTGTTATTACTTCTTATAAATAACTTTAACCTTTTTGCTTTTAAAAAATACTAAAGGTAAAAATATTGGTATAACCAAGTAAAATAGTCTTATAGCATCCCACTCTTTAATATTTTCTTCTGAAACAATTTCAAAGCCGTCTTTCAAAATCTTTTTTTCTTTTAAATTTCTTTGCCACTTAGCACCTGGGCCGACAGGGTATGAGACTGTTAATTCATTCTTATTTTTAGAATTTGGTTTTCTTGATGTACTGTAAATACCAACGATGATTATAGCTATAAAAAAAGCTAGTATCTCCATATATTTTTATTAGCACCGATAGATTATACCGAAATTAAGTTTAAACCTTAGCTTGCCCCGTTTTCACAGGGAATTCAAGGGGATACAGACCGAGGTTTCGTTACTATCTATTAGTTTTTGGTAAAGTTTGTAGTCTAGCTCAGAGAAACAAACAAAAATTATTTTTTCAAAGGTATTAATATATTGTTTTGCGACTCTAATGGCAACTCTTGCGGCCTCATCTCTCGGAAATTTATAACAGCCAGTGCTAATGCAGGGGAAAGCAATAGTTTTTATTTTGTTATCCTTGGCAATTTCAAAGCAATTAATATAACAATCAGTTAATATCTCGCTTTCTTTTCCGTTTTCTTGTCCGTAGATCGGTCCAACCGTATGAATAATGTATTTAGCTGGTAGATTGTAGCCCTTAGTTATTTTAGCTTCGCCTTTCTGGCAGCCGTTAAGAGTTTGACATTCTTTTAATAAGCTAGAACCAGCCGCATCATGAATAGCGCCGTCGCAACCTCCACCGCCTAGCAATGTTTCGTTGGCTGGATTTGTTATGGCATCGGCAACGCATCTCGTTATGTCGCCATAAATAATATTTATTTTCGTTTTGTCTGGCCTCTTTGAAAATTCCATATTAGATGATCAAGACTCCTTAAACTTAGTAAGTTATTTTCTTTTTTTAAATGCGATAAAACTTTTTCTAATATATTTCTCGCGTAGTCCTCATTTACTTGGTTTAGTGGGATATTAAGACCGTCAGCAATAAATTTTTTAACATGGCGGTCTGGCTTAATAGTATTTTCATCCCCAGAAAGCATAAAAAAGTAAGAAATAGTAGTTTCTCCGATGCCCCTTATTCCTTTTAGTTCGTTTTCTAATTCTTGACGATTAATAAAATTTATAAAATCACTTTTTTTGTAAAATTTAAATTTCAACAAAATTTTTACAAAATCTTTCAAAATATCCACTTTTAACCTTTGAGCAATCTTTGAGCGGTTAAAATATTTTGTCTCTAGCACACTGTCAGATTGGCCGTCAGTCCAAGCTTTAAAACCAAGCAATGAACTTAACACGTCTAACATTCGAATTCTTTTTATAATATTTTTAACGGATTCGTATTTTGCATTTATTGAAAACACAGCATCGACGACACATAAGCTAAGATGCTCATATAGATATTCTTCGGGCGGCCATTGGTTTAATTTTTTGAAATTTAAATTTCTTTGACAATATTTTAACAATTTTTCCTCATTGTTCATAAAATTATTTATTTTTGGTCTTATCGAACTTAAAATAAATATTAAATTTATCTTAATATTAGCAAATATGTTTTATATTATAGCATATTTTTTACTAAAAATAAAGAGTTAAATATTAGAGGTCTTTTGTGTTTTTAAAATATTTAAAATTAGCGAAATATAGTTGTCAAGAAATAATTATTTTTATAGTCACCAAATATTAATTATCTTAAAATTTCCGCCCACCTCTCAATTTCCCCAACAATTCCATCAAAATTTTGGCAAATTTCAGACCTTAGGACTACGTATACAAAAAAGAGAACGCGATGCGTTCTTTTTTTGTATACGAACGCCGAAGGCGAGGGAATCAAACTAGTTGGAAGTGAGCAAAGACTGAGGTCGGAAGACCGAAGGATGAAGCAAACGTCGGACTACCTGCCGGGGGCAGGTCGGACGCCAACTCTGGACAAGCGAGCTTGCCGCATTTCCGGCGGCGGGCGAGGGCGATAATCTGCCTGCCGGCAGGCAGGTCCCCCTAGGAACTACAGTAACCAACCACCGGCCATACGGCCGGTGGCTTTGTTTTGGGGGCTAGACGCCC
>CAZYNT010000019.1:0-8008 GCA_964648205.1 uncultured Gammaproteobacteria bacterium
TCTTTTGCATATACCTACAATTATACAGGTGTTGCGTTTACTTGTTGAACTTACGGGCGATTTTGTTGATTTTTTAGGGATTTTGTGGTAATTTAAAAAAATAAGCAGTATAAAAATATGAAAAAAGAGATGCCAATTACTGATAGTATTAAAAAGATTAATGAAATTTATTTTAATTTTAGACTAAAATTAGAAGATATATTTAATAAGAAAAATATATTGATAAAAACTTATCGTTCTAGAATTGAAGAAGAAAAAATTAAAGAAGTCAGGGCATCATTAAATAAGTTATCGAAATAAATTATGGATAAGGAAAAATTTCAAAAAAACGAAACAGATGTTGAAGTAGGGCACGCTTCTCCTGAGCAAAGTAAAAATAGCCAAGAATGGGCAAACGAGATACTCAGTAAAATTGAGCAAGAATTTAACTCGATTCCTGATAGCGTAGTTGAAATTAATGAAATCGACGAGTCGATTTCACTCGAAAACCAGTCTAAAAAAGAGGAAATAAAAGACGAGATTGATCTTGGTGCCAAATTAGACGCATTAGACAGTGAAGCAAAAATTATTAAAAATGACGCCAAATCAGAAATTTCTAAAATTACAGATTTAAGTGGAGAAACAAGATTAGGGTTATCAGAATTTAGTAAAAGATATAGCGCTTTTTACCGTAATCAAATTGCACAAAAAATAAACAACCTAAGATTCAAATACAACGCCAAACTAAAAGAAAAGCCAGCCGAAATATCATATTTAAATCTTGCCATTGAGGAAGAAAAAGCATTGATGCAAGAAACTACAGAAAAGAAAATTAACGATGAGGAATCTCAAAAGAACATTCAAGAACAAAGGGAAAAAATAAATTCCGAAATTGAAGAATTAAAAGTAGGTTTAGATAAAAGAAAAAATTCTTTTATTTACAGAATTCAAAGGGCTTTTAATAATGGAAATGAAATTACGGAAGAACTTGTAAAGCTATTTGAATCTGAGGGGCTAACAAAAGATAATATTAAAAGCAAATTATATCAAAAAGATTTTGATATAGTACAGGCTATTAAAAACAAAAAGAATGATTTCGAAAATATAAACGCGTCCTTAGAAGCCAAGCAAAATGAAATAAATGAGCATAATAAATTATTAGAAAAATTAAAAAATTCAATTGAGAATAAATATAAATCCATAAATGAAGCCGAGGAAATAATAAATGACGACTCTGAAATTAAAGAAATAGATCAAACTATTATTAATTTTTATAATGAAATGGCTAGTCAAAAAGAGATAATAGAATCTGAAAAAAAAGAAAGGAGTGTTGCTGAAATTTCTAAAGATAAAAATGTTCTATTTTGTCATGCTATCCCAATGGGAATGTTACCTGTTGGCGATGTATCTTTTTCGCAAAATAATAAATTAGTTGATACCCATAAAATGGGGCCCGAAGAAAAAATAAAAATGATTTTGGGGATTGAACCAACTATATCTGTGTCCACTATTGATAAACAGCACCAAGTTTTAGCGGGTGATTTTGGAATAATTTTAAAAGAAGGAAATATCTTGGCGGGTTACAATAAAGATGCTGGCGTGGCACTTGGTAGTAACATTTATGATAGAAAATCAAAATATGATAATAGTTTAGATATATCAACAATACAAAAGAATATTGTATCGAATGTTGATAGTTCTATAAACTTAAAAGATAAAGATGGATGGAATGAATTAGTTGTTGAGAATCCAAAAGTAGCCGGGTTATTTTACCAAATAAACGTTAATAAGTCGGGTAATACTTTTGCAGCTTTTGGTACCAGTATGAATTATGCATACGAAATTAGTAGAAATCTTAATTTACCATTATACATATTAGATGGAAGCAAGGTTTCTAAATTCGATGAAAACACCAAAGAATTAAAGGAAGTAAAAATGAATGATGTAGTTGAGTCTGGTAGAGACATATCAAATAACGAAAAAAAAGATTATATAGAGGAAATGATTGACAAAGAAGCTTTTAAGGGTAAACGGGATAATATTCATAATTTTAACGCATATAATGATGGTAAGAAAAACTTTGTTTTAGAAAAAAAATCATATATCAAAAAGATAGAAGAGGAATTAAAAAATTCCTCTGAGAGAATTGAAGAACTAAAAAAAGAAGGGCGAGAATTTGGCTTACACACAAAAAAATCCTTATTGTTTAATATGTATGGATTTATGGATGAATGTAAAAAAACTGGAAATATGGAAGATTATGAAGACGCAAAAAAGGTAGTTGAAAAATTCGGTAATATAGAGGAATTAGAAAGATTTATTAATAAAAGAGTTGATGAAAATGGTGATTTTAAATACTTAATGGAAGATGCTCCTATTGAAATTAGAAAAAAGATTAAGGAGTTAGAAGAAAGTCTGTAAAATTATTTAAATAATATTTTTAAAAAAAATTAAACAAGTGTTCCCAGTGCGTCCCACCCTCTCCGCAGATTGTAAATAGCTCTAATGTTAAAGCTATTTTTTAGTGTAGGGTTTACCGCCGTAGAACGGTATGGTATATTTTAAGCACATTAAACTAGTTAAAATATAATAGGCATATTCTACTTTGCTGATGCTCCCCGTTTCGTTATATTTATTTTTTGCTTCCTTAAAAAATAATTATATTTATGAAAAAATCAACAATTTTAACTCTTTTTTATTTTTATCGCTACTTTTTCTGTCTGCCTGTAGTTTGAAGTATAGAGATAAGGAAAACACAGTAGACTCTTTAAATATTCCAAAAAACACTGACAATGAAAAGACTCAGCAAGTTGATCTAGAAAATTCAACAACCGTAACAGGGCCTACTCCTAAGACGGTCGAAGAATTATGTTCGTTGCCAGAAGGCTGTTCTAAGGATGGTATAGACGTTTCTCTTTTGCCCTCAGGGCAACAAATAAATATAAAAAAATGTTGGGATTTATTTGGCAGATATTCAACTATAAGCGTATCTCTCCCTATTGACCCACCGGGTAATGCTTATGAAAATTCAGGCGTGTTCAAGGGGGTTGTAACCAGTGTTATGCCGAAGAACCGAGATGGTTATTTCGAAGTTGTTTTTTATGGTTCGAGCTGTATGAAAGAACTAACAAATAAAGAAATGGTTCCTGCTTGTTACCATAGTTGGACTTGTGTTCTTCCAAATAAAGAGCAAGAATTATTATATTCTTTGCTAGAGTCAAAGACGGATATAAATATCAGAAATTTATTACTTCAACAAGACTCCTTAGTTCCTGAATTAGGCCCGCTTGCTAAAAATTATGGCCGTATAACTAAGATTGACACCCTAAAAGGAATAATAATTTTTGAGACGTCTGGTCAAAATGTTGGTGCTGATGTTTTAATTCATACCAACGATCCCGAATATTTCATTTCATTAGGGATTATTAATGGTGCTGTAAAAAAGACAATTCAGAAAGCTCATTTTGATACCAACACAAAAAAGTGGTCTTATGTTAAAGAAATTGTTGTTGTTGGTAGAGCGCCATTTGATAAGATTTTAACACTTATTAAAGATAGTAAACTTATTAGCCTAGAGGGTGTTTATACGGAAGAATTTTTAAAGAAGAGAGAGGCTGATACTCTTTTTTGAGATGGCAAAGTGAATAAGGTATTAAAATAGTTATCCAATTTGTTTTGTATCGCCGAGCCGATTTTAAATGAGTTGTTAATTTAAAAATTGTAATAAATATTATTAACCGTACACAGTCATTCCAGCTACACCCCATCCTCACCGCAAAAATGCAAACTTTGGAACGGGTTAAGCCCTATAAACATAAAGAAAATTTGATAAAATAAAAAATTTTTTCTTAATCCCTAACAATATGAAAGAAAATTTTAAATATCCAAGCCTAGAACAAAAACAACAGGAACCAGCTGAAGATTTTTTATCTAATACCGCCTTTCAGAATTTTAGTTCAGGGTTTGAAACCTATCAGAAAGTATTACAAGGCCCTGACATTAATAAAAATGAGGTTATGCAAAATATGCATAACCTATATAAAAGAGTGGACGAAAAAGAAAAATCCGAGAAAGTTAAAGAACTGAGAGAATTAATAGACTTTGTTATAGCCAGTTGCGAAAATAACCAGTTCAATAAAGATGAATTTGCCAAAAAATTAGCAGATTTTTCTATTAGCGAAGATTTTAAGCAAGAATGGAATAAAAAAGAGGGCGATACATCCGGAGATTTAACCATGCTTAATAATGTATTAGCCTTTAAAATTGAAAAGGATGGAAACATCTCCTTGCATATTAGACCAAACAACGCCAAAGCTAATGAAGTTTTGCCGGCCATAAGGAACGGTATTGAAAAATTAGTTCAAGAAATAAAGGCCGGCAATATAAAGGGGGATAATATTGTTATGAAGTCCTGGCTTTTAAATAGCGATTATGAGGCTATAATAGAAAGATTTTTTGGCAAGAAATTTGATTTTAAGAATGTTCTCGATGAGGATGAGGATGTTTTGCCGGCACAATATTTGGCCTTACAATATAATTCCAAAGAATTGGAGAAATATTTAAAAACAGGCCGAAAACCAGAAGTTAGAAAAATTGAATTAACGAAAGAAGAAATATTAGATAAATTTAGTGGGAATAAAGCTTAGTACCGTTTCAACTACGTTCCTCTCTCTCCGCCAAGGCTTCTGTTTAATATATTTTTAAAAAATCATCAAAATTATCGTAAATTATCCTAAAAATATGAATAAAAAACGATTAATCATTTGGGCGCAAGTTATTTTTTATATTCTTATAATTTCATTATTTGAGATATACTATTTTAAGCACCGAACCGCTTCTCCAGAAAAATCTTTTATCAATACTCTTTTTGACAACCTTCCTCGGCAACAAGCCAAACTTCTTATTTGGGTAATAATAGCCATCGGGCTTATATACTTAGTATTTTTAGCTAATAGAGCTTTTAGTAAAAGAAAGGGAGCCAAATACTCCAGAATTTTAGAGGCGGGTTTAGCGGGAGAAGAATTTTCTCTTTTAAGCGATACTGAGAAGAAAAAAACTATTCAGAGAGTTAAGAACCTCGTCATTTTCGGCGTCATCTTTTTAGTTGTCGCCGCTTTCTTGCTATTTTATTTACTTTAAGCCAGTAATTATTTAAAAAAATTTTGACAGGTTTTGAGCCAGATAGAGGAGTTAAGCCCATTTAATATGTTAATATATGTTTCGCAAATTATGGAAAACTGAAGATGCGGGCGGAAAAATTTGGCCTTCTATCGTCTTGGCCGCTCTTTTGCTTTTGGTTTTTTTCCTGTTTTTTCAGAAAATAAGCTTGACGACTTCGGATATCGGCCGTCATCTGGCTAATGGCCGAGCAGTTTTTTCTAATCCTGGATTATTATTTTCTAATTTTTATTCCTACACTTACCCGGATTATCCTTTTGTCAACCACCATTGGCTGGCCGGCGTAATTTATTATGCCATATTCTTGATCGGCGGATTCAAAGCACTAACGCTCTTTAACGCCGTCCTAGCGGTTTTAACATTTTGGCTCGCCTTCCGTCTCGCTAAAAAATCGGCCGGTTTCTGGTTACCGGCTTTTTTGTCATTACCAGTGATATTGATTTTAAGCGAAAGAGTTGAAGTGAGGCCGGAAATATTTAGTTATCTATTTCTCTTTATCGTTTGGAGTATCCTAGAAAGAGTGCGCTGCGGAGGTCGCCATCGCCTGTTATGGTTAGTTTTGCCGCTTTTAGCTTTATGGGCTAATATCCACATTTATTTTTTTTGCGGCTTAGCCTTATTAGCTATTTACGCCTTCGCGGAGGGCTATAAGTATTTTTTTCTCCGTTCCGGAAAATTATGGGCCAGGCTTCATGATGCTTTTTTGTCTTCCCGCGCTTGGTGGCTAGCTCTAGGCGGCGCTATTTTAGCTTGCCTGATGAATCCCAATACTTGGCGTGGCCTAGCCTATCCTTTTCGGATGTTTGCTAATTATGGCTATGAAGTAGCTGAGAACAAGACGGTTTTTTATCTTCAGCACATTAATCCAGATTTTAATTACCAATTATTTTGGCTTCTTCTTATAATTTCCCTCATCAGCTTAGTTTTTGCCTTCTGCCGTTTCCGGAAACGGATGCTGGTTGTCATGATAGCTTTATTTTTCGGGTTATTGGGTTGTTTTGCAGTGCGGAACATTGCTTTGTTCGGCCTCACCGTCCTAGTAACCGCTTCCATGAATTTTGCTGTTATCTCCGAATTAGATTTTTCTTTTATCAGCCACCGTTTCGCTTCTTTTTTGTCCCGACTGCGGCGAGCGGCATCTCGGCCGGCTATTCGAGGAACAGCATTATTAATTTTGATCATTATCGCCGGCCTATATTTTTTCATTTCTCCTTTCGGACAGAATCGGTTTTTGAAAAATATGCATGGCTGGGGACTGGAAGAAGAGGGAATAGGATCGGAAGATTTTTTTAGGAAGAAAGGATTGTCTGGTCCAATCTTCAATAATTACGATATTGGCAGCGCCCTTATCTTTTGGTTCGCTTGCCAGGAACAAGTATTTGTCGATAATCGGCCAGAAGCCTATCCCGCTTCTTTCTTCGCGCAGACATATAGGCCGATGCAAACTGAAGAGGATGTTTGGCAGAAAAAATATAAAGAGTATGGCTTCAAAGCTATCTATTTTTCTCATACCGACACAACTCCATGGGCGCAGCAGTTTTTATTGGCTCGGTTAAGCGACCCCGCTTGGTCTCTTGTCTACTTCGACCCCTATACTGTAATCCTGCTGCCCAAAGAGATAGCTAAAAAATCAGGAGTTCCGGCAATAGACTTCTGGGAATTTAGATATCGCCTGCGCCAGATGGCGTCAGCCGCCAGTCTTAAAGGCCAGTTCGATTTAGCGTCTCTCGCCGTCTTAGCCGGCCAGAATAATTTAGCGGCGGAAATATATGATAGTATAATTATTAGATATCCGGGAAATACTCGGGCGCTTGTCGCTCTCGGCTCGTATTATGGCGCCCAATCAAATAATAATAGCCAGCAGCAAGCCTTATATTATCTAGATCGTGCCTATCATGCCGGATATCGTCTGCCTGGATTATATGATCAACGGGGGTTAATCTATTGGTCCCTAGGGCAGCCGGAAATAGCAATTGAGAATTGGCAACAGGCGCTTAAAAAAAATAAAAAGGACGTTCCCGCCCTATATTATCTCGATCAGGTTAGACAGCTTGTTGCTAGCGGCAAATTATCTCTACCGCCGAAATTTCTCGCTGATTAGTTTTCGTATCGCTTGCCAGCCGTCTTTCGGTCTGATTTTTTTTCCTTGGTCGTAGCTGCGATAACTATAGCTAATAGGCAGTTCTTTTATTTTACCACCTTTTTTTATAATCTCGGCTGTTATTTCCGGTTCGATATCAAAACGGTCGGCGCACAGATCCAAAGAACGCCATAGTTCGCGCGGAATCATTTTCAGGCAAGTTTCCATGTCGGTTAGTCGGCTGCCGAAGAGGAGGTTGGTGAAGCTGGAGAGGAAGCGATTAGCCAGAGTGTGCCAAGAAAAGTCTCGCTTGCCAAGGAAACGAGAACCATAGATAGCCGTCAGTCCGTCTGGTTGTTTTTTTATCTCTGCCAAGAGTCTGGCAATATCTTCAGGGCGATATTCGGCATCCGCGTCAAAGATGGTTAAGTAGTCGCCTTGGGCAGCCGAAGCGCCGCAACGCACCGCCGCCCCCTTGCCACGGTTATTTGTCTGGGTGATGAGGTGGAAATTATAGCGCGCCTGTAAAGATCTCAGTATTTTCCCGGTTTCATCAGTCGACCCGTCATCAACGACTATCACTTCCTTGGGCACGTCTAAAGAGAAGATCGGCGGCAAAGAATCGGTGACAATGCGGTCTTCGTTGTATATTGGGATGATAATGGAGAGGATATCGCTAGGCATGTATAATTTATTTTAGTGGGTAAATTAATAATATCATGGCATGACCCCATTTCTTCGGACACGCTTGTCCACATAAATCAACCTTTC
>CAZYNT010000020.1:0-6568 GCA_964648205.1 uncultured Gammaproteobacteria bacterium
ATCCCTAACCGCTTTATATGGAATATTGTGTCCGAATTTCGGGGGTCATGCCAATCCGCCTGAGCGTCCTTTCTAATTTTAATC
Source organism: uncultured Gammaproteobacteria bacterium (assembly GCA_964648205.1). Lineage (GTDB taxonomy): Bacteria > Patescibacteriota > Patescibacteriia > Patescibacteriales > UBA12465 > UBA12465. The sequence goes on from CAZYNT010000020.1 coordinate 85, forward strand.
GCCCCAGATTTTGTTTGATATATGATTAATTGTTTGTTTTTGTTTGTCTTGTTCATATATCATAAGATAACTTAAATTTTTTTATATATTCTATATTCAACCTCGTTCGTTATCTCCCCATTCTGATTTTTATCCGCATATTCTCGTTTAATTTTACCACCCAATGATTCTGCAATTTTTCTACTAGGGATATTTTCAACTGCTACGGGATATTTAATATATTCATATTCTAAATTTTTATCAGCCCAATCTTTCAAACCCTGCATCGCCTCTCTGCCATATTTATTTCCATGTGCGCTAGCTTTTATCCAAATACCTAATTCTGGAGTTTTTGTATCAATCTCATGTAAGCCAGCACATCCTAAAAATTCACCCGAACTAGAATTTGTAATGACTTGCTGGACAGTTTTTCCTGCCTTCATTTTATCAAGCGAGCCATTAATAAACACCATAGTATCTTCTATTTTACCAGATGGCTGCGGAAACATTAAAATCGTAATTTCTTTTGTGAATTCTTGGAAAATATTATCACGAAAATTTAAAGAAATCGGCACCAAAATGAGTCTCTCGGTATTTATAATTAACCTCGATGTATCCATAAAAATAATATTTTATTAAAAACGGCTTTGATAAATTATTATTAATATTAGTGAGTTAGCTACTTTTTATAAGTTCACGCCTTAATCCATCACGGCCCAAATTAAGCCAATAATCCGTTTCTTTAGAATCATTTCCCTTGATATACTTTTCTAGATGAGCCCCCATAAATTCCATAGCAACACCAGCTAAAGAATAGGCGTATAAATATTGTTTTTCTTCTATATTGAGTGGATTAAGTTTTTCGTATTCTGATAAAACAAGGCTTATTCTGTTGTTTAAAGATGCTTGATCATTGCCGTCATGAAGCAAATTAGCTGAAATAACTGCTAGCTCTTGGATACGTGGGTACCAATTTGAAACCGAAAAATCTAATATATATATTTTCCCGTCATCGCCTTTTAATACATTGGCCTTAGTAAAATCTCCGTGCACAAAACATTGAGGCAAATCATTTGTAGGAATTTTCTCATATATAGAAATGGCCCGTTTCACTAATCCTAAATCATCATGACTAATAAATTGTTTGACATTATCAAACATGACATTGATGTTCGGAATCGCCCAAGAGCCAAAAAGATATGACGGGTGATAATCTATTCTATTTATTTTTACCGCCTGTTCAATTATTTGTCGTAGCTCATCCTCGTTCGGGGACCGATTAAGCTCGAAAAAAGTCTTGCCACTAATAAACTTCATTAAAACCATAGAAATACCTCCGGCATCTTTATCTAGATGGACGACTTCGTCAGATAACGTTTTCATTAACTGCGGGTGGTTTACTCCTGCCGTCAAAGCTTTTTCCATTATCGTGCTATACCTAACAATATCATCCTGGCTTCTTTCCTTAGAAAATATCTTGGCAACATAATTACCATTGGAAGTTTCAATGCAAACATTGCAGTCTTCATACCCAACAGCAATTATTGAAAAATTTAATAACTCTCCGATTTGATATGCTTTACATAAGCGAACAACTACTGGGTTTAAATCTCCAGCATAATTTAATCTGGCAGATGAAATTTGATTTACGATTTTCATATCTTGAGTTGTCTATTTAATAAAATATCATCGAGTAGTTAATGTTATTTTACCATAAAAGCCGTCTAAAACAAACCTTCGAACTGGCCTGTTATGGCCTCAATCAATTCGTAAACGGAGAAAATGGTTATTGCCGATATAAAAAAATCACGAACTCAAACATGCCAAAATGCCGCGTTCGAACTTTCAAAAATGCCGATAAAAAAGGGCCGAATTCTATCCTATCCTTTTTTGTTTAGCGGAGAGGATGGGACGCTATTTGAACTTTTTTGATAGATATAATTAATATTAGCAAATATCAAATTTGATATAAAATTGTTACCTCATTTTATGTCATTTTAGTTTTTTCCTTTTTTAAATCTTTTTTAAAAAATATATATCGCATATATTCAAAAATAGCCCAATATGCCGATAACCCATAAAGAAAATAATTAAAAATGCTTCCGAAAATAACGAAAAAAATTATATTTATCTTTTTATCTTGGATTTCTCTTAGATTATTTTTTATTATATAAAAATAAACAACTAATTCAGGAATAATAAGGTAGCAAAATATTTCAACAATAAATGCCAATAATAAAATCTTGCTAAAATTAAATATAACAATAATCAAAGAAAGGAAACAAAAAAATGAACCAAGGGCCCAATTAATAGCATTACGAAAAAGCTTACAACATAAAATATATAGTCTTTTTTTATTTATTTTACCGTCAACATCTTCTTTTATAATTTCTTTATAATAATAAAAGGCTTGCATCGGACCAAAATACCAATTCTTTCTCTGTTGTATAAGACCCCCCACCGTATCGGGCGTATCAGACAAATCAAAAAATGGAATAGGCATTATTGTTTCTCTAAAATAACTGAGTTTTAACCCAAAAATAGCATCTTCGTTATGAGATTCTTCGCTAAAACCGCCGACTTTATCAAAAATATCCTTAGTAAAAATAAGTCCGTGTCCAATGCAATGATTAAATGGCGCTTTAAATATATTTTTATTATTTTTTATTTTAAATTGTTTAAGCGCTCTAAATATTTCAGCTCCAACGCTCCACTGAGTTTGTTGCAATGCAACCGATATTAATATTGATTTTTGGAAAAAACCATTAAAAGCATACAAATTTTTAGTATAATCGCCGTATTGTTGAAAAACTTGAATTTTTTTATTCTTACTAGCCATTCCAAGCACCCAATCAAACGTTTTGGCATGCGGCTGAGAATCAGCATTATAAACTGCTAAAAAAACTGAATTTAAATCAACTTCTTCTGATAATTTTTTAATTCCATAATTAAGCTGATGAGCCATCTTTCCTGAGGTCGATGGATAATGATAATGGATAACCCTTGGATTAACAAAACTCATCTTTCGAGAAAACTCAATGGTATCAAAACACGGTTTATTTTTTAACTCTCGCTCTTTTTCTGTCGTTATAATGACAATTTTTAAATTTAGCTCTTTAAATTTATTTAAAAAATATTTTAAAGTTTCCGGGAGCCTTTTCATTTCATCTAAAACGGGAATCAGTACTATAATTTCCTTTTCTGATTTTTTGTCTTCAAAAAAACGGCTATTTTTTAGCCATTTAAAAGAGGAGAAAAGATGAGAATACCAAAAAATAGATTGAATAAAAAAACTAAAAAAAATAATCCAAAAAATAAATATCATAATTAATCGAGGATGTTTATGTCATTAATATCGCAAATATTATCCATCATTTTTTTCATTTCTTGATTTCTGGCCTCAGCAATCTCTTTGCTGAAGTTAAAAAATAGCTTATTTATTTTTTCCTGTTTTTCCGCCAAATCATGACTATAGAAGAAATCAATTGTCTCTTGCAAATCTTGATTGTGTTTTCCGGAAAACGCTGCCATTCTCCAAAAATTTAAAATTCCTAGTTCATCAAGATCATCAGCATCTTTAACTAATCTACTCTCGGTGTTTTTAAATTTTTTTGAAGAAAAATCTTCAATAATTATATTTAATTCCTGCTTTAATTTTTCATCATCTATAAGGGGAAAGACATATTTTATAAATAATTGGACATTATGTATATCTTTAGTAGTGTTGTTTCCGACAATTTGTTCATCGCTAAGAAGTTTCTCATTACGGCCCAAATCATGAAAAAGAGCAAGAACCCATAATGCCTCTAGATTCATCTTATTTAATAAATCTCCTTTTTTTGCTAATTCATTTGATAAATTTAATACTCTAATGGCATGAAAATAGCGATAGTTCTTTCCGTCATTTTTATCTTCATAGCCATAATTTAGTTTCTTAAATAATAAAAATAATTCTTTTTTGTTTATCATATTTTTAAAAAGGGTGAATTGTTCACCCCTTAATTATAGTTTTAAATTCCTTTTTTGGAAATAACTCGAAATTTCCTTGATGATACTTAAATGGATTTCATTTATATCCATCGCTCCATCAATAAAAATCGAATTTCTTCCTTTTAATACATTAATGATTAATTCCCTCATTTTTAAATGATGCTCCGCAGATTTTTCGTCAAAGAAATCCATGCCCCTGGCCTTTAGTCTTCTTTGAGCCGCCTCTATCGGGGTATCGATGAAAAATGTTATGTCGGGAATCAATTCTTCAAATGCTAACTTATTTAATCTATACATCACTTCATGGTTTTCTGACAAGAAACCAAATTCAGTGTGATAGGCTAAATAAGTTTCATCCCAACGATCGGCTATAACTATTTTTCCGTTTTCCAAAGATTTTTTTGCTTCGACATATTGCTGTCTATGCAATCCCTGAAAAATAAGTGTTATAGTCAAATCGTCCCAATACTGAAAAAAGTGAGCTAAACTTTCTTTTTCAGCATTCCCATAAGCTTTTGAGATGGAAACAGCGTGCCCTTTTTTCTCTAGAAATTTTTTTAATAGATATATTTGAGTACTCTTACCACTTCCATCAATACCTGTAATTGCAAACAACATGGCTTATCCTCCTATTTAATTGTTAATAATACTAAAATTATTTAAATAATACCCTATTAATTTTTAAAAAAATTGATTTTAATGAAATTAATTTTCCGTTATCGGATATATTTATTATGAAAACTTTATCTTTGCCAAATATTTTCTGACAAAAATATATTAAATTATTTTCATAATTTTTAAAAAACTCAATATTTTGATTAATAAAATCTTTCAAACTGTTATTTTTCAGACTTTCTTTATAAAACGAATAATCACTATAATCTATATGCAAGACAACACAAACATCAATGTCTTGATATTTTTTTTGAAACGTGTATAAATCGGTTCCATCAATCCTATAATTTTTTTCGCGACTTTTTGAGTATGCCAACGTTGATGCCAATGAACGTTCAACAACAATATTCTCTTGTTTCAATAAATTTATTTCCCTTATATTTTCTAGATGTTTTGTTAAATACCAATCATCAAGATTATCTATATTTAATTTCTCTTTTTTATGATCCGGTTCTTCTAGAAAATAAAAACCGTAATTATCTCTTAAATGTTCACAACAAGTGGTTTTACCAACAGCCCAAAGCCCCTCAAATATCACTTTCATAATGTAATATATTACAATAAAAATAATTAAATGTCAAATAAATCGCAATAGTTCAGCACCTTGGGAACACCTAGCCTGAAAAGTGGTATAATCAGGGGTTAATAACCAAACGGCCAGATACTACGGCTATACGCCAGGAGCCGTATCCAAGTGGCTCAAGAAAGCACCAACTTATCTGAGAAGTCATGTAATTCCCACTGAGAGTTCCTCAGCCCACAGGCGCCCCAATGCTCTGTCCGAAGACAAGGTTAGGGCGATAGTGAAAGTCCGATTAGAGCATAATAAGTGTGCCGAGGTGGTCCATAAACAGCTGGAAAATAGGGGGATGAATATTAGTCTATCATCAGTCAAACGAACGTTAGCGAGAACTAATCTGATTAGATACCGCAGTCCCTGGAAGAAATGGCATTATTCATTGCCGCGTCCAATCGCCCTGAAACCGGGTGATTTATTGCAACTGGACACGGTCCACTTTGTCACCAGTTCGGGAAGGAGGTTCTATGCCTATACGATAATAGACCTGTATTCGCGGTGGGCGTATGCGGAAGTGGTGAAGAAAATCAGTGCCGGCAATAGCATTCTGTTTTTGAGAAATGCCAGAAAACGTGCTAAATTTAATTTTGTGATGGTGCAAAGTGATAATGGCCCGGAATTCACGGCTTGGTTTACTAGAAGTGTAGCGAGGATGAAAATCGCCCACCGGCATTCCAGGATCAGGAAATGTAATGACAATGCCCACATCGAGAGATTTAATCGGACTATCCAGGAAGAATGCTTCGGTACTGAGAAACCGGTGAACTATGATAGGTATCTTTCTCTAATTAATAATTATTTAAAATATTATAATAACTCTAGGTTACACCTTAGTTTGGGGCTCAAAACGCCAGCGGAAATGTTGGCTTAGTGTTTCCAAGGTGCTGATTAGAAGACGATAAATTTAGAAAATAAAGATATTGTCTTCGCTCGGTTCGAACTTTCTAAAATGCCGAAAAAAAAAGGACGAAATGAACTTTTATACTCGCTTCGTCCCGTTCTGCGGAAAGAGAGGGATTTCCGCCTTCGCTTTTCTTCCGAAAAGCTCAGTTGTCCTGGGTCAGCGTTAAGCATCCCCGGGATGCTTAACGACGCTCGCCTGCGCCTTCGCCGCTCGAAATAGCGACTCAGGCTTGTCTCACTTCAATCCTGTCCGAATCTTCCATCTCAATAAAACTAAAACAACCCAAATGGGTTGTTTTTAGTTATGAACCGTACCCTATTTAGTAGACACTTTAAAACCCACTACCCACCCCCTTGGTT